>NZ_DASVTX010000217.1:0-8652 GCF_036387355.1 Longimicrobium sp.
TGTCATTCTGAAAGCGTGTTGGGAAACACGCTTGTTGTACCGCCTCGGCCTGTGAGTGTCATTCTGAAAGCGTGTTGAGAAACACGCTTGTGGTAGCGCCTCAGCCTGTGAGTGTCATTCTGAAAGCGTGTTGAGAAACACGCTTGTGGTAGCGCCTCAGCCTGTGAGTGTCATTCTGAGGGAGGCGCAGGCGAGGCCGATCCTGTGCCCCAACTCTGGCGCCGACTGAAGAATCCCGCCACACGGCACCCGACGCACGACAGGCTGCGTGGCGCGCTCCCGACCCGCGTACGCCGCGAGGAGGCCGGGGGACGCCGCGCCGGGCAGCGGCCACACGGAAGCTTCGGTCCGGGATCCTTCCGTCGCACAGGGTCTGGCGTGAGTGGACGGCTCAGTGCGCTGCTCCTTCAGGATGACACTCACGCGCCGAGGCGGCAGGAAAGTGAGCGGCCATGCCGCCGCGTCCACTGCACCGATGCCCGGCAGCGGGTCGAAGGATGCGCCACGTCGCCCGCGCCGAGCGCCCAAGCCGCAGCCTGAGCCGGCTCCGTCTGCCGTGCGCTCCGGAATCGCCGTCGGACCGGCGTTGCTGAAAACGCGCGACGCTTCGCTCGGGACGACAATCCGGGCTCGGCGGTCCAATCCAGGCGGACTCTTCCCGGCGCGCTCGGACGCCGAGCGCACGGGCGGGCTCCGGCGTGATCCGCGGAGACGATCTCGGTGGCGGCCTTGCGGATCGGGGGCGGGCGGGGAAGGTTGGCGGGGAGCCCGGGCGTGTTCCGCGGGCGTGATGGAAACATCCTGCAAAGCATCCACATGATCCGCACACGGACGGCGATCACATACCTCGGTGCGTTTGCGCTCGTCGCGCTCGCTTCCTGCGCGCCACGGCCGCAGCAGGCCGGCGGACTGTCCGCGGCTTCGCCGTCGACGGCTGACGTTGGCGGCGAGATGGCGCGGTGGCGGGCGCGCGCGCAGAGCATCACCATCACCCGCGACAACTGGGGGATCGCGCACGTGCGCGGCAGGACCGACGCCGACGCGGTGTTCGGAATGATCTACGCGCAGGCAGAAGACGACTTCAACCGCGTGGAGACCAACTACCTCAACTCCATGGGCCGCCTGGCCGAGGCAGAGGGCGAATCCGCCATCTGGCAGGACCTGCGGATGAAGCTGTTCATCAACCCCGACACCCTGCGCGCCCAGTACGCCGCCAGCCCAGCGTGGCTGCAGTCGCTCATGAACGCGTGGGCTGACGGGCTGAACTACTATCTCGCAACGCACCCGCAGATCACGCCGCGCGTCATCCGCCGCTTTGAGCCCTGGATGGCGCTCTCGTTCAGCGAAGGCAGCATCGGCGGCGACATCGAGCGCGTGTCGCTGGCGCAACTGGAAGCCTTCTACGGCCGCCGCCAGGGCGGTCCCGTCGCGCTCCAGACGGACACGCGCTTTCGCGAGCCCAGCGGATCCAACGGCATCGCCATCGCCCCGCGCAACACGGAGAACGGCCACGCGCTGCTCCTCATCAACCCGCACACGTCGTTCTTCTTCCGCTCGGAGCTGCAGATGACGAGCGACGAGGGGCTGAACGCGTACGGGGCCGCCACCTGGGGACAGTTCTTCATCTACCAGGGGTTCAACGAGCGCGCCGGGTGGATGCACACCTCCAGCGGGGTAGACAACGTCGACGAGTTCCTGGAGACCGTCACCGAGCGCAGCGGGCGCTGGTTCTACCGCTACGGCGCGGAGGAGCGGCCCGTCGTCACCTCCAGCATCACCATTCTCTATCGCGCCACGGACGGCACCACGGCACGGCGCACCTTCACGGTCTACCGCACGCACCACGGCCCCGTCGTGCGCGAGGCGGACGGCAGGTGGGTGAGCATCGCCCTCATGCACAAGCCGGTGGAGGCGCTCAGCCAGTCGTTCCTGCGCACCAAGGCGCGCAACTACGCCGAGTTCCGCCGCATTGCCGAGGAGCTGAAGGCCAACTCGTCCAACAACACCATCTTTGCGGATGCGGAGGGCAACATCGCCTACATGCACCCGCACTTCATCCCCCGGCGCGACGACCGGTTCGACTACACGCGGCCGGTGGACGGAAGCGATCCCGCCACGGACTGGAAGGGACTGCACCCGCTGGACGAGGCGCCGCACCTGCTGAACCCGCCCACGGGGTGGATCCAGAACACCAACAACTGGCCGTACTCCGCCGCCGGCGAGCACAGCCCGCGGCGCGAGAGCTTCCCTCGCTACATGGACGTGGCGGGCGAAAACCCGCGCGGCATTCACGCCATGCTGGTGCTGCGGGACAAGCGCGACTTCACCCTGCAGCGCCTGATCGGCGCGGCGTACGACCCGTACCTTCCCGCGTTCGCGCAGCTGATTCCGCCGCTGGTGGCCGCGTACGACCAGACCCCGGCCAGCGACCCGCTGCGGGCGCGCGTGGCCGACCAG
This sequence comes from Longimicrobium sp., assembly GCF_036387355.1. GTDB lineage: Bacteria > Gemmatimonadota > Gemmatimonadetes > Longimicrobiales > Longimicrobiaceae > Longimicrobium. The sequence continues at coordinate 2,458 of NZ_DASVTX010000217.1, forward strand.
ATCGCGGTGCTGCGCGCGTGGGACTACAAGTGGGGCGCGGCCTCCGTCCCCACCTCGCTGGCCGTGTTCTGGGGCGAGGAACTGTGGGGACGCACCGCCGCCGAGGCACGCCGCGCGGGGACGTCGGTGTACGACTACATGGCCACGCGCACCACCTCCGCGCAGAAGCTGGAGGCGCTGGCCGCCGCGTCGGACCGGCTGCAGGCGGACTTTGGCACCTGGCGCACGCCCTGGGGCGAAATCAACCGCTTTCAGCGGCTTACGGGCGCCATCGTGCAGCCGTTCAGCGACGCGGGACCCAGCATTCCCGTGCCCTTCACGTCGGCGCAGTGGGGCTCGCTGGCCTCGTTCGGCGCGCGGCGCTATCCGGGGACAAAGCGGTACTACGGCACCAGCGGCAACAGCTTCGTGGCGGCGGTGGAGTTCGGCGACAGCGTGCGGGCGCGCGCCGTGACCGCGGGCGGGGAAAGCGGCGATCCGCGCTCGCCGCACTTCAACGACCAGGCGGAGCGCTACGCCGCGGGCAACCTGCGCGACGTCTACTTCTACCCGTCGCAGCTACGCGGCCGCACCGAGCGCGAGTACCATCCCGGCCAGTAGCACGCGTGGCGGGTACCGGGAGCACGAGACGATCCGGCGCGAGTGCTTCCGCGCGCCGGATGGTCCTGTCTGCGGACTCCGCGAGGCCGCCCCTCGCGGGGTGCTGTCGTCGGTTCTACTTCCTGGGCGGGTTGTTCCCGCGATTGCCGCCGGACGGATTGCCGGTCGTGCTCGGACCGTTGGGCGGGCGCGGCGTGGTGTCGGCCATGGCGATCTCTCGTTGGTGGATGAACGGCGGGGCAGGGGATGCGCCGCCCCGGGCACCCGATGCGGGCTCCCGCACTTGATACGGAGCAGGGAACGTGCGAGTTTCAGCAACTGACGGAAAAAGGTAGCGTGCATCCTATGCCGCCCCCGCGATTGCGGTTCCGCCGCTGGCTCCTCCTGCCGATGGTTCTCACCGCCGCGCCCCTGCTGCGGGAGGCGTACCTTCTCGCCGCGGCGGTGCAGAGCCCGTTCGGCTGGCGGGAGCGCGACTGGAACGGGGACGGCCGCACGAGCTACGGCGAGTTCCGCTACGCCATCAACCTGGGCAAGCGTCCGGCAGAGTGCCCGCCCGGCCCGCCCGGGACCGAGTACTTTCAGCTCAAGGACGGGGCGCCGTACCGCGTGAACTGCGCGCGCCGGTGGTCCGGACCGCCCGGCCCCGTGTGGTGAACCGGGGCCCCGCGAGGTTGCGCATCCCGGCGTGCGGAGCGATGTTGCGCGCACAAACAGGCGTGCCCCGCGGACGTGCGCCGCGCGGCGCGCCGCGGGCTTTCCGGCAGGGACGCCGGCGGGGCCCGCCCATCCGGCCCCGGCCCGCCGCCCCATGATCCGCCCGCCCGCAGCCCTGCTGGCCCTTGCCGCCGCGCTCGCCGCCTGCGACCGCGCCCCGGTGGTGCAGACCGAGCCCCGGCAGCTCGTTCCGCCCCCGTTCGAGTACCCGGAAGACCTCTGGGACGCGGGGGTGGAGGGCAAGACGGTGCTCCGCATCCGCGTGGACAGCACCGGGCGCGTAGACAGCGTCCGCGTCGCCACGGCCAGCGGGCACAAGGGGTTCGACTCGTCCGCCGTGGCTGGAACGGACAAACTGCGCTTTGCGCCGGCCACGCGCGACGGCCGCCCCGTCGCCCGCTGGGTGCTGCTCCCCGTCTTTTTCGACATTTCCCCCGCCGCGGCCGCCGCCGCCCGGGACACCGCGCGCCCCGCCGCGCAGGACACCGCAGGAAGCTGATGACCGACTCCGTTCTGGACACCGCCTTTGCCCGGCCCCGCCACGAGCGCCCGTACGACACCGTGCTGGGCACCGTGGGGTGGACCCCGCTGATCCGGCTGAACCGCGCCGCCGCCGGCATCCGCACCCCGGTGTACGGCAAGGCCGAGTTCATGAACCCCGGCGGCAGCGTCAAGGACCGCATCGGGCCGGCCATCATCGAGGCGGCGGAGCGCGAAGGGCGGCTGCTTCCCGGCGGCACCGTGGTGGAAGGCACCAGCGGCAACACCGGCGTGGGGCTGGCGCTCGCGGCGGCCATCAAGGGCTACCGCTGCGTCTTTACCATTCCCGACAAGATGAGCCAGGAAAAGGTGCGCCTGCTCAAGGCGTTCGGGGCCGAAGTCATCGTCACCCCCACGGCCGTGGCGCCAGACCATCCCGACAACTACGTCATGATGGCCAAGCGCATCGCCGAGGAGACGCCCAACGCCATCCTGGCCAACCAGTTCTACAACCAGGCCAACCCCGAGGCGCACTACCGCACCACCGGCCCGGAGATCTGGGAGCAGACGCAGGGGCGCGTCACCCACTTCGTGAGCGCGGCGGGCACCGGCGGCACCATCACCGGCGTGGGGCGCTACCTCAAGGAGCGCAACCCGGCCGTCCGCATCATCGGCGGCGACCCGGTGGGGAGCATCATCGCCGGCTACTGGAAGACGGGCGTCAAGCCCGAGGGCGCGCCGTACAAGGTGGAAGGGATCGGGCAGGACAAGATCCCCGGCACGCTGGACATGTCGGTGGTGGACGAGTGGCGCTCCGTGGAGGACCGCGACTCCATGACCATGGCCCGCCGCCTCACGCGTGAAGAAGGTTTGTTCGTGGGCGGGTCGGCGGGGCTGATCGCGCACGTGGCGCTGCAGGTGGCGCGGGAGATCGACGACCCCGACGCGCTGGTGGTGTTCCTTCTCTGCGACACCGGCGAGCGCTACCTCACCAAGGTGTTCAACGACGAGTGGATGCGTGAAAACCGGCTGCTGGAGCCGGCCCGCGTGCGCGCCGCCGACATGGTGACCGGCAAGGGCGACGGGGCGCCGCGCACCCTGGTGTCCGTGGCCCCCGAAACGCCCGTGCGCCAGGCGCTGGGGCTGATCACCCAGCACGACGTGTCGCAGCTTCCCGTGCTGGCCGAGGGCGACTGCGTGGGCCACCTGGCCGAAGCCAGCCTGATGGCGCGCGTGCTGGAAGACATGGCGCTGCTGGACAAGTCGGTGCAGCACCTGATGGAGCCGCCCCTTCCCGTGGTGGACAGCCACGTGGACCTGCCGGGGGTCACGCGGCTGCTGTCGCGGCAGAACCCCGCCGTGCTGGTGCGCCGCGGCGGCCGGCTGGAAGGGATCATCACGCGCCACGACGTGCTGCGCTACCTGACGGACGGCCGCTGACCCCTCCGGTGCGGTCCGGCCCGCCCCTTCCCGGGGCGGGACCGGACCCGCCTGCGCGGCTGCTCCTGTGACAGTTGCGCAAACGCTTGGCGGCCAACCGCTTCGAACGATCGTTCCGCCGAACCCGGCACGGTTGACGGATGTTTCGGGAACGTTACATTCCCCCCTGTCCCGCACCGTCGGTCCGTTCTATCATTCCGCGTCGCCCCGTCCACTCCCGTTCCGAGCCGCCCGGGCCTCCCGTCCGCGGCGCATCGCTATTGGCCTGACGGGCGGCACCGCGCCCCGCGCGCGGGAACTTCTCGCGGGTCCCGCATTCCGCGGGGCCGCGGGACGGCGCCGTGCACATTGACCTTTGTGCCGATGTCGTTACAATTCGGGTCTGCCCGCCGAGATCCTCATCCGGTACCCCATACGCCGTTCGAAGCGATCGGCGGGGCAGTCGTGCACATTCACCCCAGGGAATCCACATGAAACACTGCTGGAGGAAGGCAACCCTCCTGCTGTGCGCGCTGGTACTGAGCCTCGCGCTTCCGGGCACGGCCGCGGCACAGACCGTGACCGGCGCCATCAGCGGGCGCGTGACCTCCGCCGAGGGCGAGGGCATCGCCGGGGCGCAGATCACCATCCGCAACCAGTCGGTCGGCCTTACGCGCACCGTGGTGACGCGCGAGGATGGCCGCTACCGCGTTCCGTCGCTCCCGGTGGGCGGCCCCTACTCGGTGGCGGTGAGCACGATCGGCCGCGCCTCGCAGACGCGCGCCAACCTGAACGTGGGCCTCGGGCAGGACCTGCGCGTGGACTTCGAGCTGGTGTCGCAGACGCTGGTGCTCGAGGGTGTCACCGTTTCGGCGCAGCGCAACCCGATCCTGTCGCCGGCCAACAAGGGCATCAGCACGGCCATCAGCGACACGGCCATCCAGCGCCTGCCCACGCTGAACCGCAACTTCACGGACTTCGTGCGGCTTGCGCCGCAGGTGTCGCAGACCGGCCCCGGCCTGTCGGGCGGCGGCGTGAACAACCGGTTCAACAACATCCAGATCGACGGCGCCAGCGAGAACGACCTGTTCGGCCTGGGCACCAGCGGCCAGCCGGGCGGCCAGGCGAGCGGCAAGTCCATCTCGGTGGAGTCGGTGAAGGAGTACCAGATCCTGCTGTCGCCCTTTGACGTTCGCCAGGGCAACTTCGCGGGCCTGCTGGTGAACGCCGTCACCAAGAGCGGCACCAACGACTTCTCGGGCTCGGCGTACTACTTCACGCGCAACCAGGACCTGGCGCGCGAGCAGCCGTACATCAACGACTTCGAGCAGACGCAGTACGGGTTCTCGCTGGGCGGCCCCATCATCCGCGACCGCCTGCACTTCTTCATCAACCCCGAGTGGCAGGACCGCACCACCCCGGCGGGCGGCCCCTACTTCGGGCAGGACACCGCGGGCGCCACGCCGATCACGGTGACGCGCGCGCAGATCACGGAGTTCCAGGAAATCCTGCGGGGCTACGGGATCGAGCCGGGGAGCGAGTTCCAGGTCAACAACACCAACCCGCTCACCAACTTCTTCGGCCGGCTGGACCTGGACCTGCCGGAGCTGAACAGCCGCATGGTGCTGCGCCACAACTACGGCCGCGCCGAGGACGACAACTTCAGCCGCAACGCCACGGACTTCCGTCTGTCGTCCAACGGCTACTTCTTCGAGTCGACCAAGAACGCCACCGTCGGCCAGCTGTTCACCACGTTCTCGCCGTCGCTGTACAACGAGCTGATCGTGGGCTACAACACCATCCGCGACCGCCGGACGCCCAACTCGCGCAGCCCGCAGATCCGGGTGGAGATCGGCAACCAGGACCTGGTGGCGGGCGGTGAGCAGAGCTCGCAGGGCAACACGCTGGACCAGGACATCTTCGAGTTCACAAACAACCTGTCCTGGCAGCGCGGCTCGCACCGCTTCGACATCGGCACGAAGAACGAGTTCTACCACATCGACAACTTCTTCGCGGCCAGCTCGTTCGGCGTATACGAGTTCAACTCGCTGGCGGATTTCCGCGCCGGCACGGTGCGTACGTACCGTCTGGCGGCCAACGCTCGCGACCCCAAGGCCGAACTGCCGCACGCGGTGTTCAACGCCTCGCAGTACGGCTTCTACCTGCAGGATCAGTGGGAGCCCAGCAGCCGCTTCAGCCTTACGGCGGGCATCCGCGCCGACATGCCGGTGCTGAACGACAAGCCGCTGTTCACGCAGGTGGTGGCCGACACCTTCGGCCGCCGCACCGACGAGGTTCCGTCGGGCAACGTGCAGTTCTCGCCGCGCGTGGGCTTCAACTGGAGCCTGTCCGAAAACAACCGCAGCCAGATCCGCGGTGGCGTGGGCGTGTTCGTGGGCCGTCCCGCGTTCGTGCTCATCGGCAACGCCTTCCAGAACAACGGAACCGGCATCGCCACGCTCACCTGCGGCACGGGGACGCCCCGCGCGGCGCCCAAGTTCAGCCCGGACCCGGCCAACCAGCCCCAGGAGTGCGCCACCGGCGGCGGCCTTGCCACCGGCATCATCGGTTCGGTGAACCTGCTGGACAAGGATCTGCGGTTCCCGAGCACCTTCCGCGGCTCCCTGGCCATCGACCATGAGCTGCCGGGCGGGTTCGTGGCGTCGCTGCAGGGCCTGTACACGCATGCCGTGGAGCAGTTCTTCTACGAAGACCTGAACCTGAAGAACCCGCAGGGCCTTCTGGTGGACAACCGCGGCCGTACGCTGCACGACACGATCCCCACCACGGGCATCGCGAACCCGGAGCGGGTGTCGACCAAGTTCAGCGAGGTGATCAACGTCACCAACCAGAACAAGGACTACGCCTACAACCTGACGGCCGGGCTGCAGCGCCGGTTCCGCAACAGCCTGGAGCTGAGCGCGTTCTACACGTACTCCAAGGCGCGCGACGTCATTTCGGCCACCAACAGCACGGCGT
>NZ_DASVTX010000218.1:0-2406 GCF_036387355.1 Longimicrobium sp.
CGCCGACGAAGGATCTACTACGCCCGCGAGAACGGACGTGCATGTCGCGACGTTGGCTCGGCGGCAAGTAGATCCCTTCGACTCCGCGCGACAGTCTGGCGCGGCGGAAGGTTCGGTGCAGCGCTCCGCTCAGGATGACAGGCTTGGTGCTCGTAACCTGCTTTGGCGCAGTAACTTGTCATCCTGAGGAGGCCGGAGGCACTTGCACCGGCACGGTACTCTGGCGCCGACGAAGGATCTGCTATGCCCGCGAGAACGGGCGTGCGTGTCGCGACGTTGGCTCGGCGGCGAGTAGATCCTTCGACTCCGCGCGACAGTTTGGCGCGGGGGAAAGGCTGGTGCAGCGCTCCGCTCAGGATGACGAAGGCGCGAGGGACGGATGCGCGCCGGGGTCGCCTTTGGTGGCGAATCCGTTTACCTTGGACGGCGTGACTGCGACGGAACCCCGGGAGCGAGGCGAGTGAGCATCAACTTTCTGCAGAAGCAGCGCGTGGCGGGCACGTCCGTGCTGCTCGCGCTGGTGCTGGCGGCGTGCGGCGGCGACGGCGGAGGCGGTACCACCGTCGTCATTACGCCGCCGGTGCAGCCCACGGCGAACGAGTACGTCAATCCCGTGCTGGACAACGACTTCCCCGACCCCGCGGTGATGCGTTCCAGCGACGGATGGTTCTACGCGTTCGCCACGCAGACCACGTCGTTCCGCGTGCAGGTGTCGCGCTCCAAGGACCTGGTGAACTGGTCCGCCGTGAGCGAGGCGCTCCCCACACGCCCCGCGTGGGCCAGCCAGTCGCAGAACTTCTGGGCGCCGGACGTGATCGAGCGTGACGGAAAGTACGTGATGTACTTCTCCACCCAGATCGACGCGGCGCAGCGCCAGCGGCCGGACCACGGCTTCTGCATCGGGATGGCGACGGCGGCCACCGCGGCGGGGCCGTATACGGATTCGGGGCAGCCCGTGGTGTGCGGGCCGAGCTTTACCACCATCGACCCGATGGCGTTCGACGATCCGCAGACGGGCAAGCGGCTGCTGTTCTGGGGCTCGGCCGGGTCGCCGCTGGTGGTGCAGGAGCTCGCCGCCGACCGCCGCTCGTTCGTTCCCGGTACCACGCCCACGCCCGTGGTGCAGGTGCGGAACGGCGGCCCGGCGGGCTACGACCAGGGGCTCATCGAAGGCCCGTGGGTCACGTTCGAGAACGGGTTCTACTACCTGTACTTTTCCGGAAACAGCTGCTGCGGCGCCAACGCGCGCTACGCGGTGCTGGTGGCGCGCTCCACCTCGGCCACGGGGCCGTACACCGTGCTGACGGGGCCGGACGGCGCGGCGCAGCCGGTGCTGCAGGCGGGCGGAAAGTGGCTGGCGCCGGGGCACAACGGCGTGATCCGCGACGCGGCGGGGGTGGAATGGATGCTGTACCACGCCATCGATTCCAGCCGTCCGTTCCTGCTCCCCGGCAACACCGACATCTCGCGCCGGCCGCTGCTGCTGGACCGCATCCGCTACGTGAACGGATGGCCCGTCGTGGGCAACTCCACGCTCCCCACCACTACGCCGCAGCCCCGCCCCACGGCGCTGCCATAGTCTCGCCGGAGATCGAAAGAGACCCGCCGCGGCCTGTGCCGCGGCGGGTCTCTTTTTTTCGTTGGGACACGCGATACTTGTTGCGGCGCAGGTGTTCTGCCGCGCAGCCGAAACCCGCGGCGCCTGTTCTCCGCGCGCACTCCAAAGCGCGCAACACGCTGTGCCCGCGACCCGAACGCGCGTCACGCCTTGCGGCAGATGACGATGAGGTCGGGGCTGGTGTGCAGAAACGGTTGCAGCTCCCAATCGCCCCAGAAATCGACAGGGATGAGGCCGGCCTGCCGCAGCAGCGCGTCCCATTCGGTGGCGCTGCGGATGCGCAGTTCGTGGTACTTTTCGCCGCTGTCCCTGCCGCGCGACCAGCGCGTCCACTCGCGGCTCACGCCCTCGATGGCGTCGAACTCGCGCTCCACCCACACCGTGGCGCCGCCTTCCGTTTCCCACCAGTCGCGCTCGGCGAACGCACTCACGATGTGGTCGCGGTGCATGGTCTCCATCACGAACACGCCGTCGGTCCGCAGCGCCCGCGCAGCGCCCCGCAGCACGCGCAGGTCCTCCTCATCCGAGAGGAAGTAGCCGAGCGACGAGTACAGCGAGGTCACCAGGTCAAAGCGCCCTTCCCACGGGATCTCGCGCATGTCACCCTGCACCCACTCCACGTTCACCCCCGCGCCCACCGAGCGCCGCCGCGCACGCGCCAGCAGCGTCTCCGACCAGTCCATTCCCGTCACACGCAGGCCGGCGCGCGCCATCTCCACCGAGTGTCGGCCCCATCCGCACGCCACGTCCAGCACCTCGGCGTCCGGCGGGAGCGGCACCATCTCGCG
>NZ_DASVTX010000219.1:0-12258 GCF_036387355.1 Longimicrobium sp.
CGTCTGGTAGTGGACGGCGAAGCGCTGCAAGACCTCGGGCGTCATCAGCCAGCGCTCAAGGAGCTGCGAGGGGAACTCCACGTAGTCGCGCGCGACGGCCGTGCCGGCGAGCGTCGGGTACATGACGTTCGAGTTGAGGCCGTGCAGCGCGTGGCCGAACTCGTGGAACATCGTCGTCGCGTCGTCCCAAGAGACGAGCACGGGCTCGCCCGGCTTGCCCTTCACGAAGTTCGCGTTGTTCGAGACGATGGTCGTGACCTCGCCGTCCACCCGCTCCTGACTGCGGTAGGCGTTCATCCACGCGCCCGAGCGCTTGCCCTGCCGCGCGTACGGATCAAAGTACCACAGCCCGATCTGCCGGCCGCTGGTGCGGTCCGTTACCCGGTACACCGTCACGTCCGGGTGGTACACGGGCACGTCCGTCACCGGGGTGAACACGAAGCCGAACAGCTCGCCCGCCACCCAGAACATTCCCTCGCGCAGCCGGTCCAGCTGCAGGTACGGCTTCACCTGGTTCTGGTCCAGGTCGTACTTGGCCTTGCGCACCTTCTCGGCGTAGAACCGGTAGTCCCACGGCTCGATGGTGAGGTTGGCGCGCTCGCGGTTCGCGACGGCCTGCATGTCGGCCACCTCCTCGCGCACGCGGGCCACGGCGGGCGTCCACACGGCTTCCATGAGCCGCATGGCGTTTTCCGGCGTCTTGGCCATGGCGTTCTCCAGCCGCCAGTGCGCGTGCGTGGGGTAGCCCAGCAGGTTGGCGCGCTCCGCCCGCAGCTTCAGGATCTGGGCGATGATGGCGTTGTTGTCCGTGGCCCCGGCGTCGCCGCGGTTCACGAACATGCGCCAGGCGCGCTCGCGCAGGGCGCGGTTCTCCGAATACGTCAGGAACGGGTCGATGGACGAGCGGGTGTTGCTGATGACCCACTTGCCCGCCATGCCGCGCGTGGCGGCTTCCGCGGCGGCGGCGGCGCGCAGCGACTGGGGGAGCCCCGCCAGCTGCGATTCGCTGTCGATGACCAGCGTCTGCTCGCTCTCGTCCTTGAGCACGTTCTGGCTGAAGCGCGTGTACAGCCCGGCCAGTGCCTGGTTGATCTCGGAAAGCCGCGCCTTCTGCTCGCCGCGCAGCCGCGCGCCGGAGCGCACGAAGTTGGTGTAGCGCAGCCAGGTGAGGCGCTGCTGCTCCGGCGTCAGGCGCGCCTTGTCGGGCGAGTTGTACACCGCCTCAATGCGGCGGAACAGCGCCTCGTTGCCGGTGATCTGGTCGTTGAACGCGGCCAGCCGCGGCGCCATCTCGCGCTCCACCGTCTGGAACTCCGGGCCGTTCATGGTGCTGCTCCACACGCCGTACACCGTGCTCACGCGGTCCAGCGTGCGTCCGGCGCGCTCCATGGCGGCAATGGTGTTCTCGAACGTGGGCGCCGCGGGATCGGCGGCGATCCGGTTGATCTCCGCCAGCTGCTCGGCCATGGCGGCCTCCAGGGCGGGCTTGAAGTCCGCGACGCGCACCTTGTCAAAGGGCGGAATGCCGCCGTACGGCCCGGTCCACGCGGCCAGCAGCGGGTTGTCGCCGTGCGCGGACGCGGCGGCCGGGGCCGAGGCCGCGGGGGCATCGGCGGAGATGTCGTTGCTGTTCTGCACGGTCGCGCAGGCGGCGGTCGCGGCGGCCAGCGCGAGCGCCGCCGTGCGGGTGATCAGGGAATCGCGCATGTCTTTGGGAGGAGCGGGTGTCAGGCCGCCGCGCGGCGGCCGCGATGCATTGTAACGCGGAAAGCGCCATCGGTTCCCGCCAGATCCGCGCCGCGCATCTGCCGTGTGCCTTTGCGGGGACGCAACGGCAGCAAACGGCGGTTCACGCGGAGGACGCGGGCGTGGCGAGGTACGGGGAGGGAGCTGATGGCGTTCGGTGGAGCCGCGCGGCGCCACCGCCACGATCATGCGCCTCACCGGAACCGTCGGCCGGCAACCCACGGCGCCGGCCTGACGAACCGCTGTTCCGCCATCCTGTCCCCGCAGCCATCGACACAAACGCCCCGCCGTGGAATCCACGACGGAGCGTTGTCGGTCAACCCGCCTGCGAGCCGGTCACGCCGCGGCGTCGCCCTCCGGCGGGCCGACGAGCCTCCGCACCTCCTGCAGCAGGTGCGGAGGCAGGCAGGGCTTGATCAGCAGCCCGTCAAACCCCTCGCCCATGATGCGGTCGCGGTCCACCGACAGCGCCATGGCCGTCAGCAGCACGATGGGAATGTCCTTTGTCCGGGGGTCCGCGCGAAGCTCGTGCATCGCCGCGCGGCCATCCATCACCGGCATCGCCAGATCCATCAGCACCAGGTCGGGCATGTGCTCCCGCACCATGTCCACCGCCTCCTGCCCATGCGCCGCCTCCAGCGCACGATACCCATCGCGCTCCAGCACGGCGGTGAGCGCCACCCGGTTGTCCTCGTGGTCGTCGGCGAGAAGAATGGTCCTGGGCATGCGCGTCGGAGAACGGATCACACATCATGGGATGAACGCCGCGCCGTCCGCGGCGGGAACTCCGGACCCGGTTTCCGCAAGATCGGCGCCCGGTTGCTATCCCCCGAACAGGTCGGCCTGCGGCGTCGCCGGATAGATCAGCCCGCCACCTTCCAGCACCACCGCGCTTTCCGACATCCGCGCCGGCGCGGGCGCCGCCATGCTCACGATGTCCCACACCTGCGCCCCTCGCGCCAGCAGCGCGTCCGTGATCAGCCGGCGGTGGCAGCGCCAGGGCACCGCCTCCGCGCACATGATGGCGACGCCCCGCTGCTCCGCGTCGCGCAGCAGGCGCTCGAGTTCCGCGCGGAACGGCGCGGTGGCCATGTAGTCGGCGTAGGCCCGGAACGCCTCGTTGCGCCACGCCGTGTTGGGCGAGGGCGCCGCGCCCGCCTCCGCGCGCCGCCGCCCGCCCAGGTTCTCCGCGTGGCGGTACTCGATCCCCGCCTCCCGCAGCGACGCCACCAGCGCCTCCGAGCCGAACTGCGGGTGCCGCCGCGAGCCGGGAAAGCGCCGCACGTCCACCAGCAGGTTCACCCCGTTAGCCGCCAGCAGCGCGACGAACTCTTCGATCGTGCGCGTGCTGTGGCCGATGGTGAACAGCGCCCCCGGCCCGCTTTCATCCATCCCCCGGCTCAGGACGCGGCGGGCGCCTGCTCCACCGCTTCCACGGCGATGCTGATGGTCACTTCGTCGCCCAGCGTCACCCCGCCGCCCTCGGCCGCGCGGTTCCACGACACGCCGTAGTCCATGCGGTTGATGGTGGTGGACGCCTCGAAGCCGATGCGGCGGCGCCCCGGCGCGCCCGACACTTCCAGCATGCGGCCTTCCAGCACCACCGGCTTGGTGACGCCGCGCATGGTCAGGTTGCCCGCCACGCGCAGGTCGCGGCCGTTCACCGTCACCCGCGTGCTGCGGAACGTAATGACGGGGTGGTTGGGCGCGTCAAAGAAGTCGTCCGAGCGCAGGTGCGTGTCGCGGCGCTCGTTGTTGGTGTCGATGCTGGCCGTCTGGATGTCCACCTGCACCGAGCCGCCCGCCAGGCTGGCCGGATCGGCCACGATGGTGCCGCTCCACTGGTTGAAGCTGCCGTTCACCCGGCTTACCAGGTGGCGGATGCGGAACGTGAGTTCCGAATGGGCGGTGTCGATGCGCCACGTGACCGGCGCCACGGCGGACGCCGCGGGACGGGGCTCCACCGCGCGGGCGGCGGGGGTGGCGGCCAGGCCCATCACGAGCAGCGGCGCGGCGGCGAGGGCGATCCGTGTGGAAACACGCATTGGAGCAGATCCTTCAGTCCGGTGACGATGAGGGCGGGCTTCGGGAGCGAAGCCCGCGGGCTGCGGTGCGCTACCGCTCTCCGCGGCGGCGCAGGATGCGGCGGAGGTCCGCTTCCGCCGCGATGTAGCCGAACGGCGCCCAGTTCTCGGCCGAGGTGATGCGCCAGAAGATTTCCTCGGCCTGTTCCGGGTTGCCGTTGTACAGGTACCAGTTGGCCACCCCGTACCCCTGTGTGGCCAGCGTCAGCGCGTCGTCGCGCCCGGGAGCCAGCAGGCTGTCGGGGGGCAGTTCGCCGCGGTACATCCGCAGGCGGCGCAGATAGGCGCGGTTTTCCACCACGTCCAGGTCCGGGCGAATGCCCTGCAGCACCTTTTCCGCCTCCTCGGTGCGCCCCAGCCGGCGGTAGCTCATGTACAGCCAGTCCGCCGCCGCCACGCGCGCGTCGTCGTTGCGGGAAACGGCGAGCGCGTTGCCAAAGGCGCCGGTGGCGCGGGTAAAGTCGCCGCGCAGGTAGTACGCCAGCCCCAGGTGGTACCACACGTTGAAGGCCAGCGTGGTGCGCGGCTCGTTGCGGGCATTGGGAATGCCGTCCGGCTCCGTTTCGTCCGGCCTGCCGCGGATGAGCAGGGCGGCGCGCTCCAGGTCGCGTTGCGCGTGGCCAAAGTCGCGCAGGGTGATGAGCCGGTGCCCGCGGTGGCGGTAGAAGCGCGCGTCCGTGGGGTGCTTGCGGATCCCCTCGCCAAAGATGGCCACCGCATCGCGGTAGCGGCCCAGGTACGCCACCCGCCGCCCCAGCCACAGAATGGCGTCGGCGTTGTCGGGGTCGCGCTGGTAGACGGCGTACGCCGAATCCAGCTGCGCCGCCAGCCGCTGCCGCGTTTCCAGCGGAAGCTCGGGCGTGTACAGCGGCGCACCCAGCAGCGACACCGCTTCCGGGTACCCCGCGGCCGTGGGCGGGCCGCGCTGCACCGTGGCGCACGCGGTCAGCAGAAGGGCCGGGACCAGGGCCAGCGCGGCGGCAAGCCTCATCGGGGCGGGGGCTGGGGGGCGGAACGCACGGACGGCTCCGCCGCACGCGGGCGCGTACGGCCGCGGCGGGGCGGGGGTGGTGACGATCGTTGGATGGAGGATAGTCGCACCGAAGCGGCTTGAAAAGGGGTTCCGGCGCGCCGGAACCCCCGCTGCTTCAGCGCACCCGCAGGGGGATGGAGGTTTCGCCCGCCACCGGGTAGCCGTCCACGGTGGCCGGGTTGAAGGCGATCATCCGCACGTACTGCAGCAGGCGGTGCTCCGGAATGCGCGTCGCGCTGCGCTCCACCCGCACGTCGGTCACGTGCCCGGAGGCGCTGAGCGCCACCCGCACCCACACCAGGCCGCCGTCGCCCATGGTGGGGGGCGGCGCCGAGTCGCGCACGTCGCCCCAGTTGCTGAAGGTGCCCGCCAGTGCCCCGTCGCTCCGCTCCAGCGGCGCGGGCCGGCACTCGCGGCTGCGCGTGACCCGCAGCGCGGGCTCGGCGCCCACGTCCACCCGCATCCGCACGCCCCACTCCGCCTCCGCAGGCGCGGTGGTGCGCCGCGCGGCGAACACCAGCTTCTGCACCGAGTCCGCCATCTGCTCCGCAACCCGGTACTCCAGCACGTCGCGGCGCACGTTGCGGCCCTGCTCGTCGTAGCGCATGGCCAGGACGACGTGCCCGGCCGGCCCGCCCGCCTCCCGCCACAGCCGCGCGACCTGCTGCGTGAGCGCGGCGGAATCCACCATCGCGTCCGCCGAAGGCAGCGCGCGCGGCTCCGTGGCCATGCGGCAGCCCCGGTCGGAGCCCGGGCGCGTGTCGCTCATCCCCGGTCCGCCGTCGGCGGTGGAGGCCAGGGGGGCGCAGGCGGCCGCAAGGAGCGACGCGCAGATCAGCACGAGGCCGGGCTGGATGGCCATGGCGGGCCCGGAGTGCAGGGACGGACCGCGATTGTCACGCCGCGGTCACAAATGCAAGATGCTTCCGTCTCAGAGATAGTGTGGATGCATCCGCGGTGCCACCCTTTTCTTTGTAACGGCGCGGAGTTGCGGCCGCCGGTGCCCGTTACGCGTCAGCGGCAGCGGGCGGCGGGGCGGCGGGGGATGCCGGCGCGGAACTCCCGCTGCGCTTCCTCCGTTTCGCCCACCGGCCCCACCTCGCGCCCCTGCGGGGTGAACAGCCACTCCCAGTCGTAGGAACCTCCCGCCAGAAAGTAGCGGTGCTGGTTGACGAGAAGGTGCCCGGCGTAGTCCCCCGCCGGAACGACCTCGAGCGTGTTCCCCGGGATCAGGTACCGCTCCGCGCCGGTCGCCACGTCCACCTGGTGCACGGCATTCGAGGTTGCCCACGCAGAGGCCAGGAAGTAGACGCGCATGCCGTCCGGCGAGAACTGGGGCGCCTTGATCTCCGTCAGGTTCCGCACCGGCGCATCGTCCTCACGCGGCCGCACCAGCATGCGCGCCCCGCTTCCGTCCGTGTTCATCACCCACACCGCCGACTGGCCGGACCCGCCCGGCATCCTGCGCAGAAACACGATCCGCGTGCCGGTGGGCGAAAGCCGCGGCTCTGAATCCATCCCCGACTGGGTGAGGCGGCGCGCCGGTGCGCTGCAGGGCGGCCGGTACACGATCCCGCCGTTCACCGCCTCCACGCGCTGGCCGTGGAGGGGCGCCGCACACGCCGCGAGCACAAGGAGCATCGTCAGAGTCCGCATGATGGACGGGTGCGGGAGGGGGATGGATGATGAGGCCGCGATGCCAAGCTACACCGCGCCCGCCCTCCCCGGAACGGCTCCCGCCCCGCGGCTCTGACGACGCGACCGAACTCGGCCGACCAGCCGATTGCAGGGCGCCGGGCGCGCGCCTACGTTGCGTGGCGACACCGATCCACCCGCAACCCCGGATGCTCATGCGTGCAACCCTGTTCGCCGTTCTCGCCTTCGCGGCCTGCGCCCCGGCCGCATCTGGGCCTGCTCCCTCCCCGTCCCCGCGGTCCGGCGGCTCCACCGGCGCCACCGGGGGAGAGAACACCCAGGTGGTGCTGAGCGGCGAGTCCATGACCGTGTCTACCGCCAGCGAGTTCCGCCTGATCGCGGCGGAGGTGGCCGCGCCCGTGGACCGGGTGTGGGCGGTGCTCCCCGCCGTGTACCAGGAGCTGGGCCTCACGGCCTCCGCCGATGCGCCGCGCCGCACGGTGGCGGCCCGCAACGCCGTGGTGAACCGCCGCTTCCAGGGCCGCAGCGCGTCGCAGTTCTTTGACTGCGGCACCGGCCAGTTCGGCGCCGAACTCGCGGCGCAGAACGAGATCCGGATGGACCTGCAGACCACCGTGCAGCCGGGGAGCACCGCCGGCACGTCGCGGCTGGAAACCGGGCTGCGGGCCAGCGCGCGCGCCTCCACGGGGGCCAACGCGCTCATGGCCGTCTGCCACACCAGGCAGACCATGGAGGCGCTGGTCGCGGAGCGCGTGCGGGCAAAGCTGGGCCTGGGCGGCTGATCCTCGCCCGATCGGCCGTACGCCAACGCGGGCCCGGCAATCCGGGCCCGCGTTTCTGCTTTTCATCACTCGACCCGTACGGGGCTCATGTTTCTGCGCCGTCATGTGGTCGGCGGCGGGCTGCGCGAATCGCCATGGCTATTTGGGCGGCGCTCCGGCGGATGTAGATTGCCGGGCAGCGCTGCCCTCCCCTTCCCCCTCCGAGAGCCTGTGCCATGGGCGCCACCGTTTCTCTTCCCGCCTGGCTGGCAGGAGTGCTGGTGCTGCTGGCGGCGGCCTGCGTACTGGACCGGCTGATGGTGCCGGGCGTGCGCTGGTTCATCCGCCAGCGCACGCTGCGGGTGCTGGACGAAGTCAACCGCCGTCTCCCCATCGAGATCCAGCCCTTTCGCCTGGCACGCCGGCAGGTGCTGGTGGACCGGCTGATGTCGGACCCGCACGTGGTCCGCGCAACCGGCGAGCACGCGCGCACCACGGGCGCGCCGCTGGACGTGGCCGTGGCGCGCGCGGAGAAGTACGCGCGGGAGATCGTCCCCGCCTTCAACGCGTACCTGTACTTCCGGCTGGGGTACGCGGTGGCGCGGCGGGTGGCGCGGGCGCTGTACCGCGTGCGCATGGGGTGGAGCGACGAGGCGGGGCTGGCGGCCATCGAGAAGGGATCCACGGTGGTGTTCGTGATGAACCACCGCAGCAACATGGACTACGTGCTCGTCGCCTACCTGGCCGCGGGGCGCGCGGCGCTCAGCTACGCGGTGGGCGAGTGGGCGCGGGTGTGGCCGCTGCAGCAGCTGATCCGATCGATGGGGGCGTACTTCATCCGCCGGCGCGACAACGACGACCTGTACCGCCGCGTGCTGGAGCGGTACGTGGCCATGGCGACGGACGCGGGCGTGACCCAGGCCGTGTATCCGGAGGGAGGATTGAGCCGCGACGGCACCCTGCGCCCGCCCAAGCTGGGGCTGCTGGACTACATGATCCGCGGATTCGACCCGGCGGGCGCGCGCGACCTCGTCTTTGTGCCCGTCGGCATCAACTACGACCGCACGCTGGAAGACCGAACGCTGCTGCTGGATGCGCAGCCCGGACGCCGCCGCTCGGGCGCTCTTGCCGCGCTGGGACGGACGATGACGTTCATCGGCAAGAACCTGGCGCTGATGGCGCGCAGCCGCTGGCACCGCTTCGGCTACGCCTGCGTGAACTTCGGCACGCCGGTTTCCATGCGCGCGTGGTGCGCCGCGCACTCGACGGATTTTCGCGCACTGGACAAGGAGCAGCGCCACGACCGCGTCGCCGCGCTGGGCGCCGACCTGATGGCGGCGGTGGGCCACGTGATCCCGGTGCTCCCCGTCTCCCTGGTCGCCACCGTGTTCGTGCGCGACGGAGAGGCGCGGAGCGAGCTGGAGGTCAAGGCGCGCGTGGCGGAACTGGTGGAGCGTGCGGAGGCGCACGGAGGCCGGGTGTACGTGCCGCGGCGGGACATGGACTACGCCGTAACCGTGGGGCTGCGGATGCTCACACTTCGGCGGATGGTGCTGGAGACGGACGGCCTGTACGCGGCCAATCCGGAAGAAGGCGCGCTCCTGCGATACTACGCCAACTCCATCGCGCACCTCATCCCCGCCGACGAGCCGCCGGCCGCCATCCCCTTTACCGCCGTCGCCGCCCCCGCCGCTGCGGTGAGCGCGCCCGCTTGAGCGAGTGGGCTCGTCCAGAAGGGAAGAACCGGAGTGAAGGCGCGTGATCCGGGGTGTGTGCCCGTCCGCCGCTGTGGCCCTCACCCCGCGTGCTGCGCACGACGACCCTCTCCCACGAACAGATGTGGGAGAGGGGGCACACGGCAACTGCAGTCCGGAGCGGGCCGGACGGGTGGCGCGGCGGAGCGAGGCCCCCATCCCCAGCCCTTCCCCCAAAAAAACCCTGGGGGAAGGGAGCACTGGGTACGCGCTCCAGAGTTTGTCGCCCGGACCGACCCTCCCCCAGTCTTTTTTGAGGGAGGGTGGGTGAGGAATGCGAACCCGGGTGGGGCCGCCGTGGTGCCCGCCATCCACGCCGGGCTTCTCCCCCCCGTTCAGTTGAAGCCCCGATCGTGCGCGCGACAGCGGCCATGAGTCGGGGCTTACCGCTTTCCGAGCGGCGGATTCATCCGCTCAGGAGCGCTGCGTGCGGGACCGAACTCCTCGCCCGCGCTGGTGCAGCCTCACGGCAGTATCGTGAGGCTTTCAGCCGTTGTTGCGGCGACTTCAGTCGCTCAGCCGGCCGCCGCAGTCCAGCAGAAAGCCCCGGCACCTTTCGGCGCCGGGGCTTCTCATCCGTCCACCCCGCCTACGCCACCGCCTGCCGCACGCCGTCGTCCGGACCCGGATCGGACGGGAGCGGCGCGGGCGCGGGCTCGGGTTCCAGCGGATGCACCGTTTCCAGGTTCAGCACGGGCACGCCCGGCCCCGCCGGCTCCGGGGGCGCCAGCTGCCGCTCCACGGGGACGCTTTCCGCGCGCATCCCCCTTCGCCGCGGGTCGGCGATCCACCCGGCCACGCGCTGCATGAACCGCCACACGCCGCTGCTCCCCGGCCGCTGGTACCCGCCTTCCGACGGGTCCATCCCCATCCGGTTGAAGACCTGCGTGAGCCACTCCGGCCCGTGCCCGCCCACCTCCAGCTCCGGCATCCAGCACTCCAGCTCTCCCGCGGGCACCAGAAACACGCCGTACTCCGCCAGGTTGTCCAGCAGCTGCTCGAACTGTTCGCGCGCCTCGCCGTTCAGCCGGTAGATGCCGCCGTCCTTGTAGTGCGCGTTGTTCATCTTCTGATGCAGGCGCCGGCGCCCCTCCTCCCACGGCTCCCAGAACACCTGCGGAACGAACGCCGCGTTCAGCAGGTCGCGAAAATCCTCGCGCCCCTTCATGAGGTCCAGGTCCAGAATGGCCGCGGCGGGAAGCCCCATCTCGCGCAGGGGCTTGATGATGCGCCGCACCGTCTGCTTGTTCTGCGCGTTCAGGAACACGCAGCCGTCCGCGCCGCCGGAGCGGTGCGAGAGCATGCGGTCGTTGATCTCCTGGTAGTACACGCGGTCAGCGTCCGCCTCGCACACCACGGCCCCCTCGTGAAACATGGCGCCCAGCACGCCGGTGCTGCGCAGCAGCGGGTCGCGCATCATGGCTTCGAGCTTGTGCGCCGCCAGCATGCGCGCCCCCGCGAGCCCCTTGCGGTGCGTCAGGCGGACGATGTTCACGGCGTGGCCGCTGGTTACGGCCCCCATCACGAAATCGGGCGAGTGCGTGGCCACCAGCACGTTGGCCCCGCGCTCCGCCGCGAGCTGCGTCAGGCGGCGCCCCAGCTTGCGCGTCAGCGGCGGATGAAGGAAGGCTTCCGGCTCGTCCACCAGCATGATGCGGTAGTCGGCGCTCAGCAGCGCGGCGGTAAGGCCGGTGAAGGCGCGGATGCCGTCGCTCATCTCCGCGATGTCCGTGGCGCGGCCGTGAAAGGCGCGCGAGCGGTCGTCGGCGGCCTGCTCCTCGTCGTTGTCCATGGGCGCGCGCTCCGCCATCCGCACGCGAAAGTGCGATCCCGCCGTGGGATCCACCACGAAGTACAGCCCGAACGCGTCCGCCGTGATCTCGCGGATGCGCGCGCGGGCCTCGTGGTCGCGAAACAGCACGCCCAGGTGATTGGTGGGATTGGCGCCCCGGTCCGCGGCGGCCTGGGGCTGCGTGAGCGCCAGCCGCGTCTGCCCGTCCAGCCGCAGGGTGAACAGCCCCAGCAGGTCGCGGCAGATGATGTCCAGCTCTTCGTCCGTGGGATGGTCCACGTTCTGCGCCGCCGCGAGCAGCGCGGCGATGTCTACCGTGGCCTCCACCAGCGGCTCGGCGGTGTCGGTGGCGCGGCGGCGCGAGTACTCGCCGGGGGAGCGCAGGCGCAGGACGGTGATCTCGTTTTCCGCCGTGGCCCCGTCCTTTACCCCCACGGCGCGCGACCGCAGCATCTGCTCAATGACGGCGTCGGAGGGCAGCTTGATCCCCAGCCGCCGGATGATGTGCCGCAGCGAATCCCCGCCCGACTCGATGAACTCCTCCACCTCGCGCAGCGCGAGGCTTTTTCCCGAGTTGTTGGGCCCCACGAACACCGTCATGGGTCCGGGCGTGAACTGCAGCGGTTCGTCGCCTTCCGCCGCGCCGAAGCGCAGGGCTACAGACTTGAGCATTGTGTCGGGACACCCGGCGGGGCCGTGGCGGAAGCGCCGGGTGCGGGCTGTGGGTGCGCCGACTGTCGGGTCGCGTGTCGGGATGGGGATCTCGGACGCAGGGCCCTGATTGGGTGGTCAAAATTGCGAGAAGTGCGCCAGTCGCGTGTCAACTCGCCGCATCCGCAACCCGCGTAATCGTTTGGCGGGGATCATCCGGCTCTGCGCGGCGGCAGCCCGGGGCGCCGGGTCTCATGGCCTGGTGCCTGACAAGACTGCTGAGCGACTGAAGTCGCCGCAACAACTGCGGAAAGTCCCCCCAACAGACGGGGGGACTTCACCTGCACGCGGGCGGCAGCTTCGGTCTGCGCGCGGACTCCGGCGTGGCGGGTGGTGTCCTGAGCGGATCAATCCGCCGCTCTGAAAGCGGAAAGCCCCGACACAGTGCCCACAGGCGCTGTGTCGGGGCTTCAACTGCGGGGTGAGAAGCCCAGCGTTGGATGGCGGTCTCCACGGCGGCCCCCACCCGGGTTCGCATTACTCACCCACCCTCCCCCAAAACGGACTGGGGGAGGGTTGTTGTGCGGACGAGATCCCGGAGCGCGTACCCAGTGCTCCCTTCCCCCAGGGTTGTTTGGGAAGGGCTGGGGGCGGGGGCCTCTCTCCGCCGCGCCAACCCATCCGGCCCGCTCCAAACCGCCGTTGCCGTGTGCTCCCTCTCCCACATCTGTTCGTGGGAGAGGGTCGTCGTGCGCAGCACGCGGGGTGAGGGCCACACCCC
>NZ_DASVTX010000220.1:0-13386 GCF_036387355.1 Longimicrobium sp.
CCGCCCGCCACGCCGCCCACCACCGCGCCGAAGATGGCCCAGCGCACCACGGCGAACAGCGCGCGGATCAGGCGAAAGGCGGCGCCCGCGCCCGTCACCACGTACGGACGCAGGTCTTCAGCGCCTTCGCGGATGATCACGTGCGGCTCGCGGCCGGCGGGCGGCCCGGGCGCGCGCTCGTACTCGCGCGGCGGGGCCCCCATGGGAACGCGGATGCGCCTGCGCCAGCGTGCCTCCGGGGGCACCACGCGGGGCGGCGGCGCGGGTTCCGGTGCACGCGGCGCCTCCACGGGCGCGGGCGGAACCGGCGGCGCCGGCCGGGCCGTGGCCTCGGCGGCGCAGCGCGGGCACTCGGCCGAATCCAGCCAGCCGATCTCCTTGCTGTGCACCCGGCACCAGAACCGCAGCGAGGTGCCGCACACTTCGCAGGCGCCCCCCACTGCGTCGTCGTGCTCCACGCCGCAGTTGGGGCACCGCTCAATGACGCGCTTCACGCGCCCGCCTCCGGCCCCGCAGGCTCCGGATACACCTGCCGGATCAGCTCCGGCGGAATGAACAGGCGGCGCACCTCCGGCAACTCGCCGCGCACCCATCGCGCCACCACCGGCACCCGCTCGTACGGGCCGAACACCTCGCGCGGCAGCTTGTGCGAAAGGGTGTTGATGGTCAGCGCCGGGTGCGCCGACCACGCCGGAAAGTCCGCAAAGCGCTCCTCGACGTGGTCGTGGCCGCGCAGCATGCGGCTCACCGGGCGGCCCAGGCGCGTGGCCAGTTCGCAGAACGCCGCAAAGTCCTCACGCCCGAACTCGCTGCCGCGGGTGGTGCGGTTGGGAATGCGCTTGCGGGCGCGCGGATGGGCGCGCAGCCACACGAAGTCCTGCAGCACCCGCGGATCGTTCCAGTCGCGCTTTTCCGCGAGTTCGGCGTGCAGATCCGTGTGCGGGATGCCGCCGTGCGCCACCAGCAGCCCATCCGGAAAGAACAGCGCCCGCGGTGCCCGCGCAAAGAAGCGGACGATCAGCTTGCCCAACCGCGCGGCCCACGGGTGTCCGGAATCGGACTGCGCGTTCAGCCAGTCGGTAAAGTCGGAGGGAATGACGCTGGATTGAAAGCGCCCGTCCCCGAACGTGAGACCCTCGTCGTGGTTGCCGGCAATGACGGTGACGCGCATGGGCCCTTCGAGGATCAGCTCAAAGATGCGCAGAACGACCTCGGCCGCGTGCACGCCGTCGTCGAACAGGTCGCCCAGAAACACGATGCGCGCGTCCGAGCCGCCGCCGCTTCGGTCGATGTGCTGCAGTGCGCTTTCCAGCGCCAGCAGGTCGCCGTGCAGGTCGCCGACGAACCACACCTCGCCCACCGGCCAGTTCTCGCCGACCTGGATGGCGCGGTCTTCCGGGCCGGCGGCGTACTCCTCGAACGCCAGCCCTAGCGGCCCGCCGCCCGCCACCCGCTCCTCCATTCGCGCGATGACCTGCTCCGCGCGGTCGCCGGTGATGGGGTTGGCGACGGCGCTGGCGATGGCGCCCCAGTTCAGGCCGTGCACCTCCAGCACGTTGGCCGAACTCTGCGGCGGCGCGTCCGCCGACGAAAGATCGGGCGCGCCGGACGCCGTCGTGGATGCCTCCGGCGACGCGGGCGATCCGGACGACGCGGCCGGATCAGAGGAGGCGGCCGGTTCGGCTGGCGCTCCAGACGCGCCCGGCTCCGCTCCGGCCGGCGCGTCGGGGGAGCGCGGGCCGGCCTCCGCGGGCGGCTCGGAATCCGAACTCGCCACGCCTTCGTCCACGTCGGACGGGTCCGGCGGAGGGCTCTTTCCGGCTTCGTCCGTCGCGGGCGTGGCGTCTTCGGGTTGGTTCTGGCTGTCCGTCACGGTTCACTTTCTACGCGCAGTCGCAGTCGGGTGGGGCCGATGGAAATCACGGAACCCGCCACCAGCGGCGCGGGCGCATCGCCCAGCGCCGCGCCGTTCAGAAACGTGGGATTCTTGACGCCCTGGGCCGGAGCGATGGTCCATCCGCCCCCGGCCGGGTTGCGCGCCACCAGGAACTGCGGATCGGCGGCGTAGACGTGGTCATCGCCCGCAAACGTCTGCAGCAGGTGCTTTCCCACCGGCGTATCCACCCCGATGGTGAGCCTTTGCGTGGTCTGCTCGGCTACCAGCACCAGCTTGCCGCCGCCGCGAACAAAGCCGCACGCCTCGCAGTGCGTAACGGCCTCATTCTCGTGCACGAACCCGCACTGCGGGCATTTCCACGCCATGCGCTCAGGCGGCGCGGACGGTGAGCGGCAGCTTTACGATGCCCTTGGCCGCGCGCCCCACCGCCACCACGTCGCCCTCGTTCAGCGGGCGCGCCGCGGTGATGGGCTCGCCGTTCACCAGCGTTTCGTTGGTCGTGCCCGCCCCGGGAATGATCTGCCAGGCGCCGTCGGGGCCGCGCTCCAGGATGCACTGCTCGGCGTCCCACACGTTGGCGTCCTCGCCAAACTGCCGCACCACGTGCTTGCCCAGCGGCGTGCGCACGCCCACCGTGACGGACTTTCCGGACTCGTCCACCAGCTGAATCCGGTCCGACTTCAGCGCCCCGCCCGCCGCCGTCCCGCCGCCCGCCGCCTCGGTTCCCGCCGCGGACGCGTCGGCCGTGGTCCCCGCCCCCGCCGTGCCGGTCGCCGCGGCCGACGCATCTCCCGCCACAGGCGTAGCACTCGCGGCCGCATCGCCCGTCGTTCCAGCCGTGCCGGTCGCGCCCGCCGCCGTGCCGCCGCCGGTGGCGGAAGCGGAAGCGTCGCTGGCCGCCGCGTCCGTCGTGGAACCGGTGGATGCATCGATGGCTGCCGCCCCGGCGCCCACCAGGTCGGTCGCCGCCGGATCGGTGCCGGCCGGCGTCGCGCCCGAGCCCGCATCGGCGGGAGCCGATCCGTCCGTCGTGGACGAGGAGGACGCCGCGTCCGTGGATGCGGAAGCGTCAGGCGTGGCGGATCCTGTCCCCGCCGCGCCGGTCATCGCCGCGGTGGATGCAGCATCCGATGCATCGGCCGTCGCGGTCGCGGAGCCGTCCGCCGAACCCGTCGCGCCGCTCGATCCCGATCCGGCCGCGTCCGTGGATGCCGATCCCCCCGAGCCCGCGTCCGTGGCCGTCGATCCGCTGGAAGCAGCACCCGCCCCCGCCGATCCAGCGGAAGCCGCGTCTGCTGTCGTCCCTCCGGCGGCAGCCGCACCCGCCGAAGCCGATCCGCCGGCAGCCGCATCCGTGGCGGGCGATCCGCCGGCAGCCGCATCCGTGGCGGGCGATCCAACGGAAGCCGCATCCGTGGCGGGCGATCCACCGGCAGCCGCATTCGTGGCGGGCGATCCGCCGGCAGCCGAATCCGTGGCGGGCGATCCGCCGGCAGCCGCATCCGCCGAAGCCGCGCCCGTTCCTGTCGCATCGGCCGACGTCGATCCACCGGACGCATCACCCGGCGCGGCGGCGGCGGCCGTTCGCGCGCCCGTCGCATCGGAGGGCGGCAGTTCAGCGGACGAAACCGCGGGCGGCGACTCGAGCGTGGAATCGGGATCGTCCGAGGCCGGCATCGTGGAGCCCGCATCGGCGCCGCTCGACGCACCAGGCGCACCCGTTCCGCCCGCCGTGCCTGCGCCCGCGTCAGGCGCAACGCCGGAGGGAGAGGCCGCGCCGCCGGCCGCGGAACCCGGGGTGCCGGCCTGCGCGGCGCCGGGTTCCGGGGCAGTGCCTTCGGTGGGGATGTCCTTGTTTTCCGTCACGGTCAGTCTCCACGCACAGTCTCGGCTCTGGTCGGCTCGATGACGATCATCGCGCCCTCCTGCAGCGGCGGAGCATGGCCCCGCCTGTATCTGTCGATCCGTCGGTCCGCTATGCGGCGCGGGCGGTGAGCGGCAGCTTGGCGACGCCCTTGGCCGCGCGCCCCACCGCGATCACGTCGCCGTCCGCGAGCGGGGCGGGCGAAGTGAGCGTCGCCCCGTTCAGCAGCGTTTCGTTGGTGGTGCCGGCGGCCGGGATCACCATCCAGATCCCGTCCTGCCCGCGCTCGAGAGTGCACTGCTCGGCGTCCCACACGACGTAGTCCTCGCCGAACTGGCGGACCATGTGTTTGCCGAGCGGCGTGCGCGTGGCCATGGTCACCGCCTGTCCCGACTCGCCCACCAGCTGAATGCGGTCCGAGCGTAGGGCCGCGCCACCCCCGCCGCGCGGCATCGCAGTCGGAGCAGGAGCCGGAGCCGGAGCCGGAGCCGGGGCCGGGGCCGGAGCCGCGGCCGGGGGTATGGGAACGGCCGGTGGCGAAGCCGGAGCCGCGACCGGCGGCGCCGCGGGTGCGGCCGCAACGGGTGGCGTGACAGGCGGCGCGGCGGGTGCGGGGGCCGCGGCTGGTGCCGTGGCCGGTGTTGTGACCGCTGGAGTTCCCGCGGCCGCGCTCGCCCGGCCCGTGAGCGTGTCGCGCACCTCGGCCGCGGTGGGGCGGTCCGCCGCGCGCGGGGCCAGGCAGCGGTAGATGACCTCCGCCACGGCCTCGTTGCTGGCCGGCGCCGGCATCGTGCCGCCCAGCATCGGGCGCTCCGCCGCGTACGCCAGCGCCTTCTTGGCGTAGTCCGCCTGGTCCTCCGACCAGTACGGGTGCCGCCCGGACAGCAGCTGGTACAGGATCAATCCGCAGGTGAACACGTCGGACGCCGCGCCGGGCGTGGCGCCGGCCGTAAAGTGTTCCGGCGAGCGGTAGTTGTCCGTCCCCACGTAGCCCTGCAGCCCGTGCCAGGGCGCCGGCTCGTCGGTGAGCAGCGAGAAGTCCGTGTCGATGAGCTTGAGCTGGAACCCCGCGGCGATGGACGGGTCCTCGATCAGGAACGCGTTGTCGGGCTTGAGGTCCGCGTGCGCCACCCGGGCCATGTGCAGCGTGTTGATGCCGGACATGAAGACCTTGGCCCAGATCACGTGCTGCTCCCACACCCGTGGCGGGAACGGGGCGGAATAAGCCCGCCCGCCGTTCTCCGCCGCCTCGCGTTCAAAGATGCCGCCCAGGTCTGCGCCGTTCTCCACGAACTCAAAGACCTGAAAGTAGTTGCGCCCGCCCCACACCGCCTCGAAGGCGTCCATGGCCCGGACGCAGTAGTTGCGCGCCGGGCTTTCCACGATGCGCCGGTTCAGCTCGCGCTGGTAGCGCACGTAGTCGCGGTACCACTCCACGGTCACGCTGGGCGACTTGTACTGCTTCAGGAACACGCGCTGTCCGGAAGGGGCCAGCGCGCCATACGAAATCGCCATGGCCCCGGGCCCGAACACGTCGGTGATCCGGTACTTGTTGATCTCGTCGCCGACCTTGAGTTTCTTCGCCATTCGTCGCTGTATGGAGGTCCGGAGCCAGGCGTGCGCCGCGCGCCCGGCCGGGGCGCGCGGGCGGGGTCACGCAGGTTCAGAGCGCCACGGTTTCCGCCGACTTGGACACGGAAGCGGCGAGCTGGCGAAGCGTGTTCTTGAAGTTGGCCTGGTCACCGGTGAACTTCACCAGCGCCTCCTGCGGGTTGAGCCCCGGGTACGAGATGGCTTCCCACTCGCTCTTGTCGATCTGGCTGAGCTCGTCGTAGCCCGGCATGTCGGGCGCGAACAGGCTCAGAATGATGCGGTTGTTGATGATGGCGTTGGTGATGTCCTGCACCCCGCCGCCCTTTGCCTCGGGAATGCTCATGGCCGGCTTGAACGAGGCGTCGGTGAACACCACCACCACGCGCGCCGCGTCGCTGCGGTAGCGCCACTTGGTGGCGTCCAGGCTCTGCGCGCCCTTCTCCGTCTGCCCCATGTTGGCCACTTTGAACAGCGCATCCAGCAGCGACTCCGGCTCGTCCTCGCCGCCCTCGGCTGTCAGCCCTGCGAGCTGGCCGCGGAGCGCTTCCACGTTGGTGACGAACGGATTGTCGATGAACGGGTTGGCGTCGTGGTCAAAGTCGCGGTAGCCCACCGCCTTGGCGCGCCAGTCGCGGACGGGCGACACGTTGTTCCCCTCGCCCTTGCTGAGCGATTCCACGAACGTGCCGATGTTGCTCTTGAGCGCATCGATGGCGGGCGCCATGCTGCCGGACACGTCGATGAGAAAGACGATGTCGGCGACCCCCCGGGTCTTGGTCTGCTGCTGGTCCATTTCTGCTGCCGTCCCGTCGAAGTCCGTAACAAAGTGCGGCGCCGCCGCCGGGGTTCATCCCCCCAAACCGGGTGCGCCGCCCATGCACGATTCAGTCCGCGACACGGTCCGCCCGCCGCGCGGTCTCCATCCGCCGTAACTCCAGCAGAAATCAGGGTTGATGAAGCCGTTCTGCGTACAAGGTCAGTCTCATCTTGCCCCGGTTTCGCGCACTCGTTCGCTCCGCGGGAGAACGGACCAGCGCCTCTTGATTCTGGTGGCGTCCACTTTGTGCATTTGGATCGGTTGTCCCGCGCAGAGAGTGGAATTCGTCCCGCGGCTTTCCGCAGGAAGCTGATATGAGGATCATCCTTTCAGCCGTCGTCCTTTTCGCCGCCGTTTTCGGTATGCAGGGCGCGGCGGGACAGGCGCGTGCCCCGGAACCGTCCATCCTCCGCCCGGCGGTGGAGCGGGTGCTGAACGAACTGCGAACGGGGGAGCGGCTTGCAGGCGGGCCCGTGGGGCTGGACAGGCGCGTGCTCGTGCCGGAGCCGGCCCCTGCATCCGGACCGCTCGCGACCGCGTATAGGTTCGGCCCGGGAGTGCACGGCGAGACGATCTACTCCGCACTCTCGGCGGAGCGGGCGCACTTCGATTCGGCGATGGTCTGCGGGAGCGAGAGTCCGCGCAGCTGCACGCTTCCCGGCGTCGTGGCGGTGTTCGCGACCACGGAGCCGGTGGTGGATGGGGATCGTGCGGAGGTTGTGGTCGCTGCCCGTTGGCGGTCCCGCCTGACAAAGATGCCGGTGGGCTTTGCGCGGTTCGCGGTGATCCTGCGGCGCTGCCAGGTTGGTGGATGGGTCGTGGCGGATCTTCGCACGTTGTACGTCAGTTGATCAGCGTGCGCGCCGGGCCCTCGGAGTGCCGCGACGCTGTAGAGGAGCGCGGTCCCGCCATCGAGACCTGCTTCCCCTTAGAACGGAGATCGTGACCCGCCGCGCCGGGAACCCTTGTCCAGGACGGTGCGGGCTCGGAAAACGTCGAGACCTCTTCTTGATACCCAGCCGGCCGTGTCCACCGGATCTGGATCCGCGACAGCGGTTGATGACGAAAAGAAGGGCCGGTCCCGCGAGTGGGGCCGGCCCTTTTCGTCTTGCCGATGCGCTGTTCAGAAGCGAAGCGTGATGGACGCGCCGACGCCGCCGTCGCGGACGGTGGGCGACACCACCGCGGCACCCGCCCCGGAGCGCGCGGGGAGCGGTGCCCAGCGCATTCGTGGCGAAAGCCCGCCGGCCACCGTTCCCACCAGCCCGCCCAGCACGCCGAACGCCACCCCGCCGAACAGCGCCGCCTCGCCGCGGGACGAGATGGGAAAGCCCGGCTCGTCGAAGGTGGCGGCGGCCACCGCGGCGCCCGACGTCCCGCCAATCAGCACGCCGTACCCGCCGCCGCGCAGCGCGGACCGCAGCCGCGGCTCCCGCCCCGTGGCGCGAAAGGCCGTCGCCGAACTCAGCGGCACCACCACGGGATCCCAGCCTTCGCGGCGGACCAGCAGGAGCCGGGCCGCGCTTCCACCACCTCGTGCACGCCGCGCGGCCCGGGGTGGAACCGCACCCGGTCGCCGGGCTGAACGGTGGGCTGGGCGGCGAGAGGGGCGCTCAGGAGCGCCATCGTGATCGCGAGTCTCTTGATCATGGGCAGGCGGGTGCGCGGAGATCCAATCCGGTGCACCCCGGCGTACCCATCAGACAGCCCCGTCGTTCCGGTATTGTCGGCAATGCCCGGAGAGCGTGAAAAAAGCGCGACAGATCGCGCATCAACTTAGCATCTGTCACGTCTAGAGTTGGCACAGGCTTTGCCAACCACCCCGCTCCTCAACGACGGGCGGACGGGCTGCCGGACGGGGAAGGCCGGGTGCGGTGATGGGGACGCTGAGCGCGTTCGGATCACCGTTGCCGGACCTCACGTCCGGCGGAATGGAAAGCGCTCCCGCGGGTGGGAGCGCCGGGGACGGTCCGCGCTAGCCGGATCGGTCCTGGTAAGCGGCTAGCCACGGTGAAGGGGGAGGACGAGATGCGGAAGCAAGACGCGGATCAGGACGAGCCGATGGTGATCGGCAGCGCGACGGAGCTGATGTTTCCCGCCACGCGACGGTCGTTCGTGCGGACGCTGCTCGCGGGCGGAACGGTGGTGATGCTGCCTTCCGTGTTCGGCGCCTGCGAGCGGCGCGAGATCACGGTTCCGGGATTCGATCCCGACACCGACGGGCCGGACCCGGTGAAGGGCGTGTCGTTCGACCTGCGCTCGGACGTGGGAATCTTTCGCCTGGTGCACGCGAACGAGCAGCTCGAGGCGGCCTTCTACACGGCCGTGGTGAGCAGCGCCGCCTTCAGCAGCTTTACGGCCGAAGAGCGCGAGATCTTTGTGGACCTGCGCGACACCGAGGTGGTTCACCGCGAGTTCGTCCGCACGGCCCTGGGCAGCCAGGCGCTTCCGGACCTGCGCGGCTCCATCAACATGACGACGCTGAACAGCATTCTGTCGAGCAAGGCCAGCATCATCGCGGCGGCGCGCATGTTCGAGAACATGGGCGTGGCGGCGCTGAACGGCGCGGGCAAGTATCTGCAGGACGCCCGCAACCTGCTGATCGCGGGCAAGTTCGTTTCGGTGGAGGCGCGCCACGCGGCCGCCCTGCGCGACATCGCGCCGCCGGCCGGTGTGAACGCCAACACGGCGTTTGCGGGTGACGACATCATCGACAACACCGGGCGCGACGTGAAGCTGGAAGCGGGCGCCGTGGTGGCGCGGGTCGCGGCCACCAACCTTCTGCTTCCGGGCACCCTTGCCTCGCCGGCCATCAGCAACGGGCCGACCGCCACGCAGGGTGTGGCCACGCCCGACTTCTTCCCCGCCAACCCGTAAGCGAACCAGGAGTTCGATCAATGGAAAACATGCAGCAGCCGATCCTTGAGGGGATCGACCCGGAGATCATGGATCGCGTGGTGTCACGGCGGGACCTGTTCCGCCGCGGCGCTTCGATGAGCCGCCTGGTGGCGCAGGGCCTGGCGATGGGCTCGGTGCCGGTGGCGCTGGCGGCCATGGCCCGTGAGGTCTACGCCCAGACCCCGGCGGACATTCTGGACGTGCTCCGCTTTGCGTTCATCCTGGAAAACCTGGAGAACGAGTTCTACAAGGCGGTGCTGGGGACGAGCGCCCTGGCCGCGCAGAACAACGCCTTTGCCCCGGTGCGCGCGCTGATTCCGGCGGCCGCGCGGGAATCGCTGGCGCAGATCCAGAAGCACGAGCAGCAGCACGTGGACTTCCTCAAGGCCGTGATTCCGCAGTTCGGCGGCACGGTGGTGAACATCACCGCCGCCGACTTCGACTTCACGGGCGGCAACGGCAGCGGCACGGGGCCGTTCGCCCGGGCCACGACGGAGCTTCCCTTCCTGCTGCTGGCCACGCAGGCGTTCGAGGACACGGGCGTGCGGGCCTACAAGGGCCAGGCGGGCCGCCTGCTGATCAACGGCAACGACAACGCCGACATCGCGCTGGAGAGCGCCCTGCGCATTCACTCGGTGGAGGCGCGGCACGCGGCCAAGATCCGGCGCATCCGCCGGGCGGCCAACCCCAGCGACACCTCGCTGCGGTTCAGCGGGTACGTGCGCGGCGGCGGGCTGGCCGCGGCGGGCGCGGGCAACATCGCCAATCCTCCGGCCGCGGTGGTGGCCGCGCTGAACCTGATCTACGGCGGCGCCACGCCGGAGAGCAACACCTCGCACGTCGTGTTCAACGGCACGGCGGCGGCGACCATCGACGCGGCGACGCTGAGCGGGCTGGACGTAATCGGCGACCAGAACGCGCGGACGGTGGCGGCCACGCAGGCGTTCGACGAGCCGCTGACCAAGGAAGAAGTGATCTCGATCGTCCGCGACTTCATCAAGGACGACGCGGCGCGCGGACTTCCCTGAGCAGGTGGGTGGATGGGTGGATGGGAGAACGGGCGGCCTCGGAAGGGGCCGCCCGTTCGTGTTCGGGGACAGTTCTGCGCGGCCGATGGTGGGGTGAGCGAATGAATTCGCCGCAACAACGGCGGAAGTCCCCCCAAACGGACGGGGGGACTTCACCTGCACGGGGGCGGATGGTAGGCCGCAGACAGGCGGAAGTTCGCGGCGCCGATGGTGTCCTGAGCGAGTGAACTCGCCGCAACAACTGCTGAAAGCCTCACGATACTGCCGTGAGGCTGCTCGTGCGCGGGCGATGAGGTCCAGTGCCGAACGCGGCGCCCGCACCCCCTCCGCATGTGCGGCACCTTTCGAAGCGCACCCCCTCCTGAGCAGATGAATCCGCCGCTCGGGAAGCGGTAAGCCCCGACTCATGGCCGCTGTCGCGTCCATGATCGGGGCTTCAACTGCATGGTGGGCAGGCGATCGGGGCGGTAGCCTGCACTCCGCACTCCGCACTCCGCACCCACGCACCCAGCACTCACGCACTGCTCTACCGTTTGTCTCCCATCGACTGCTTGACCAGCAGGTCGTAGGCGGCGCGCTGGTGGGTGGAGAGCTTGGGCGGAATGCCGAGCACCAGGGCGGGCGCGGTGGCCTGTTCGGGCACGTGCAGCACCATGTGGTCCGGTGGAACGGGGCGCGCATAAGGCGTGGCGCGGCCGGTGGCATCAAACTGCATGGCGCGCCCGGGCGTGGAGAGTTCCGCCAGCACGCGCCCGTACTCCAGCCACTCCGCCACCGGGTCCGACTCCTCATCCGCCACGGTGGGGATGAGAACGTCGTTGAAGTAGGCGAGCGCCCGGCGGTACGCCTCCGCATCGCGCGCCTTGAGGTCGCGCATCCAGTCGCGAAAGAAGTTCCGCGGATCACGCGCGCCGCTCTGCTCGAGCGCGCGCGCAAACCGCTCGTCGGCGCGGGCGCGAAGGTCGGGTGACATGCGCGGATTCTACGGCTGGCGAGGCGGATGCGCCACCGCCGGCCGGAGCGCATTCCGGCTGCGGCAACCGCGTGAGGTCATGCACCGCGAGCCGCCGGTTGCGCCCGCGCTGAGTTCATCCGCGTTTTTCGGGAGGGATGATCTTCGGTTTCTCGTGGCTGATGATGGCTTTGCTGGGCCATCACGATCAATGCGCCCCGTCTGCCATGGGATCCGGAACACGGATCCCTGCTGTCCGCGCCGGGGCCGGAGGGACACATCCACCTGCCGCGCGTCTGTAGAAGCATGGGGGAGCACCGGGGCGGTGCTCCCCCTTTCTGTTGCAGATCACCCGGCAGAGAAAACGCGATCCGCAACCCGACTCACAATTTGGGTCAAGTTACCTAAGAGCGTGCAGAAACAGAGATTATCTTCCTTGCGTAGTTCACGGCGTGCGGAAGACGAGCCTGACCGGCCCGTCCCGCCGAGCGGTTCGCAGCCCCGCTCCGGAAGGTCCGGCGCACCCTGCGGAACGCGACAATCAGCCCAGAATACGCACCATGTTCTCGATCCGTCAGGCCGTCCCCGCGCTGTTCGCCGTCGCCCTGGCCACCGTCCCCGCCGCCGCGCAGGGACCGATGGAGATTGTCGTCAACGTTCCCGCCGGGCGGCTGGACGTTTTTGAAAACGGCGCCCGCGTGCGCTCGTATCCGGTTTCGGTGGGCACGCCGCGCCACGCCACGCCCACGCGGCAGGCCTCCATCCGCCGGATGGTGTGGAATCCCTCGTGGACGCCGCCCGACGCGGCCTGGGCGCGCGACGAGAAGCCGGCGGCGCCGGGATGGGGCAACCCCATGGGCCGCGTGAAGATGCACCTGTTCGACGACTACTACGTGCACGGCACGCCGGCCCGCAACGAGCGCTTTCTGGGCCGCCCCGCGTCGCACGGCTGCATCCGCATGCGCAACGCGGACGTGATGGAGCTCGCCCAGCTGGTGCTGCGCGCCGACGGCGGCGCCGCGGTGAGCGACGAGACGGTGCAGCGGCTGGTGAACAACCCGCGGGCCACGCGTGAGCTGGCGCTGGCGGGGCGGGTGCGGGTGCGGGTGGAGTACCGCCTGGCCGAGGCGGACGCGGAGTCGGTGACGCTGCATCCGGACGTGTACGCCCGGGCGCGCGGCCAGTACCTGACGCGGGTGCAGCAGGACCTGCGCACCGCGGGCGCCGACGCGACCGCCGCGGTGGAGCACCTGGCGGTGGCCGGCATCCCGTCCGCCGCGGTGCGCCTGCCCCGCGCGCCGATGCCGGCGCTGCTTCCGGCGCCGTCGATGTCGCTGAGCGCGGTGGCCTTCCACGCCGGCCTGCGGTAAAGGCGCTGATCGGACAATGCGGAGCGGGGCGCCCGGACACGATCCGGGCGCCCCGCTTCGCATTTGTGCCGATTCGGACTATCTTCGGTGCACTCGCCTGGAGGTTCCACCCGCGACGCCCACGGACATGGCTTCTCACGTTGATCCGAACGACGATCCGGCCGGCCACGGTCCACCGCCGGGGGAACTGGTCCTGTACGTGACCGAGGACGGCCGCACCCGGGTTGAGTGCCGCTTCGCCGACGACACGCTCTGGCTCAGTCAGGCGCTGATTGCCGAGCTGTTCCAAAAGGACGTGCGCACCATCAACGAGCACCTGCGGAACATCTTTGAAGAGGAAGAGTTAGCGGCAAACGCAACTATCCGGAAATTCCGGATCGTTCGCCTTGAAGGTGCAAGAGAGGTTGCCCGGACCATTGAACACTACAATCTGGACGCGATCCTCGCTGTCGGCTTTCGAGTGCGGTCGAGGCGAGGAACGCAGTTTCGGCGCTGGGCGACGGAGCGGCTTCGCGAGTACCTGGTGAAGGGCTTCACCATGGACGACGAGCGGCTGCGCAATCCACCGATTGCGGGCTCCGGCGTTCCGGACTACTTCGACGAGCTGCTGGAGCGCATCCGTGACATCCGCGCCAGCGAACGTCGCGTATACCTGCGCGTGACCGACATCTTTGCGCTCGCGGCAGATTACGAGCCCTCCCGCGCCGAGGTGACCACCTTCTTTCAAACCATTCAGAACAAGCTGCACTTCGCGGCGACCGGCAGAACCGCTGCGGAAATCATTGCTGAGCGGGCGGATCACACCCAGCCCAACATGGGGCTGACCACGTGGAAGGCGGAGCAGATCCGCGCCTCGGACGTCACCGTCGCGAAGAACTATCTGCACGAAGACGAGATCCGCGAGCTGAACCGGATCGTGACGATGTGGCTGGACTTTGCGGAAGATCAGGCCCGCAGGCGCAAGCAG
>NZ_DASVTX010000221.1:0-2487 GCF_036387355.1 Longimicrobium sp.
CGGGAAGGGAACAGCACGACGGTCGCGTTCGGCACCGAAGTGATCGCCCGTGCAGGGCAGCCTCACAGCAGTACCGTGAGGCTTTCAGCCGTTGTTGCGGCGACTTCAGTCGCTCAGCCGGGCTGGAGCCAGACCCACCTCACCACCCCGCCGAGCCATCCGCCGGGTCGGTTGAAGCCCCGATCGTGGACGCGACAGCGGCCACGAGTCGGGGCTTACCGCTTCTGGAGCGGCGGATTCATCCGCTCAGGCCGGGGCTACGCCGATCTCTGCTCGCCCACACCGTCACCCGCCGCCCCGTGCAGGTGAAGTCCCCCCGTCTGTTTGGGGGGACTTTCCGCCGTTGTTGCGGCGAATTCATTCGCTCAGCGAGGTTGTGGCTTCCGCCGGATCCCTCGCCCGCGCAGGAGCAGCCTCACAGCAGTACCGTGAGGCTTTCAGCGGTTGTTGCGGCGAGTTCACTCGCTCAGCCCAGCCTCAGCCCAGCCTCAGCCCAGCCTCGGGCCGGCCGGACCAGGCTACGCAGCCGGCCCCAACCCTCCGCCCGCCCCAACCCTCCCCCAGTCTGTTTTGGGGGAGGGTTGGCGAGTAATGCGAGCCCGGGTGGGGGCCGCCCCGGCCTCGCCGCCCCGCGCCGAATTCCCCCGCGCACTTTCACCCTCCGGCCCGGCGCCCCACATTGTCGCGCCGCGCCCAGCCACTGGCGCGACTTCCATCGCACATCACGAGGACCGGAGCCGATGTCCGTCGAACTTCCCGAGTCGCTGAAGGACCTTTCCTGGGAACTCCCCCGCAACTTCCTGGGCCTGGAAGGCGATGACGCGAGCTGGCAGAACGCCGGCGTCGTCATCCTCCCCATCCCGTACGAGTCCACCGTCTCGTACCAGGGCGGCACCAAGCTGGGGCCCGACGCCATCATCCAGGCGTCGCGGTTTATCGAGCTGTACGACCAGGAACTGGATACGGAGCCCGGCCCGGCCATCGGCGTGTGCACGCTCCCCGCGCTGCACCTGACCAGCGCCGGTCCCGAGGCCGCCGTCCACGAATTGCGCGAAGCGTACGACGCCATCCTGGCCGAGGCGGGCGACCGCTTCGTCATCGGGCTGGGCGGCGAGCACAGCATCAGCAGCGCGCCCATCCTGGCGTACGCGGCCCGGCAGGCGGAGGGCCGCAAGCTCTCCGTGCTACAGTTCGACGCCCACGGCGACCTGCGGATGGAGTACGAGGGATCGCCCTACTCGCACGCCGCCGTGATGGCGCGCATCATCGACACGTGCGACCTGGTGCAGGTGGGCATCCGCGCCATCACCAGCGAGGAGCGCGCGCTGATCCGCGAGCGCGAAGGCACCATCACCACCATCTTCGCCGATGAGATGTGGGACAACGAGGCGTGGATCGACCGCGCCCTGGCCGCGCTGGGCGACGACGTCTTCATCACCTTTGACGTGGACTACTTCGATCCCTCGCTCATGCCCGCCACGGGCACGCCGGAGCCTGGCGGCATGACCTGGTATCCCACGATGAAGCTGCTGCGCCGCGTGTTCGAGACAAAGAACGTGGTCGGCGCGGACGTGGTGGAGCTCGCGCCCATCGGCGGCAACGCGGCGCCGGACTTCGTGGTCGCCAAGCTGGTGCACAAGATGGTGGCGTACCGCGGCCTGGCCGCCAGCCGCGGCTGACACAGCGCGGGTGGATGGATGAAGAGCGGCCGGCGGAGTTTTCCGCCGGCCGCTTCTCTTTTCCTCGATCAAACGCCACGGATCGCGGACGATGTGGATTCCGGGCATGCTTCCCGCTCAACAAGGCGGGTGAACGAAGCCGAACCCGATGATCAGGAGAGCTGAATGCCGCGCGAAGTGACGGATGGGAACGGGACGACGTGGAGCTGCGTGGAGGCGTACGCGGGGCTCGACCCGGAGGGAAAGAGTGAGGCCGCGCGGGTTGAGGGCACCGACCGGTTCCGCGTGATCGCCACCCCCACGGGCGGCGCGCAGACCGTGGAAATGGAGCTGCCCGCCGGCTGGTCCGACAACCTCTCCGACGACGAACTCGTACAGCACATCGAGAAGTCCGCCTGACAGGCAGCCGGCCGAGCGGGAGATCGCCGGAACAATCGCGGGTCAGTTGTAGCCTCGAACGGCGCCTGTGGGCGACGTGTCGGGGCTTCCCGCGGTTCGAGCGGCGGATACATCCGCTCGGAGCGCGCACCGCCTTGTAAGCGAAAAGAGGCCGTGCACCGCCATCCGCGGTGCACGGCCTTCCGCTCGTCATCACCCGCGGGGTGGAGAATCAGCGCGGGGCCGTGAGGACGGAGGCGAGGTGGGGGAGCACGGTTCCCAACCGGTCCTCCACCTTGACCGCCGCGCAGTCATCCGCGCGGGTGGGGCCCACGTTGACGACGGCGATGGGAATGCCGTCCTGCTGTGCCCGGTAGATGAAGCGGCGCCCCGAGTACACCGTGAGCGACGACCCCGCCACCAGCAGCAC
>NZ_DASVTX010000222.1:0-4692 GCF_036387355.1 Longimicrobium sp.
GCCCCCCCACCCCACAGGCCCGTCCTCCCGACCCACTTTCCTACTTTCGTACTTTCCTACTTTCGTACTTTCCTACTTTCGTACTTTCCTACTTTCGTACTTTACTACTTTCGTACTTTCGTACTCTCGTACTCCCCGCACTCACCCAGGCAGCACAGCCGCACCCACACACCCCGCACTCCGCACTCCGCACTCCGCACTCACGCACTCACGCACTCACGCACTTCCCTCCCGCCTTGACCGCCGCGCAACCCGCCGCTTACGTTCGCGGGCCTGGCCGCGGCGCCGTGCCGCGGCTCATCCGCCGCCCCGATCCATGATCCAGGCAGACACCGTCACCCTGGTGCCGCTGGCCGCCCTGCGCGACCGGTGGGCCGACAAGTTCAGCTGGGAGGCGCTGGCCATTACCGGCATGCGCGTCGCCGGTGCGCTGTTCGTCACCATGCTCGCGTACTGGGCGCTGCGCCTGGTGCTCAAGCGGGTGGAGCGGGCCATCGGCGACCCCACGCCGGGGGTGATCAGCGCGCAGACCCAGCGCGCGCGCACGCTGCTGAGCCTGCTGCGCAGCATCGGCCTGGTGCTGATCGTGATCCTGGGCATCTTCATGGTGCTGGGCTCGCTGGGGGTAAACTTGGGCCCGCTGCTGGCCGGCGCCGGCGTCATCGGCCTGGCCGTCTCGTTCGGCGCGCAGTCGCTGGTCAAGGACATCATCTCCGGGCTGTTCATCCTGTTCGAGAACCAGTTCGGCGTGGGCGACGTCATCCGCATCGAAGGGGTGAGCGGCACGGTGGAGCGCATGACGCTGCGGGTGGTCGTTCTGCGCGACGTGCACGGGGTGGTGCACATCGTCCCCAACGGCGAAATCAAGAAGGTGAGCAACCTGACCCGCACGTGGGCGCGCGTGGTGCTGGACGTGGGCGTGGCGTACCGCGAGGACCCGGACCGCGTCATCGCCGTGCTGCGCGACGTGGGGCGGGAGATGTACGAGGACGAGCAGTGGAAGCCGCTGCTCATCGACCCCGTGGAGGTGCCGGGGATCGAGGCGTTCGGCGACTCGGCGGTCACGCTGCGGGTGATGGCCAAGACGCTGCCCCTCAAGCAGTGGGACGTGGCGCGCGAGCTTCGCCGCCGCATCAAGTACCGGTTCGACCGCGAGGGGATCGAAATTCCCTTTCCCCACCAGACGGTCACCTGGGGCGAAAACCCGCCCCCGCCGTACCTTGCGGCCATGGCGCCCTCCGGAATCGGGGCCACGGAAGACTCCGCGCGCCCGGAACGGGATGATGAGGACGATGCATAGAGAGCGATGTAGGCCGGCCGCAATCTGACCGAATCGCTCCGGCGCCCGGGCGGCTGCCCGCGCGCGCCCGTCGCCCGCTTTCCATCCATCGAAGAAAACGCACATGCCGCTGACGTTCTACAACACGCTCACCCGCCGTGAAGAGGAATTCGTTCCCCTTGTGGAGGGAAAGGTGGGGCTCTACACCTGCGGCCCCACCGTGTACGCGCCGCCGCACATCGGCAACATGCGCACGTTCTTCTTTACGGACGTGGTGCGGCGCTACCTGGAGTACCGGGGCTACGAGGTGCGGTTCGTGATGAACCTGACCGACGTGGACGACAAGACCATCCGGGGCGCCCTGCGCGAGGGCGTGTCGCTGAACGAGTACACGGAGCCGTTCATCGACAACCTGTACTGGAACCTGGACACGCTGGGCATCCGCCGCGCCACCGTGCACCCGCGGGCCACGCACTACGTCCCGCAGATGATCGACATCATCCGCCGGCTGCAGGAGCGCGGGCTGGCGTACGAGAGCGAGGGGAGCGTCTACTACGACATCAGCGAGTTCCCCAACTACGGCGCGTTGAGCAAGGTGGACGTGAGCGCCGGGCGCCGCGGCGAGCGCGTGGCCGCCGACGAGTACGACAAGGACGACGTGCGCGACTTCGTGCTCTGGAAGGGCGTGAAGCCCGAGGACGAGCAGGTGGGCGCGGTGTGGGACACGCCCTGGGGCCGCGGCCGGCCGGGGTGGCACATCGAGTGCTCGGCCATGAGCATGCAGGAGCTGGGCGAAACCTTCGACATCCACTGCGGCGGGGTGGACCTCGTGTTTCCGCACCACGAGGACGAGATCGCGCAGAGCGAGGGGGCGACGGGAAGGACGTTCGTGCGCTACTGGCTGCACGGCGAGTTCCTGCTGCTGGAGGGCGACAAGATGGCCAAGAGCACCGGCAACATCTTCAACCTCCAGGACCTGATGGACCGCGGGGTAAAGCCGTCCGCCATCCGCTACCTGTTCCTGACGGCGCACTACCGCAGCAAGCTCAACTTCACCTTCGAGGGGCTGGGCGCCGCGGCCGAGGCCGTGCGCCGCGTGCGCGACACGCGCGACCGGCTGCGCGACCATCCCGCCGCGCGCGATCCCGATCCCATGGACGCCCCGTCGCTGCACCTGGCGGCGGACGATTCGCTGGCCGCCTTTGCCGCGGCCATGGACCAGGACCTCAACAGCAGCGTGGCGCTCGCCGCCCTGCACGAACTGGTGGGGCGGGTGAACGCGCGGCTGCACGAGCTGGCCGGGCGCCCCATCGGCCAGGCGGAGCAGGCGGCGGCGCTGCGGGCCTTTGAACGCATCGACGGCGTGTTCGGCTTCGTGATGCTGGCGGACCGCGAGAACGTGGTGGACGACGACCTGGCGGGATGGGTGGAGGAGCGGATCGAGGCGCGGCAGGCGGCCCGCAAGGCGCGCGACTTTGCCCAGGCGGACGCCATCCGGGACGAGATCGCGGCCCGCGGCGTGGTGATTGAGGACACCGCGCAGGGCCCGCGCTGGAAGCTGGGCGCCTGACCGCCGTGCCGCCCGCCGCCCCGTCCGACGCCGCGCGCTGGGAAACCGTCCCGGCGTGCGGCGTCTGCAGGTCCCCCGGCTGGCGCTCCGCGGGCACGGTGTGCGGCCGCCGCTTTGCCGCGTGCACGGAGTGCGGCGTGGTGCGGCTGTACGATCGCGTGGCGGAGGACCATCTGCACCTGCTGTACGCCGGCTACTACCCCGGCGCGGACCCCACCCCCGCGGAGCTGGACGCGCAGCTCGCGAACCCCACGTTCGCGCACCGCCGGCGGCGGCTGGAGGCGGCGGTGCCCTCGGCGGAGCGGCGCCTCTTTGAGATCGGCTGCGGGGACGGCAATTTTCTGGCGTCGCTGCGGCGCGCGGGATGGGCGGTAGGCGGATCGGAGTTCGATGCGCGCACGGCGGAGATGGTGCAGCGGCGCCACGGCATTCGCCTGTTCGTGGGCGACGTGGCGAGCGGGCCGCCCCCGGCCGGGGCCCCATTTCCCGCCGCGGCGGCGTACCACGTCCTGGAGCACGTGTACCATCCCGCGGAGTGGCTGCGCGCCGTGCGGCGGATGCTGGCGCCGCGCGGCGTGCTGCACCTGCAGTTGCCCAACCACGCCTCGCTCACACGGCGGCTCACGGGCGCGGCATGGGCGTCGCTCATGTTTCCGCAGCACGTGTACTTCTACACGCCGCGCACCCTGGCGGAGCTGCTGCGGCGCGAGGGGTTCGCGGTGGAATCGTCGACGACGTGGGATCCGTGGCACGGCCCGGGCACCGTGGCCGGCTCCGCGCTGAACACGGTGCGCCGCCTGGCCACCGGCCGCATTCCGTGGACGGACGCCCTCGCGGACGAGGCGGACGGCGCGCCCTCTCCGGATGGGTCGGCGGTGGCGGATGCGGCGCCGCCTGGGCGGCCCCGGCTGGCGCGGCGCCTGGTGGACGCGGCGGCGGGGCCGCTGGCGCGCGTGGAGGCAGCGGCGGGGCTGGGAGCGGTGGTGGACGTGGTGGCGCGTGTGGCGTGAACGGGCGGGGGTGGTGCGATCCGGCGCGCGGGTTTACTTTTGGGCCGCGTTTTGGCCACCTTAGCTCAGCTGGTAGAGCACTCGATTTGTAATCGAAAGGTCGTCGGTTCGATCCCGACAGGTGGCTCTGCCGCGCGCCAGGATGGATTGCGCGCCCCAGAGATTTTCGATATACTCATGTCCCCGCGCACGGCTGGTGCGCAGGTTTGCGGGAGTAGCTCAGTTGGTAGAGCGTCAGCCTTCCAAGCTGAATGTCGCCGGTTCGAGCCCGGTCTCCCGCTCTGATGGAACGACAAAGCCCCGGCGCCTTCCTGGCGCCGGGGCTTTGTCGTTTCGGGGCTGCGGATCGGGCCTCAGCGACTCCTCCCGTCCGTATGCCCGGCGCAATTACGCCGCGGGAGCCTTCTTCGGCCGCCCGCCCTTTTTTCCGTTCTCGCGCACCGCGGCCGCCTTTGCCGCCGTCGTGGCCGATCCGCCCTTGCGGCCCATCAGCGCGGCCATCCACGCCTTGCCGCCCACGACGCCGGACAGCAGCCCCGCCACGCTCATGTCCACGTCCAGAGCGTCCCAGCGAAGCCCCGATCCGCCCGCCTCGACGGAGATGTTCGCCAGGTCTTTCGCGCTCGCGCCCTTCAGGCCCTGAATGAGCGGCGCCGGCACCTCGAACGCGCAGCCGTTGGTGAGCTCCACCCGCACCAGGTGCGTATGAGGATCATAGCCCGCCGCGGCGGCGCGGGGCTCGGTGCGGTCCGCCTGCTCCGTTGCGGCGACGGCGGCCGGGATCTGGGCGAGGATCTCGGCATCCGTGGGCGACTTGGGTTCACGCGCCATGA
>NZ_DASVTX010000223.1:0-5521 GCF_036387355.1 Longimicrobium sp.
GGTCTACCATCCCTGCCCTGAAAGCGCGATCGCCCGCGCATTACGCAGGCTCCACCAGCGCCGCCACGCCTGCGTACGGGTCCGCGCGGTTACCTCGCGCGGCCTCCACGATGTCGTGCATGGCGCGGCGAAAGTCGCCGCCGCGCGATTGGTACACGCGCTCGAACAGCTCCAGCCGCCGGTAGTAGATGCGGCGCGAGATGAGCGTGGCGTTGTTCAGCGGGTCGCGCGTAAAGCTTCCGAACGTGTCCACCTTCAGGTTCGGCCGCACCTCGCGGGCAAACCGCGCCTGCGCCTCGCCAAAGATGCGCTCCCGCTCGCGGAGCTTGTCGTCCGTCGTCAGGTCCGGGCGGGC
The DNA here is from genome assembly GCF_036387355.1 of Longimicrobium sp. GTDB lineage: Bacteria > Gemmatimonadota > Gemmatimonadetes > Longimicrobiales > Longimicrobiaceae > Longimicrobium. Next base: position 356 of record NZ_DASVTX010000223.1, read on the forward strand.
GTACAGCGCCTCCAGGTCCGCCACCATCGCCTCCAGAAATCCGCCGAACGCCAGGTCGTCGTGCCACGCGCCCGTCGCCGTGACGCACGTCTGCGCCTGGGGCCCGTCGCGCCCGCAGAAGAACTCGATGGCGCCGCGCCCGCCCACGAAGTTGGCCAGGCTCTCGTTGAAGATCGCCTGCCCCGGCGCGTAGAAGGTGTTGTGGAACAGCTCGTGGATGACCGTGTTGGCCAGCGACACGTCGTCGTAGCGCAGCAGCGTGCTCAGCAGCGGATCGTTGAACCAGCCCAGCGTGCTGAACGCCGCCGAGGGGCGCACGTAGGTGTCGAACCCGCGCGCCTGCAGCCGGCGCGCCTCTTTCGCCGCGTCGGCCGGATCAAAGAATCCCTTGTACGGCACCCGCCCGGTGATGGGGAACCACCACGTGTACGGCTCAAAGCGGTCGCGGTACGCGGCGGAGACGACCGTGACGAGCGTGTCTGAATCCACCCGGGAAAAGAGCGTGTAGCTGTCGCCCGTGTTCAGCCGCAGCGAGTCCGCGGCGAACTGCCGCGCCTGCAATACCAGCAGCAGCTTGCCGCGCGTCTGCGCATCCGTGGCGGAATCCGCGACGATGGCCGCGATGGGACGGCGGCGCGACAGGATCTTTCCTTCCTCCCACGCGCCGCGCAGCACGTACAGCGGCGAGCACGCCGAAACCGTGCACAGCGCCGCCAGCACCGCCGCCATCCGCCAGGAACGTTTGATCATGCGTCAGAAGAGGCGCGGGTCCACGTTGGTCGCTTTCCATCCAATCTACCCACGGCAATCATCGCGCGCACCGGAGCCGCGCCCGCCGGCCCATTCGGCCTGTCCATGGCGGGTAAGGTGCTACCGCGAAGAGGTTCAGACGTTTATCATCCAGTTCCCGTCCCGCCGCTCCCGACCCTTCCCCGGGCCTATCATCATGCCGACTCAACCGCCCCCGCTGCACCACCAGCTCGTCAACGAGTGCTGCTCCATGGTGCGCCACCTGGCGTCCAACGGAAAGCGCGTTCCGCCCGCGCTGGTGCAGTCCGCCGCCGGGCTGGAGGCCGCCCTGAATGCGGGGCAGCCGGTGGACCTGGGCGCCGCGGCCACCACGCACGAGCGGCTGGCGCGCCTGGTCTCGCCTGCCCGGCCCGGCGCGCTGTACCTGCTGGATTCCACGTACCATGCGCCGGAGCGGTTCCGCATCCTGGGCCCCATTCCGCTCGTGCGACAGATCACGGTGTTCGCGGCGGCCTGCGTGGTCGCGTTCGTGGGATTCAGCATTCACGGCATCGTGACCCCCGCGAGCGAGCTTCAGCCCAAGGCGTTCGACACCGTGCTCCACAACCTGCACTGGCTGTCCGCGGCCGGTGTGGGCGCGTCGTTCGCCATGCTGTTCCAGGTGAACGAGTACATCACCAACCGCACCTACGATCCGGAGCACGCGCCCTCGTACCTCACCAAGCTGTTCCTGGGCGTGGTGGCCGGCTTCATTCTGGTCGCCATGATCCCGGTGCCGGCGATGGACGCCGCGGAGGCCAAGGCGCTGGCCCGGCCCACGATCGCGCTGCTGGGCGGGTTTTCGGCGCAGGCGGTGTACCGCATTCTGAACCGGCTGGTGGAAACGCTGGAGAACCTGTTCAGCGGCGGCGCCAAGGAGGTGGCGGCCGCCCGCGAGCAGGCCGCTGCCGCTCGCGCCAACGACGAGGCCGCGCAGCACCGCATGGCAGTCGCGGGCAGGCTGGTGCGCCTGCAGTCGTCGGTTACGGACCCGGCCGTCGCGGCGCAGATGCGCGACCTGATCCAGTCGCTCACCCCCGAAGCCACCGCGAGCGATCCGCAGTCGGCCCCCGACGCGGCTTCCACGGAGGCCGGGCGCGCCGATGGGGCCACGGCCGCGATGGATTCCGCCGGCGCTCCGGCGACCGCTGCGCCCGCCGCGCAACCCGATGCCATTCCCGCGGATGCGATCCTCGCCACGGGAATTCCCTCCGCGCCGCTGGTGGTGGAGATGGATGACGACGCGGCGGACGCCTCGCCGGCAGTCACCGGGGATGAGTCGCCGGGCGGCAAAACAGGCCCTTGACAGACGTGTGGCGCTGAGCTACACTCAGCGCCACTTGGGAGTCGCGTCCCGATGATCGCCCGCCTTTCCGCCCCGTGCGGAGGCGGGCACCCCTCCAACGCAGCAGTGCGGCGGACCGGGATCATCAGGATGCGGCTCTTTTTTCGTTTCCGGCGGGTTCGTCCCGCCACACCCTTGCAGGCGGATACCGGCTTCAATGACCATGGCGCACCTCGCAACCCCGGCGATTCTCAGCCTTGTGGCCCTGCCGCTGGGCCCGGGAGCGTCGTGCGCCCGCGCGGCGGATGGTGAATCCGGCAGGACGGATACGAGCGCGCCGAGCGGATACCGGCAGGCGGGCGAAAACATGCAGGCGGGAGGAACGGCCGAGCGCGCGCCCTAGCGCGAGTTCGGCACGATTCACCGGGAGCCACGCACTTTCGCCCCGCCCGCGCACATGCCGGGCGGGGCGATTCTTTTCTGGACATTGCGCGGGAGGGGATCGGGATGCAAGGACGCGAAAGCTGACGGATGAGCAGGCCGGCGGCGCGTGGAGCACCGCCCGGGTGGACAAACGCGACCCCCCGCAGGAGGGGCGACACGTTCCCGCCGGCCATCATCCGTTCCGCCGCAAGGCGTTGCCGGGCCGGTGGCTGCACGGGCATAGGCGAACCGGGCTCAGCGGAATGGATGGAGACGAGAGAAGTCCGCGGCGGGAGATCGTCTCCCGCGCGGGGCGCGTAGATCACACGATGAGCATCATCAAGCAGAAGCAGGAAACGCCGGAGCAGAGGTCCGGCCCGGGGGACTACTTTGTCGTGCAGTCCGAGTACACAACGTGGTACGTGAGCGCCGCGACCGCGGCGGCGGTGGGGCGCGCCCTGGACCGGCGCTGGTTCCGGCCGCGGTGGATCAAGCTCATGGACCTGAACGGCAGCCGCGCGTGGGTACGCGCCGAGCGCGTGGAGGCGGTGTTCGAGTCCACCGAGCACCAGCGCGCCCGGGACCGCGAGCACGGCTACCTGCGCCGCAAGGAAGCGCACGCCGACCGCCGCTGGGACGACGAGGAGTACTGAGCGTCGCGGACCCGGTCAGCGCGGGTCTGCGAGCGTGTCGAGCCGCAGGGTGAGATCGGCGAGCAGCTGGTCGTAGGTAAGGCAGATGATCTGCTTGGAGTCCACGACCACCCGTTCGCTGCGCCACTGCAGCCGCTGGCGTTCGCGGGACGCGAGCCCGTCACGCCCGACGACGATGATTCCCATCACCCGCGGGTACCCACCACCGAACCGGTGCTGGTACTCCGCCGAGCCCCGCGCATCGTCCAGCTTCCAGAACCAGTCGATGAGCTGGCTGAAGCCGTGCTCCAGGCGGCGGGACCACGACGGAGTCGCGCGCCCGCGCTGCACGAAGATGCTGCCCGCCGCGGCATCCTCGAATTCGATGAAGCAGTAGCTCTGGCGGCGCGAATCGCCGACCACGAGGTCGCACGTGAAGTCGCCGAAGAGCACGTATTCGTGCGCAACCAGATCCGACGTTCCGATCTGCGGCGAGTACGAGCCGATCAGTGCCGACAGCTGAAGGGAGCGGCGAAAGAACGGCAGGAGTGATCGGCGCTCGCCCAGCGGCTCCGGAGTCGCGAGAAGCGCAGCGAGAGATTGCAGTTCCTCCCGGCACAGCACGGGATCGAACCGCACCGCGTTCAGGCTCTTCATGCAGGCTGGCGGGCGGCCCCCCGCATCCACTCAAGACGCTCGAGGGGAAAGATGTCGTCGATCACCAGGCCGGTGGATTCGGGGGTGAAGAGGATGCCCCACGGCTCCATGCGCAGCAGGTAGAACCCGTCGGTCAGACGGCTCAGTTGGGTGCCTTCGAAGGGGCTGAAGCCGCGCCCCTGCTCCATCTGCGCCTGGAGGCGGGCAATCGCGTCGTCCACCGCGGTGCGGTCTTCGGGGTCCAGCAGCCTGAGGGCGATGGCGGCACGGTTCTGAAGGTTGAGCATGGCTTCTCCGTGAGAGCGGGTGGATCACGCGAGAACGATGGCGACGTCCGGGGCGTCCACAAAAGCCCTGGGAAAAAACCGGTCCGCACGTTGGCGGCAAACGATTTACATCCACCGTGGATACTGGGGAAATGCGCATCTTCGGACAGCACGACGAGAACACTATCCGCCAGATCCAGGACGTTGCGTCGCGCGCCGAGCAGGCCGCGCTCATGGCGGACGGGCACGTGGGCTACACCATGCCCATCGGCGGGGTGGCCGCCTACCGCGACAAGGTGTCCGTGGTGGGAGTCGGCTTCGACATCGCCTGCATTGCCGAGGGAACCCTGGTAACCACGGCGGATGGCTACAGCGTGCCGATCGAATCGGTTCGCGACACGCACCCGGTAGTCTGCTGGGACGGCACGGTGGTGCGCCCGGTGGTGCCGCACATGGGCTCCATCCCGCGCGCCACGCGCGAGGTGCTGCGCGTGGCGCTCGCGAACGGCCGGACGCTGCGGGCCACGGGCGACCACCAGATCCTCACCCGCACCGGCTGGAAGCGCGCGGACGCGCTGTCCACCGGCGACGCGGTGGCCTGTTCGCCGTACGTCGGGCTTCCGCACGAGGCGGCGGAGTGGGCGCTGAACATCGCCGTGGCGAACCCTCGGGCGCGCGACGAACTGGCCGAGCGCGGGCTGCTCCCGCTGCGGGGCGGCGATCCCCGAATGCCGGCGCTCCTTCGCGTACTGGGATACGCCAGCGGAGACGGGCACCTGACGCGCAACGGCAAGCGTGTGTCGATCTTCGTGTACCACGAGGGCGACGCGGCGGACCTGTCGGACGACCTGCGCCGGCTGGGGTTCGCGCCGCGCGCGCACCGCAGAGTGCGCGCGCCGGGCCGGCGTGAGGAGATTCACCTGTACGTGGACTCCATTGCGCTGCACGCGCTGCTGGCCGGGCTGGGCTCGCCCGTGGGCAAGAAGGACTGGGCCGAGTCGCCCATGCCCTGGCTGTTCGCGGCACCGGCGTGGATGCGCGCCCTGTTCCTGTCCGCCTTCTGCAGCGCGGAGATGATGACACCGCGCGTGCACCGCACCGGCACCATCCCCAA
>NZ_DASVTX010000224.1:0-6460 GCF_036387355.1 Longimicrobium sp.
CCCTCGGCGAGTCGCTGCGGCTGGACAACAGCGCCCGCATGGACTCGCTCGACATGATGTACCTGCTGTTCGCCCCCATCGGCCGCGACACGACGTACATCGGCGCCGACATGGTGGCGGGGTGGTACGAGCGCAACCTCAAGATCTTCGTCAACATCACGCGGGTGGCGGCGCCCGGCGAGCGCGTGCTGGTGATCATGGGCTCCGGCCACGGGCCGCTGCTGCGCCGCTTTGTGGACGAGTCGCCGGACTACGACCTGGTGCGCGCGGACCCGTACCTGGAGCGCTTCCGCATCCGCCCGGCGCGCTGACCGTCATCCTCCGCTACCGAACCGGGGCGCGGCGGCTTGCCGGGAGCCGCGCCCCGCCTCACTTTGCACGCCCGCACCGCCGCTTCTCCCTTCCCTCCCCCGCCCCATGAAGCTGAACCTGGACCGCACGCTGCGAGGCATCTGGCTGGCCATCGGCGTGCTCGTGCTGGGCCTTGCCGTCGTCCTGGGCGTCGTCGCAATCGCGGGGTGGATGGGCACCCGCGGCGCGAGCGAGGACGCGGTGCGCGTGGCGCGCGAGGCGGGCACGCCGGCCCCCGCGCCGGAACTGCTGCGGCTGAGCCTGCCGGACAGCGTGCGCGGCTCGGCCACGCGCATCATCCGCGTGTACCGCACGTCCGAGGGCGGCCGCGGGAGCTACAGCTACGGATCGTCCGGCGGCGCGCAGGGGCCCACGGTGAACCTGGTGTTCGTCGATGACCAGGGCGCGCGGCTGCTGCTGGACCGGCCGGCGTACATCCGCGTGGTGGACGTTCCTGGCGACGGCGCGGAGCAGGGCGCCGCGTATCCCCCGCGGAACGAGGGTCCGGCGCAGGACTGGATCGCGTACGAGGTGGCGCTGGAGGATGGCAACAAGGACGGGCGGCTGGACGAGCGCGATCCGCGCAGCCTGTACGTGAGCGGGCTGGACGGCCGCAACCTGCGCGCCGTGGTGCGCCCGCCGCTGCGCGTGACCGAGTACGCGGCCATCCGCCCCGGCCGCATGCTCGTCTACGCGATGGAGCCCGTGCAGGGCGCGCGCGGCGCGGAGCCGATGCGGCAGCGCGCCTTCATCTACGACGTCGCGGGCGGGCGGCTGATTCCCTTTGAAGCGCTGGAAGCCGCCGGACAGCGCGCCGCCGCCATTCTCGCCCGCTGACGGGCGCCGGGACGCCTCGCGGTTCGAAACGAAGAAAGCCTCACGACGCGTCGTGAGGCTTTCTTCGTTTCCGCGGCTTCGACCGCTCCGGGTCAGCGCCGGCCTTCGCTGGACAGGATCTCGGCCGTCACCTGGTCCGTCAGTTCCTCCTCCGGCTCGGTGAGGCGCTTCCGCTTCCAGTCTCCGCGCGCGTACACGGCCAGTGTCACCAGCACGGTGACGACGTAGGTGATGGGGATGGCCCACCAGATGCCCCGCGCACCCATCGCCGTGTGTTTGCTGAGCACGTACGACAACGGAAACTGCAGCACCCACTGCGACATCAGCGTCAGCAGCATGGTCATCACCATGTTTCCCGACGCGCGCAGCACCCCGGTCATGCACAGCTGCGCGCCCAGAAAGCCCCACGACAGCGCCACGGTGCGCAGAAACACCGATCCCGCCGCGATCACCTGCGCGTCGCCCGGAACAAAGAAGCCTACCAGCGCGGGGGCGAAGAGGAACACGATCACTCCCACGCCGGACAGGATGCCGAACCCCAGCCACGCCCCCAGCCGCCCGATCTGCGCCGCGCGCCCGATGTTCCCCGCGCCGATGTTCTGCCCCACCAGCGTGCTGACCGCCATCGACAGCCCCATGGCCGGGATCATCACCACCTGCAGAATGGTGGAACCCACGCCGTACGCCGCCACCGTGAGCGTGCCGAAACTGGTGATCAGAAAGGTGAGCACCGTAAGCCCCAGCGCGCGGGCGGACTGCTCCACCGAGGCGGGCAGGCCCAGAAAGAACGCCCGCTTGATATACGCGAAGTCCGGGCGGAAGTCGCGCCACGCCAGGTGAACGCCGTGCTTTCCCCGCAGCAGCACGCCCAGCGCGATCGCCGCGGCCAGGCTCTGCGTCCCCACCGTGGCCACCGCCGCGCCCATCACGCCCATGGCGGGAACGGGGCCCCAGCCAAAGATGAACAGCGGATTGAGCGCAAAGTTCAGGATCACCGTACCCAGCACGATCAGCACGGGAAAGCGCGCCTCGCCCACGCCGCGCATGATGGACTGGAACATGAAAAAGAAGAAGTTGAACACCAGCCCCACGAACGACATCCGCATGAATCCCAGCGCGCCGGCGTATACCTCCGGCGCCACGCCCATCAGCCGCAGCAGCGCCGGCGTGGCCAGAAAGCCCAGCGTGCCCAGCACCGCCGAGACGATGACGATCATCAGCAGCGTCTGCGCGGCGATGTGGTTCACCATCTCCTGGTTGCGCGCGCCGAAGTACTGCGCGATCAGCGTGGACCCGGCGATGGCCAGCCCCGCGCCCACCGCAATGGTGAGGAACACCACGGGCGTCGTGACCGAAACGGCCGCCACCGCCGCGCCGCCCAGCCGCCCCACCCAGAACGCGTCGTTCAGCTGATATGCCGCCTGCAGGATGTTCGCGGCGGCGATGGGCAGCGCCAGCGTGAGCAGCGAGCGCAGGATGGGGCCTTCCAACAGGTTCTGGGACGACGGCTGTGCCATTCCGGCGAGGTCGGAGCGAGAAAACGGGAGGCGCGCGCGCCTCCCGGCCAGTTCAGAGTGCGCGCGGCGGGCAATACTCCTGCCAGCCATGGGCGGCTTGCGTCGGCGCGTGGGCTGGCTGGGATAACGGACGCGCGGCAGGTGGTGTGTCGTCCGGCCGCGGCGCGGTAACGCGCACGATCGCTCGGCGGCAGGTCATCTCACCGGGGATGATGGGGACGAGCGCGAGGCGTTGCAGGCCTGCGGTGGATGAGGAGCGCCGGGCACCACCTGTTTCGGCGGGCTGACTCGGTCGGATGGATGGATGCGCCGCGTCGAAACCCGCAAGGTACCCCTCCAAAAAACGCGGAAAACTCAGCGCGAGCGCAGCCTTCGGCATCGGTCGCGGAGTTCTGCGGGGAGGCTTCTTCCGCTCGGTCGCTGTCGATGGGTGTCGGTGCGGGCCGGCATCGCGCTACTTTGGATCGATGGATGCGGATCCACGGGCGGGTGGGGGTGCTCGCGGCGATGACTTGCAATCAGACGAGAAGACGGATGCTGCTGAACGGAAAGGTCGCGCTGGTCACGGGCGCGTCGCGGGGGATCGGGGCCGCCATCGCGCGGGAACTGGCGGCGCAGGGCGCGGCGGTGGGCGTCAACTACTACCGCAGTGAGGCCGCCGCGGGCGAGGTGGTCGCGGCCATCCAGTCCGCGGGCGGGCGGGCCGTGGCGCTCGCCGCCGACGTCCGCGACGGGGACGCGGTGCGGATGATGGCAGACCGCCTGGCCGCGGAGTTCGGCGGGGTGGACGTGCTGGTGAACAACGCGCTGCACAACTACCGGTTCGATCCGGTCGCCAACGTTCCGTTCGAGCGGATGGATTGGGACGGCTTTCAGGACCAGATCGACGGGACGGTGCGCGCGGCCGTCCACACCTGCCAGGCGGTGCTTCCGCACTTCCGCGCGCGCGGCGGCGGGCGGATCGTGAACATCCTCACCAACCTCATCACGCATCCCGTGGTGCAGTACCACGCCTACACCACGGCCAAGAGCGCCATGCTGGGCTTCAGCCGCAACCTGGCGGCAGAACTGGGGCCGGAGAACGTCACCGTCAACATGATCGCCGGCGGGCTGATCATGACTACCGCGGCCTCCGAGCCCACCACGCCGGAGGTGCAGGAGATCGTGCGCGGCTCCACCCCGCTGCGCCGCCTGGGCCAGCCCGATGACATCGCCCGCGCGGTCACTGCCCTCGCGTCCGACCTGCTGGGCTTCGCCACCGGCCAGTACATCGCCGTCGATGGCGGGCTGACGATGCCCTGATTGGCGTCGGCGGTCAGCAGGAGACGGCTCTGCGGCGAGCGACTGAAGTCGCCGCAACAACGGCGGAAAGTCCCCCAAACAGCCGGGGGACTTCACCCGCACGGGGCGGATGCTCCGGTGCAGAACCTCGCATCTTCTGCCGCCAGCGAGTCCGTGGTCGTCCGGGGCGCACTGGGGCAAGCGGTGCCGATGGCGGGCGCTCGCGCTGAGTTTTCCGCGTTTTCGCGGAGGGGCACATCGCCTCCCGCGCCGATGCGGAGGCCCGTGCCGAATCTACCTGATCGCGTCTGTTGGCGGACTCTGCACCGGCGCGGCGGCGGCGGAAACAACATCGGCCCGGCGCCACTCAGGCGCCGGGCCGATCTTCATCCATCCCACCTCAGCCGATCCGGCGACTATGCGGCCTCGTCGGGGAGCGGGCTGCGACGGGCGGGGGTGCGGCGCAGGGAATCCAGCTGGGCCACATCATCCTCCCACACGGACTTGAGGATGGGATGCCGCTCCATGTACTCGCGCAGCCCGCCCACGAGCGCATCCAGGTTCACCCCCTCGAAATCCTCGGCGAAGCTGGCGGACACCGCGGGGCCGTCGTCGGCAAGCGCTTCAGCGGTGCTTCGCGCGTCGCCCAGCCACACCACGCGGCCGTCCTGAAACTGGATCCCCACCCGCTCGCCGTCCGTGGCGTAGCGCAGCGCGCCCTCCCACGGCATCACGTCGTGAATCTCGCGCCCGGACGAGTCGGTGCGCGGAAGGTAGAAGCGGTCGGGAAGCCGGATTTCGCGAGTTGCTGACATCAGGGTGCGGCGCGATCGCCAGTCTGGTGCGTGGGTGCCGGTCCGCGGTACAAAAACGGGGCGCCGTACGGGCGCCCCGGCAGATCAGGCGAGGGAAGCGGCCGGCTCGCGGCGGGTGGGAGCCGTGGGGTCCTGGGGCGCCGCGTTGAACGAATCGGGCTGAATGCGCTCCAGCTGCGCGCGCACCTCCACGAACCGCTGCGCCTGCGCCACCAGCCCGCGCCGCTCCAGAAACGAGTTCAGGTGCTGCAGCACGGAGCACAGCGAGTCCATCCGCTCCTCCACGCGCCGCAGCCGGCGGATCTCGCGCACCAGCCGCAGCCCGGCGTCCGGATGCATGGCCGCGATGTAGCGCTGGTCCGCCTCCGACATCTCCATTTCGCGCTCCACCACGTAGTGCAGCTCGCTGTCCGTCTCGGACGCGTGCACCACCACGCGGGCGCTTTCGCCCGTCACGTAGTCCAGCACCACCTGCGGCTCCCACGGGCCGGGGGTGGCGTCGCAGGCCAGGGCCTCGATCTCGTACAGTTCCTGGTCCGTCAGCGGGATGTGCTTGGCCATGAGCGGGGGTGCGGAGCCGGTGCGCGGGGCGCGGGGCCGGTGGGGATGGGGAGTGGATGCGGGGGCGGAGCGCACGCGTGCGCGCCCGGACCGCCAAGCTTGCGGAATCCGCGGGATGTCCGCAAGGGTTTCGGGCGCATTTCGGGCCAGCGCGGGCCCACAATCGACGGCCGTGGAACGCAGCGGGCGCACGCATGCTCGCCGGGTGGTACGACGGATGCGGTTGCGGCCCGCCCCGACGACCGGGGCTCATCCATCCGTTTCTGCCCGAAAGGTGCCGATGTCCAGGCTGCGTACCCTGTCCGCCGTTGTTCTGACCGCCGGTTTTGCGCTCGCCGCCTGCGACGGCTCCGGCGGTCACCAGGTGCCCGACGAAGCAAACCAGGCCTCCAGCCGCCCCGACAGCATGTCGGCGGGCACCAACATTACGCCGGTGACGCCGCCCGTGGGGACGGTGGGTGCGTCCTCTTCGTCCGGCCCGGCCACGGACCCAAGCGCCGACAGCATCGCGCAGACGCAGGGCGCCATGGGCGGGCCGGTGCAGAGCGGCGCCACGGGTCCGGTGGGGAACGTGAGCGGCGCCACGACGGCGGACTCGGCGAAGCAGTAAGGGCCGGCGGCCCAAGCCGGCCCCCACCCGGGCTCGCATGACTCGCCCACCCTCCCCCAGAACGGGCCGGGGGAGGGTTGTTGGTGTGAGCGCGGATCGGTGTCGGCCGAGATCATCGTGGCCGCCCGGCTGAGCGACTGAAGTCGCCGCAACAACGGCGGAAAGTCTCCCCAAATAGACGGGGAGACTTCACCTGCACGCGGCCGCGGGTTGCCGATGATGTTCTCCCCTCTCCGTGCGGCAGTTTGCACGGGGAGGGGCCGGGGGAGAGCCCACGCGGGATTCGCAGTACAACCGATTGGGGCGGCCTCGTGCCCTCCTGAGCGGATGAATCCGCCGCTCTGACACCGGGAAGCCCCGACTCGCGGCCGCTGACGCGTCCACGATCCGGGCTTCAACTGCATTCGCAATCCGGAGTTCCGCGCGCTTCTGGGGTGTGCTCCCTCTCCCACATCGGTTCGTGGGAGAGGGTCGTCGTGCGCAGCACG
>NZ_DASVTX010000225.1:0-17721 GCF_036387355.1 Longimicrobium sp.
GATCAGGGCGCGGATCACCACCATGGCCGACACGAACGAGACCACGAAGCCCACGGCGAACACCGGCGCGTCGGCCGCGCTCAGCAGGTGGCGCGCCTTGAACAGGTCGTAGCCGCTGGCGGCGATCATGATGGGAATGGACAGAAAGAACGAGAACTCCGTCGCCGCCACCCGCGACAGTCCCAGCGACACGCCGCCCATGATGGTGGACCCGGAGCGCGACACGCCGGGAATGAGCGACAGCAGCTGCGCGAGCCCCACGCCCAGCGCCGTGGGCGTGCGGATGTCGTCCACCGTTTCGGTGCGCGGCGGGCGGTTGGCCACCCACCGCTCGATGATCAGGATGGCGATGCCGCCCAGCACCAGCGCGATGGCCACGGTTCGCGTGTTGAAGAGCGCGTCCTTGATGTAGTCCAGCGCCACGAAGCCCACCAGGGCCGCGGGAAGAAACGCGATCATCAGGTTCAGCACCAGCTTGCGGGCGCGGGGCTCGCGCGGGGCGGCGGCCAGCACGCCGAACACCTTGGCGCGGTACAGCCACACGACGGCCAGAATGGCGCCGAGCTGAATGAAGACTTCAAAGGTTTCCGCGTTCTTGTACTCGTGAAAGCCGAGCCACTGGGCGGCGACGATCAGGTGCCCCGTGGACGAGATGGGAAGGAATTCGGTGGCACCCTCCACCAGCCCCATCACGGCGGCCTTCAGCAGCAGCATCGCATCCATCCGGGCGTCTTCTTTCGGTCAGGCGTGGTACAGCGGTGGCGTGAAGCGTCCGGGCGGCGGGTGTGCGGCACGGGTTGTTGTCGTCGCTGGGGACGGTGGAGCGGCGAACGGCGGAACGGACGGATGCGGGCGTGCCCCTCCGCTGCGCTCCGGGTCGGGCTGCGGGCGCACTAGGGCACGATACAGCTGTGCCCAAGTGCGGCGAGCCACCGGCGCGCCCGGGCTGCGTCCCCTTCCCGCCACCTGCGTGCGCGGCGCGCCGGCGTCTCGCCCCTGCGGGCCCGCATCCCTCACGCAACGTGCGGCCTCGCGGCCGTCCGGGTGCGCGCATCCGCTTCGTCCCCGCGAGCCGCGACGGCAACCCCCATGCCGGTCAGCGCCGGACGGCCAGACGCGCCATGCCGCGGCGCCGGCCTCCTCGAGCTCATCGACCCTACCAGCCTTTCGCGGAAGCGATAGACGTGGCGAACCGTATCCTCAGCTAGCAGCTCTCCAATGCCTGCGGACGACTTGGTGCACTTCAACCGCCACACTCCCGTCCGCGCCACGCGCCTCGAACGTAAGGTACCACGAATCGGAGAATTGTTGCGGGCCGTCAGGCGCGCTGTAGTCGCCAATGTATCTGCTCTGGACGAACTCACTAGGTCAGCACATCAGCAAGAGAGACCACGCGCATGAGTTGATACCGGCGGGAGAGAATCGAATCTGCCATAGAGCGGAATCCAGTGTCTTCGGTGACCATGATCGATCCCTGCGCTGTCCCGAGATAAACAAGTTGCTGGAGATCGCTGGTTTGAACGAGACGGCCCTGCGGGTGAGCGATGATTTGGGCGTATGCGGTAGCTCCCCAACCGTCGAAAAACAAGCGCCAAGATCGATGCGATAGGAGTTCCTCAACCGGTGCCGACCCAGGAAGCTTCCACACAGTCCAAAGCGACTCGATGTAGTGCCCTAGATGGCTCGGTACGGACCAAACTTCATCGAGAAATTGCCCGACCGAAGGCCATCGCCCCCGAGCACCCTCCGCCTTGAACAGTGGCCTTAGAACGGCTGAGGCCTGCTCGTGCGCGGCCCGGAAGTTACTCTGTTGAGCATGTAAGTGTTGCCTAATTTCACCAGCAAGATCATCGGAGACTGATCGCGGATCACGGAATGCCCCGGTGAGTCGAGGTTCTGTCCAGTCGATGGTATTAGCTCCAGCCGCCAGCGCCTGTGCAGTCCGTCGAAGGCCTTCCGCAGGCAGCGTAAGTACGTGGTTCTCACCCGCGAGTTTATGCAGAGCAGCAAGCAACCGAGTTCGTGTCTCAGGATCACGGGATTTCAAGGCCTCAAGAACGTTGAGGGCGGACGGCCAAAATACCTTTCCGGTAGCCCGCAAACCCGCTTCCAGCTGAGCCTGTCTCTCCTTGGATTGGAGATTTCTCAGCGAACTATTGTCAACGAGACATAACTTTCCACGGTACAAAATTACACTCCTCACGTGATAAGTCGCGGCAGGGCGCGCTACAATTCGAAGCGGCAGGAGTGATCGACACTGGCTGAATTCCGGGCATTTGCTGTATCGGCATGCCAGATCGTTAATCCCCCGCGAGGCCCAACTGCGTGGGGACGAACGGAGCCTCGTGCATCACCACGGGCTTGCGGCGGCGCAGGATCTGGATCCACTCGCGGATGGAGACGGCGAGCACCAGCACCGCGACGGCCATGAACACCAGCGCCACCACCGCGTCCATCCTCGCGTTGAACAGCATCTGCTCCGCTGCGGCGATCGTCTTCGCTCCGGCGGGAAGGGTGCCGCCCGCCAGCGCGCTCTCGATGGCCCGGCCCTGCGCCAGGAAGCCGAGCTTGGGGTCGGCCGCGAACACCTTCTGCCATCCCGCGGTGAACGTCACCGTCGCCAGCCAGGCGAGCGGAACCAGCGTGGTCCACGCGTAGCGCGCCTTGCCGGACTTGATCAGCACCGTGGTGGCCACGCACAGCGCCACCGCCGCCAGCAGCTGGTTGCTGATGCCGAACAGCGGCCAGAGCGAGTTGATGCCGCCCAGCGGGTCCACCACGCCCTGGTAGAGGAAGTACGCCCATCCCCCCACCACCAGCGCGCTGCTCAGGATGATGGACGGGTACCACGAGGTGCGCCCCAGCGGCTTCCACACGTACCCCAGCAGCTCCTGCGTCATGAAGCGGCCCACGCGGGTGCCGGTGTCGATGGTCGTGAGGATGAACAGCGCCTCGAACATGATGGCGAAGTGGTACCACACCGCCGCCAGCCCCGGCCCGCCGATCACCCCCGAAAAGATCTGCGACATCCCCACGGCCAGCGACGGCGCACCCCCGGTTCGCGCCATCAGCGTTTCCTCACCCACCGAAGCCGCCAGCGCCTGCATCTGCTCCGGCGTCACCACGAAGCCCCAAGCCGCGATGGTGCGCGTCGCCGTCTCCAGCGTGCCGCCCACCACGCCGGCCGGCGCGTTGATGGCAAAGTAGACGCCGGGGTCCAGAATGCCCGCCGCCACCATGGCCATCACCCCCACGAACGACTCCATCAGCATGGCGCCGTATCCCACCAGCCGCGCATCGGACTCGCGCGACAGCATCTTGGGCGTGGTGCCCGAGGCCACCAGCGCATGAAAACCGCTGATGGCGCCGCACGCCACGGTAATGAAGGCAAAGGGGAACAGCTTGCCGGAAAACACGGGTCCCGTTCCGTCCACGAACTGCGTGACCGCCGGCATGCGCACCTCCGGCAGGGTGAGCAGAATGCCCGCGGCCAGCGCGGTGATCGTCCCGATTTTCAGAAAGGTGGACAGGTAGTCGCGCGGGCAGAGCAGCACCCACACGGGGAGCACGGAGGCGATGAACCCGTATCCCGCCATCAGCCAGACCAGCGTGGTCTTGTCGACCGTAAAGAACGCCGCCCACGCGGGATCGGCCGCCACCCAGCGCCCGCCCACGGTGGCCGCCAGCACCAGCACCACCCCGATGGCCGACGCCTCGCCCACGCGGTTGGGCCGGAACGCGTGCATCCACCACCCCATGAGCAGGGCGATGGGAACGGTGCAGGCGATGGTGAACAGCCCCCACGGCGAGTGCGCGAGCGCGTTCACCACGATCAGCGCCAGCACGGCCAGCAGAATGGCCATGATGCACAGCACGGCGATCATGGCGATGATCCCCGCCGCCGGGTTGATCTCTTCCCGCGCCATCTGCCCCAGCGACTTGCCGTCCCGCCGCATGCTGGCGAACAGGATCACGAAGTCCTGCACCGCCCCCGCCAGCACCACCCCCACGATGAGCCAGAGCGTCCCCGGCAGGTAGCCGAACTGCGCCGCCAGCACCGGCCCCACCAGCGGCCCCGCCCCGGCGATGGCCGCGAAGTGGTGCCCGAAGAGCACCCAGCGGTTGGTGGGGATGAAGTCCACGTGGTTGTCCAGCCGCTCGGCCGGGGTGGCGCGCCGGTCGTCCAGCTCCAGCACGCGCGTGGCGAGAAAGCGGGCGTAGAAGCGGTAGGCCACCGCGTAGGTGCACACGGCGGCGACCACCAGCCAGGCGGCGTTGATGGTTTCGCCGCGGTGCAGGGCGATGATGCCGAGGGCGGCGGCGCCCAGCAGGCCCACCGCGGCCCAGCCCAGCAGGGGAAGACGGTTTCGCATGGCGCGGAACGGATGGCGGAAAGACGGGTCCGGCGAGGAAGCGGGCAGAGCTGCGGAAAGTGCGGCGCCTTTCCGCCGGAAACAAGAGGGCGGAGCCGTCCGCGCCGGCGAACCGGGGCCGAACGCCACCTGAGGCTCGAAAACGGGAAACAGACGGTAAGAAACCGACCCGGTTAACGCCGCATCCGGGCCGGGTTGACCACCTGTGGCCTATCCGGAGCTTCTTTTGACGAAAGTTCTTGCCAAGGGTTGCGGCCCACGTGCAGCTTGCACCCGCGTCGCAGGCAGGGGCCGGATCGGCCCGGCCCGCGGCTCACCGGAAGGCGAGGATCGAGGCAAGGCGCGCAGGAATCCGGGCGCGCCGCTGTGGACAATCCGTTCCGCCCGCGCGGAACCGTGCAGGGCGCCGCGCACTCCGCGGCGCAGGCGCGTGCGAATGGGCGCACGCGTCCCCGTTCCACCCGCAACGCGAGGTGAAGCATGCACAAGCTCCGATTTGCCGCACTGGCCGTGGTCGTACTCGGCGGAGCCCTGCTGGGCACACCGCACGACGCGAGCGCCACGTACAGGAAGTCGCCCGCGATGTACTGCTGCGAGTACCGCATCGTGAAGTGGGGGATCGACCAGGTCCTCAACTCCTGCTGCCACGTGGGCGGCTGCCAGGCCACCATCGACGGCTGCACGTCGCTGTAGAACAAGCGGATCCCGAAGGTCGTTCATCCTTCAACCAGGGAGCTGGAGCCATGAAGCGTACCCTTGACGCCCTCGCATTCGCCGTCGTGTTCACCGGCGGGCTGTCCTTCACCCGCCCGGCGGAAGCGACCATGCTGCGAAATCCGCTGGACGTCTCGCCCGTGTACCGGGCGTGCTGCACGAGTGCAGACAAGCAGAACTTCTGCTGCGTGGAAGGCGGAGGCGGATGCCGCATCAACGCGACCGGATGCATTCGCGTGTAGGCCTGAACGCGGGAGGCCGGAGCCCGGCCTCCCGCGCACATCCACCTCCTGACACCAACATGACCAGACGAACACCCAACCTCGCACCCGTCGCGGCGCTCGCACTGCTCGCTGCGGCATGGGCCTGCGGCCCGCGCGAGAAAACGACTGACGAGCCGGCGGCGGTGGCCGGGCTCCAGGAAGAGATGCGAACGCCGCCTTCCGTGGAGTTCGGCGCCATCAACGCGATGACCGTCGACTCGCGCGGGCGCATCTTCGTGGGCGACGGCGCCCAGATCGTGGTGCTGCGCCCGGACGGCTCGGTGCAGGCGCGGATGGGGCGCGAGGGCTTCGGCCCGGGCGAGTTCAAGTGGATCAACACGCTCGCCGTGCTGCCCCGCGACAGCCTGTACGTGTACGACAGCGGACTGCGGCGCGTGACGGTCTACGCCGCGGGCGGCGAGCGGCCGGCGTACACCACCACCCTTCCCGGCCCGGAAGCGGTGACGCCGGTTACGGCCAAGCCGGCCGGCGGCGGCATCGTGGCCGCGTACCAGACCGCGCTGGGCGACGTTCCCGGGCGTGAGCAGGGCGGCCGGCTTCCCGTGATCCTGCGCCTGCTGAACACGGACGCCTCCATTCGCAGCGACTCGCTGGTGCTGCTGCGCGAGCCGCAGGCCCTGCGCATCTACAACGGCGAGGGGCGCGGACACCTCTTCTACCCCTTCGCGCGGCGCAGCCTGTTCGCCGTCTCGCCCGCGGGGACCGTGTACGAGGCGTGGACGGACTCGCTGCGCTTTACCGCGCACGCCCTGGACGGCCGCACCCGGTGGACGGTGTCAGAGCCCTTCAAACCGCGCCCCGTGACGCGCCACGAGATGGACAGCGTGGTGAACGCGCTCACCGGCGCACCGTTCTCCGCGCAGACCGTCCGGCGCGCGCTCCGCGCCACGGGCACGCAGACGTGGCCGGCGCTCCGGTCGTTTCTGGTGGACGACCGCGAGCGGCTCTGGGTGAGCCTGACGCCCGCGCGGGAGCAGCGGGACGTGGAGTGGCGCGTCCTTACCCGGCGGGGGCGCGCCGGCACCCTGCGGCTCCCCGAGTCCGTGCAGCTCCTGGCCGTCCGCGGCGAGCGCGCCTACGCCATCGCCCACGACGAAGACGACGTGCAGTCCGTGGTGGTCTACCGCATTCAGCCCGGCCCGGCCGGCAAGGAGGCGCGATGAACGGAAGGACGTTCGCTTCCCACCTGTTCACCGGCGTGCTGGTGGTGTGCGCGGTGGTGATGACGGTCGCCGTCGCCAAACGCGAGTTCATCGCGCGCGCGGCGGAGCCGCCGTCCGTGGCGCGGCGGCTCGTCGGCGCGGAGCGCCTGGCGGACACCGGCCGGGTGATGGGGCGCGCCACGGCACCGGTGCGCGTCGTGGAGTTTTCCGACTTCCAGTGCCCGTTCTGCGCGCAGATGCAGGCGGCGCTGCGCAACGTGCGGGCGCGGCACCCGGACCGCGTGGCCGTCGTGTACCGGCACTTTCCGCTGGACGCCATCCATCCCCATGCGCGGACGGCCGCCATGGCCGCGGAGTGCGCGGGGGAGCAGGGCCGGTTCGAGGCGTACCACGACGCGCTCTTCGCCGGGCAGGAGGCCATCGGCACGCGGGGGTGGGACCGCTTTGCCGCCGAGGCCGCCGTCCCCGACACCGCCGCCTTTGGCGCCTGCCTGCGGGCGCAGCGCCCCGCGGCCGCCGTGGACCGCGACGCCCGCGCCGCCGCGGCCCTGAAGCTGAACGTGACCCCGTCGCTCATCATCAACGGCGAACTGCGCCCCGGCACACTGAGCGAAGCCGAGCTGGAGCGCTGGATCCTGGGTGCGGCGAATGACCGCTGAGGCGGCCCCGGAAATGGACCGGCGCGAGTTCCTGTCCGCCGCCGCCGCGATTTCCTTTGCCGCCTGGGCCGGCGGATGCGAGGGCGGCGAGACGGTGGCCAACCCCGAGGTCATCGTGATCGGCGCCGGGCTGGCGGGGATGGCGGCCGCGCTGGACCTGGTGGCCGGCGGAAAGGAAGTGCTGGTGCTGGAGGCGCGGGACCGGCCGGGCGGCCGGGTGCATACGCTGCGGACGCCCTTCACGGACGGGCTGCACGCCGAGGCCGGCGCCGTGTTCATTCCCGACCACCACGACCTCACGCTGCGGTTTGCGCGGGAGCTGGCGCTGCCGCTGCGGCCGGCGTGGGACCGCCGCCGTGCTTCCGCGCAGCGCTACCACCTGTCGGGGCGCACGGTGGCGGCCGACGCGGACGGGGCGGTGGACTGGCCCGTCGCGCTGCATCCGCGTGAGCGCGGGCTGAGCCCGGAAGCGATGGCCAACCTGTACCTGGACGAACTGGTGCAGGAGATCGGCGACCCCGCGCACCCGTCGTGGCCGGGCCCGCGCGCGCTGCGCTACGACAACCGCACCCTCGCGGCGCTGCTGCGCGCCCGGGGCGCGTCGCCCGGCGCGCTGCGCGTGATGCGGCTGGGGTACCTGGAAGAGTGGGGCGACGGGATCGGCGCGGTGTCGGCGCTCTTCGCCCTGCGCGACCTGGCGCTCAACGGGGGGCGCGGCGGCGCGTTTGTGATGGACGGGGGGACGGACCGGCTCCCCCGCGCCATGGCGGCCCGCCTCTCCGGCCGCATCCGCTTCGGCGCGGAAGTGACGTCGGTGGAAAGCTCCGGGCGGGGCGTGCGCGTAGACTGGGTGGAAGGGGGCATGCCCAGGTCGGCGATGGCGCGCAAGGCGGTGTGCGCGCTCCCCTGCCCCGCCCTGCGCCGCATCCGCATCGCCCCTGCGCTCCCGGCGGAGCAGCGCGCGGCCGTGGACCAGCTCCCCGCGACCTCGGTGACGCGCATCTACCTGCAGATGCGCGGCTTCGAGGGCGCGGACGCGGGAATGAGCGTGCCCACCGACACGCCGGCCATGCTGATCGCCACGGCGGACGCGGGGCGGGGGGACGGAACGGCGCTGCTGGAAACGTTCATCACGGGCGAGCGGGCGCGCCGCGCCGCGGCCCTGGGCGCGGACGAGCGGGTGGCGTTCGCGACCGCGTGGGTGCGGCGCGTGCTTCCCGGCGCGGGCGGGCGGGTGCACACGGGCACCTCGTACGCGTGGGACACGGACCCGTGGGCGCATGGCGACTACGCCTGGTTCCGCCCCGGGCAGATGCGGCGCCTGCTGCCGCACCTGGCCGTTCCCGCGGGGCGCATTCACTTCGCGGGGGAGCAGACGTCCACCTCGCCGGGATGGATGCAGGGCGCGCTGGCCTCCGGAATCCGCGCCGCGCAGGAAGTGCTGGCCGCCCGCCGCTGACGCGGCCGGGCAACGGTATCGCCCCGCCCGGAGTCTGTGATATACCGGGCACCGTGCGGAGCGAGCTGCGCATGTTCCGACACCATTTGTGCTTGTTGCCCGCCGCGGTTATCTTTTGCAGCCCCTCCCGCGGATCCTGGTTCTGCCTCTTCCCGTAGCTTCCATGTCCCTCCGACGCCGACTCGCCCCCGCCGTACTGGGCCTGACCACGGTCGCGGTCCTGAGCGCCGCCATCTACCGTCGCACGCAGAAGACCGGCGACGACGCCCCGGCAAAGGACGCCGCGCCGGCGCCGCTGGTGCAGACCTCCGCGTCCGGCACCTTCGCCACCGACGTCGCCATCCCCGTGCAGGGCACCCGGGCCGTGCGCGGCGAACTGGTGATGTCGGTGAGCGCCGCGGGGCAGGCCGAGGCCTGGCAGAAGACGGTGCTCGTGGCGCAGGTCACCGGCCGCGTGACCTCCCTCCCCATCCGCGAGGGCGACGCCGTGCGCGCCGGGCAGACCGTGGCCGGGCTGGACGGCGCGGAGTACGCGCTGAACGTGGAAGAGGCCGAGGCCGCGCTCAACGACGCGCGGGGCAAGATGCGCGAGGCTACCCTGCTGGACGACCAGATCGACGACGCGCAGGTAAGGTCCGACCGGCAGGCCGCGGCCCGCTCGCGCAGCGGGGTGGAGGCGGCGGAGGTGCGCGTGCGCCGTGCGCGGCTGGACCTGTCGCGCACGCGGCTGTCCGCCCCGTTCGCCGGGCGCGTGGCCTCGCTCAAGGCCGTTCCCGGGCAGTGGGTGCGCCAGGGCGACGAGCTGATGACGCTGGTGTCGCTGGACCCCATCCGCGTGCAGGTGCAGGTGCTGGAAAGTGAGCTGGCGCACCTGGCCCCGGGGCACACGGCCACGGTGAGCTTCGCCGCCTTTCCCGGCGAGCGCTTCACCGGGCGCATCCAGACGCTGAACCCCATCGTGGAAAGCGGAACCCGCACCGCGCGCGTCACCGTCCTCGTCCCCAACCCCGGCGGGCGCATTCTGCCCGGGATGTACGCCCGCGTCTCGCTGGAGGCGCGCCGCTTCGCCAGCCGGGTGCTGGTGCCCCGCGCCGCGCTGCTGGAGCGCGACCGGCGGACCATGCTGTTCGTCTTTGACGGATCAGGCACCTCCGGCACCGCCAAGTGGCGCTACGTCACCCCGGGGCTGCAGAACGACTCCGTCGTGGAGATCGTGTCCGGGGTGGACACCGACAGCGTGGCCCCCGGCGAAACCGTGCTGGTGGACGGCCACTACACCCTGATCCACGACGCCCGCGTGCGGCTGGTGGACGACGTGCGCTCCGCCGGCGGCCGCCCCGACTGACGGCCCGCGCCGCTTTCTCCGTCCCTGCTCCCGACCACCATGAAGTCCCTGCTCACCGGCGCGGTGCTGGCCGCGCTCGCCCCGCTGGCGCTGTGCGCCCAGGCGGACACGGTTCCGCTCTCCCTGGCCGAGGCCCAGCGCGTGGCCGCGGAAAACAACCCGCAGTTCCGCCGCACGGAGGCCGACGTGGCCACCGCCGAGGCGGAGGTGCTGCGCGCGCGCGGCGCCTTTCTGCCCTCCCTGTCGCTGGGGCTGCGCACGGGCGGCAGCTACAGCCGCCGCTTTACCGGCGTGGACCAGTTCGGCAACACCGTGGTGCGCGACGACCCGCTGGACATCAAGAGCAGCTCCGCCCAGCAGTCGCTGTCGCTGGGCCAGCTGACGCTGTTTGACGGCGGAGCGCGGCAGAAGGACGCGCGCGCGGCGCGGGCCGGGCTGCAGGCCAGCCAGGCGCGGGTGGGCACGGAAGGGCTCCGGGTGCGCGGCGAGGTGGAGCGCCGCTACTGGGACGCCGTGCGTGCATCCAGCCTGATCCGCCTGGAAGAGGAGCTGCTGCGCTCCGCCCGCGAGCGGCTGACGGCCACGCAGTCGCTGCTGCGCGTGGGCGTGCGCGGCCCGCTGGACGTGCTGGCGGCGGAGGTCACCGTGGCCGAGCAGGAGCAGGCGGTGGAGCGCGCCCGCGGCGACGCCCGACGCACGGAGCTTGACCTGCGGCAGTCCATGGGCGTGCTCACCGGCCCGCCGGTGGCGCTCACTGACCGCCCGGCGGACCCGTTTGACCCGGCGTCGCTGGACGCGGAGGCGCTGGTGGCCCGCGCCCTGGCCTCGCACCCCCGCCTGATGCGCACGGACGCCGCGGCGCGGCAGGCCGAGTACCGGCTGGACGCCGCCCGCGCCAACCGCTGGCCGCGTCTGACCGCGGGCGCCTCGCTGGGCCGCAGCCAGTTCTTCAGCGACTACTCGGGGCTCAAGGAGCCCAACCCGCTGGACCAGGCGGCCAGCTTTGACCTGAACCTGAGCTACCCCATCTTTTCGCAGTACCAGAACTCCGCCCGCATCCAGTCGGCGCGGGCGGGCCGCGACGCCGCGCTGGAAGACACGCGCGGCGAGCGGCTGGCCGTGGAGCGCGACGTTCGCGCGGCGCTCGTTGAGCTGCGCAACGCGTACGCCGCGTCGGCGCTGGCCGCCCGGTCGCTGGAACTGAACCGCCGCCGGCTGGAGCTGGCGCGGCGGCAGTACCAGGTGGGCTCGCTCACCTCCACGGAGCTGACCGACGCGGTGGAGCGCGCCGCCCGCGCCGAGCGCGACGCCCTGCGCACCCGCTACGAGTTCGCCTCGGCGCTCGCCACGCTGCGCGAGCGCACGGGCGAAACCGCCGCCGCGCCCTGACCCCGCCGCCACGGACCTGAGCCGCATGTCGCTGCCGCGCATCGCCATCGACCGGCCGGTCGCCGTCGCCATGTTCTTTCTGGGCGTGGTGTTCCTGGGCCTGCTCTCCTTTTTTCGCCTTCCCATCGACTTGCTGCCGGACGTGGCGTACCCGCGGCTGGTGGTGTACACCACCGACGCGGGCGCCGCCCCGGCCGAGGTGGAGCGCTTCATCACCGAGCCGGTGGAGCAGGCCATCAGCACGGTGCCCGGCGTGCAGGGGGTGGAAAGCGTCACGCGCGAGGGCGCGTCGCTCGTCACCGCCCGGTTCGCGTGGGGCACGGACATGGACTTCGCCGCGCTGAACGTGCGCGAGCGGCTGGACAACGTGCGCGACGCCCTTCCCGAACTGGCCGCGCGCCCCGTGGTGCTGCGGACGGACCCGCGCAGCGAGCCCATCATGGCGCTCTCCGTCTCCGGCGGGCGCGACCTTCCCGGCCTCAAGGAGCTCACGGAGTCCGTCTTCAAGCGGCGGCTGGAGCAGATCGACGGGGTGGCGCAGGCGCAGGTGACGGGCGGCTCCGAGCGGGAGATTCACGTGCACGTGGACCCGCGCGCGCTGGAAAGCTTCGGGCTCACGGTGGACGATGTGGCGCAGGCGCTCAAGGAGTCCAACGCCTCCGCGCCGGGCGGCACCATTCTGCGCGGGCGCTACCGCTACTCGCTGCGCACGCTGGGCGAGCTGCGCGGTGTGTCCGAAATCGCCGACGTTCCCCTGCGCCGCGCCTCGGCCGGCCCCGGCGCGGACAGCACGGGCGCGCGCGTGCTGCTGCGCGACGTGGCGCGGGTGGAGGACGGCTTTCGCGAGCGGGAGTCGCTGGCGCGCTACAACGGCCAGGAAGCGGTGGGGCTGCTGGTGTTCAAGAACGCGGACGCCAACACCGTGCGCGTGGCCGGGCAGGTGGACCAAACGCTGGCCCAGCTGCGGCGGGAGTATCCGGACGTGGCCATGGAGGTCGCCGTCAGCCAGGCCGGCTTCATCTCCGACGCGCTCGCCAACGTGGTGCAGGAGGTGCTGCTGGGCGGCATCATGGCCTTTCTGGTCCTCTTTCTCTTTCTTCGCGAGGCGCGCTACCCGGTCGCCATCGCCCTCGCCATCCCCATTTCCCTGATCGCCACCTTTGCGATGCTGCACGCCACCGGCGTGTCGCTCAACATCCTGTCGCTGGGCGGAATGGCGCTGGGGGTGGGGATGCTGATGGACAACTCCATCGTGGTGCTGGAGAACGTCTTTCGGCACCGCGAGCTGGGCCTGCGCGCCCGCGCCGCCGCCGCCCTGGGCGCGGAAGAGGTGCAACGCGCCATCACCGCGTCCACGATCACGACCATCGCCGTCTTCGGCCCCATCGTGTACATCGAGGGGGTGGCCGGCGAGCTGCTGGGCGCCCTGGCGATGGCCGTCGCCTTTTCGCTCCTGGCCTCCATCGTGGTCGCCGTGACCCTGCTCCCCGCCCTGGCCGCGCGGTGGGAGGGCGACACGGGGCGCGGGGCGGGGACGGGGCGCATCGCCCGCTTCTTTGCGCCGGTGCTGGACGGGTTCGACCGCGGGTTCGCGCGCTTCGCCGCGCTGTACGAGCGCACCCTGGCCTCGGCGATGCGGCACCGGGCGCGGACGCTGGCGTTCGCCGTGTTTCTGCTGGTGGTGGGCGTGGGCGTGGGATTCCTCCTCCCGCGCGGGGTGCTGCCGGAGGTGGACCAGGGCTCGTTCCGCATCCGGGTGGAGCTGCCGGAGGGAACGCCGCTGGCGCGCACCGCGGACCAGACCGCCCGGCTGGAGCGGCGGGTACGCGCGGACCCCGCGGTGCTGGCCGTGTTTACGCGCGTGGGCCGGCAGGTGGCGGTGGCGGGGATGGACGACCGCCAGAGCGGGCTGAACACCGCCGTGATGGACGTGCGGCTGCGCGACGGCGCCACGACGGCGGAGGCGCTGGAGCGGCTGCGCCCGGCGCTCGCGTCGTTCCCTTCCGGCTCGGTGGCGGTGGAGGCGGGGCAGGCCACGGCGCTCGGCCGGCTGCTGGGCGGCGGGGAGGCGGACCTGGCCGTGCGCGTGCGCGGACAGAACCTGGATGCCGCCCTGGCCTACGCCGGCGAGCTGCAGCGCAGGCTGGCCGCCGAGCCGTCGGTGACCAACGCGCGGCTGGGGACGGAACTGGGCCAGCCCGAAATGCGGGTGGAGATCGACCGCGAGCGCGCCGCCGCCTTTGGCATTGACCCGCGGCGCATTTCGCAGACGGTGGAAAGCTACATGAAGGGCACCGTGGCCACCGAACTCGTGGAGTTCGACCGCAAGGTGCCCGTCGTCGTGCGCCTGCCGGACGAGGCGCGCCACTCCCCCGCCACGCTGCAGGAGCTGCGGGTGCAGGGCGTTCCTCTGCGCGAGCTGGTGCGCGTGCACGACGCCGCGGGGCCCAGCGAGATCCGGCGGATGGACCAGAGCCGGATGGTGACGCTGCACGCGGACGCCGGGCCGGACGGGGTGGACCACGCCGTGGCGCGCATTCAGGCCGTGGTGGCCGCCGCGCCGCCGCCGCACGGGCTGCGGGTGGACATCGGCGGCGAGAACGAGGAGATGCGCCGCGGCTTCACGGGGCTTGCCTTCGCCTTTCTGCTCGCGCTCCTGCTCGTGTACATGCTGCTGGCGGCAGAGTTCGAGTCGCTCCTGCTCCCCTTCATCGTCCTGCTGGCCGTGCCGCTGGCGGCGGTGGGCGCCACGGTGGCGCTCTGGGTGACGGGCGCGGGGCTCAACACCATGAGCCTGATCGGGATGGTGATCCTGGTGGGGATCGTGGACAACGACGCGGTGGTCAAGGTGGACTTCATCATCCAGGCGCGAAAGCAGGGGATGACGCGCCACGAGGCCATCCACGCCGCCGGCCACGCCCGCATGCGCCCCATCGTGATGAACAGCATCACCGCCATGCTCGGCCTGCTTCCCCTGGCGCTGGGGATCGGGCCGGGCGGCGAGCTGCAGGCGCCGCTGGCCATCGCGGTGTTCGGCGGCCTGCTCTCCGCGACGGCGCTGACGCTGGTGGTGATCCCCGTTTCGTACGACGTGCTGGACGAACTGAGCGAGCGCATCGGGGCGTGGATGGGGCGCGGGCCGTCCGCGGAGCCCGCGCCCGCGGTTCCGGCCGGCCTGGCGGCGGGGGACTGATGTCCGCCTTCGTGTCGGCGCAAACGGCGCTGGACGGGCGCCCCGCGGAAAGGCGGGGCGGATGATCGGCTTTTCCATCCGCCGCCCCGTGGCGGTCGCCATGCTGTTCGGCGCGCTGGCGCTGCTGGGGATCGCGTCGTGGTTCCGCGTGCCGCTGGAGCTGCTGCCCGACACGGAGCTTCCCCGGCTGCGCGTCACCGCCAACTGGCCGGGCGCCTCGCCGGAGGTCATGGAGGCGTTCATGACCTCGCCGCTGGAGGCGGCGGTGCAGCAGGTGCGCGGGGTGGAAAAGGTGACCTCCACCTCCGAGGAAGGGCGCGGCGTGGTGGACGTGGAGTTCGCCCGCGGCGCCGACATGAACTTTGCGCGGATGGAGCTGAGCGAGCGCCTGGCCGCCATGGACGGCTCGCTCCCCGAGGGCGCCGGCCGGCCGCGGGTGGAGGCGTACGTGCCCGAGGAGTTCGCGGAACAGAACCGGCCCTTTCTGCGCTACACGCTCACGGGCCCGCTGACCGCCGAGGCGCTGCGGACGGTGGTGGACGACCAGGTGGCGCCGGAGCTTCGCCAGGTGGACGGCGTGGCCGACGTGCAGGCGTTCGGCGGGCGCGCGCGGCTGCTGGAGATCGCGCTGGACGAGGGGCGCATTCTGGCGCTGGGGCTGTCGCCCGAGACGGTGCGCCAGCGCGTGCGCGACCTGGAGGACGTGCGCGAGGCCGGGGGCGTGGAGCGGGCCGGGACGCGCTACACGGTCGCCATCCGTGAGCACGCCGGCTCGGCCGCCCAGCTGCGCGCGCTGCCGCTGGCGACGGACGGGGGGCGCATGGTGCGGCTGGCGGACGTGGCCACCGTGCGCGACACGTACGAGGAGCCGCGGACGCTGTACCGCATCAACGGCCACCCCGCCGTCTCCTTTCAGGTGGTGAAGGAGCTGGGGACCAACGTGGTGAGGGTGGCGGACGCGGCCAAGGCCCGCGCGGAAGCGCTGAACGGGCACCTGCCCGGCGGCGCCCGCCTGCTGCTGGACGGGGACGAGAGCAAGGCGGTGCGCGCCCAGTTGACGGACCTGCGCGGCCGCGCGCTGTCCGCCGCGCTGATCGTCTTCGCCGTCCTCTTCCTCTTCCTGCGCTCCGTCCGCTCGGCCGCCATCGTCTTTTCCAGCATCGCCTTTTCGGCGCTCATCACCCTCAACCTCATCTACTTCGGCGGATTGACGCTGAACGTGCTGACGCTGATGGGGCTGGCCATGGGCTTCGGCCTCATCATCGACAACGCGGTGGTGGTGCTGGAGAACGTGTACACGCACGCCCGCACCGCACCCGACGCGCCGACCGCCGCCGAGCGGGGCGCGCGCGAGATGGTGCTTCCCGTGCTGGCCGCGACGCTGACGACGGTCATCGTCTTCATCCCCTTCGTGTACCTGCAGGGCGAGGTGCGGCTGTTCTACGTGCCGCTCGCCATCGTGGTCGGCTTCACCAACGTGGCATCGCTGTTCGTCACCTTCACCTTCACGCCCGCCCTGGCCGGCCGGCTGCTGGCGGGAAGGGTACGGCGGATACGGGAGCGCCCCGCGCCGGAGCGGCCGCCGCTGTACCTGCGGATGTACGCGGCCATGCTGGGCGGCACGCTGCGCTGGCCCTGGGCGGCGGTGCTGGGCTCCGCGCTCATGCTGGGCGGCTCGTGGGTGCTGTTCGACAAGTACGTGACGCGCGGCACCGTGTGGCGCGCCTGGGGGAGCGAGCAGTCGTACATCGGCATCCTGTTCGACATGCCGCGGGGCGAGGAGCTGGCGCGCACGGACCAGATCGTCCGCTCGTTCGAAGCGCGGCTGGCCGCCATGCCCGAAGTTTCCCGCTTTACGACGTACGTGTACCCGCAGGCGGCGCAGATGCGGGTGGACTTTCCGGATTCGCTCCAGCAGACCTCCATTCCCGTCGCCATCAAGGAGCAGCTGGAGGCGTTCAGCCACCTGTACGGCGGCACCGAGGTGCGGGTGAGCGGCTACGGGCCGTCGTTCTACGGCGGGGGCGGGTCGCCGCCCAACTACAGTATCAAGGTGCTGGGCTACAACTACGAGCGGGTGCGCGAAATCGCGGAAGACGTGGGGCGGCGGCTCAAGCGCTTCAGCCGCATCCAGGACGTGGACACCAACTCGTCCGGCTCGTGGTTCACGCGCGACAAGGCCACGGAGGTGGTGCTGCGGGTGGACCGCGAGCGGATGGCGGCGCACGGCATTACCGCGGCGGAGCTGGTGCGCCGGGTGAACGCCGCCATCGGGCGCAACGGGCAGCGCGGGGTGCTGCGGCTGGGCGACGAGGAATTGACGTTCAGCGTGGCGCTGCTGGGGCACGAGCGGATGGATGTGACGCAGCTGCAGAACCTGCTCGTCCCCCGCCCGGGCGGCGGCGCCGTGCGCGTGGGCGACGTGGCGCGCACGGAGGAGCGCGAGGTGCTCAACAGCATCGTGCGCGAGGACCAGCAGTACCAGCGCACGGTGAGCTACGAGTTCCGCGGCCCCAACAAGCTGGGCGACAAGGTGCACGCCGCCGTCATCCGCGCCACGCGGCTCCCCCCGGGCTACACGCTGGTGGGGCGCGAGGAGTGGAAGTGGTCGGACGATGAACGGACGCAGATCTACGGCGTGCTGGGCATCTCGCTCCTCCTGGTGTTCATGGTGACGGCCGCCCTGTTCGAATCGCTGCGCCAGCCGCTGTGCGTGCTGCTGACGGTGCCCATGGCGCTGATCGGCGTCTTTCTGGTCTTCTTCTTTACCGGGGCCAGCTTCAGCCGCGAAGCCTTCATCGGCGTGATCATGATGGGGGGCGTGGTGACCAACAACGCCACGCTGCTGGTGGACCACGTGAACCAGCTTCGGCGCGGGGGCGGGATGCCGCTGCGCGACGCGGTGCTGCGCGGAACGCTGGAGCGCGTGCGCCCCATCCTGATGACCAGCGCGGTCACCATCCTGGGCCTGCTGCCGCTGGTGCTGTTCAGCGAGGCGGCGGACGCCAACATCTGGAACGCGCTGGGATATTCCCTTCTCGGCGGCCTGGCGAGCAGCACCGTGCTGGTGCTGACGGTGCTCCCCGCGCTCTACCTGCTCTTTGAGCGCGGCCCCGAACGCCGCAACCTTCGCCGCTCGGTG
>NZ_DASVTX010000226.1:0-18397 GCF_036387355.1 Longimicrobium sp.
ACTCCGGACCGCCGCGCCGCGTGCATGATCCCGGCGAGCACGGAATCCCGCACCGCCTGCGCGAGCGAATCGCGCCGCACCTCCGCTGGGCGGCGGCGGTCCACGTACGGCGTGTCGCGGCGCACCCGCGCACGGGTGCACCCGGCCGCCAGAGGCCCGGACGACTGCGCGGCGGCAGTGCCGGAAAACATGGCGAGCGCGAGCCCGGCCAGGATGATCAGTCTGGAACGCACGCGGAACTGGAGAACGGAACGGAGCAGGTGCGGAAGCCGCCGGAAACGGATGAATACGATGCTGTCCCACGGGGTCGCAAGAGCGGGCGGACTGTGAGGCGTCATCAACCCTCGTCGGGAGTCCGTGCCCGCGCGTCCGCACGCCGGGGGCACGCTCACGCCACAACACCCGGCACGACAAAGCAGGCCCGGCCGATCCACGGCCGGGCCTGCACTTCTGTGCGCGCCGAGCGGCCGCGAGGGCCTACTCCGTCGCGCCGGCCTTGCGCGGCCGGCCGCGCTTGCGGGTGCCGGGGTCCGCGGGGGCAGCGGGCGTTTCCGCGGGTGCGGACTTGCCCAGCAGCGTCCGCAGGAACCGCCCCGTGAACGATCCTTCCACCTGCGCCACCTGCTCCGGCGTTCCCGCGGCCACCACTTCGCCGCCCTTGGGCCCGCCCTCCGGCCCCAGGTCAATGATCCAGTCCGCGGTCTTGATCACGTCCAGGTTGTGCTCGATCACCAGAACGGTGTTGCCGCGCTCCACCAGCCGGTGCAGCACCTCCAGCAGCATCCGCACGTCCTCGAAGTGCAGTCCCGTGGTCGGCTCGTCCAGGATGTAGAAGGTCTGCCCCGTGGCCAGCTTGCTCAGCTCCGTCGCCAGCTTTACGCGCTGCGCTTCGCCGCCGGAAAGCGTGGTGGCGGCCTGCCCCAGGTGAATGTAGCCGAGCCCCACGTCCGACAGCGTCTGCAGCGACCGCTTGAGCCGCGGAACGGCGTCGAACAGTTCCAGCCCCTCGTCCACCGTAAGCTCCAGCACGTCGGAAATGCTGTGGCCCTTGTAGAAGACCTCCAGCGTTTCGCGGTTGTAGCGCTTGCCGCGGCACACCTCGCACGGAACGTAGACGTCCGGCAGAAAGTGCATCTCGATCTTCACCAGGCCGTCGCCCTGGCACGCCTCGCACCGCCCGCCCTTGACGTTGAAGCTGAAACGGCCGGGCGTGTAGCCGCGCATCTTGCTTTCCGGCAGCTCCGCGAACAGGTCGCGGATGACGGTGAACAGGCCGGTGTACGTGGCCGGGTTCGAGCGCGGCGTACGGCCGATGGGGGACTGGTCGATGTCCACCACCTTGTCCAGCAGCTGCAGCCCGTCGATGCCGTCGTGCGCGCCGGGCACCGTCTTGGCGCGGTAGAACTTGCGCGACAGCACGTTCCACAGGATGTCGTTGATCAGCGTGCTCTTGCCCGACCCGGAGACGCCCGTGACCGCCACGAAGCAGCCCAGCGGAATGCTGACGTCCAGCCCGCGCAGGTTGTGCTCGCGGGCGTTGCGGATGGTGAGCGCGCGGCCCTCCACCGGCTTCCGCCGCTCCGCCGGGATCTCGATGCGCCGCTCGCCGCGCAGGTACGCGCCCGTGAGCGACTCGTCGGCCCCCGTCACGTCGTCCACCGAACCGGCGGCGATCACGCGTCCGCCATGCCGTCCCGCGCGGGGGCCCAGGTCCACCACGTAGTCCGCGGCGCGGATGGTGTCTTCGTCGTGCTCCACCACCAGCACGGTGTTGCC
Source organism: Longimicrobium sp. (assembly GCF_036387355.1). GTDB lineage: Bacteria > Gemmatimonadota > Gemmatimonadetes > Longimicrobiales > Longimicrobiaceae > Longimicrobium. The sequence goes on from NZ_DASVTX010000226.1 coordinate 1,777, forward strand.
CAGGTCGCGCAGCTGCTTGAGCGTTTCCAGCAGGCGCTCGTTGTCGCGCTGGTGCAGCCCGATGCTGGGCTCGTCCAGAATGTAGAGCACACCCACCAGCCGCGAGCCGATCTGCGTGGCCAGCCGGATGCGCTGCGCCTCGCCGCCGCTCAGCGTTTCCGCCGAGCGGCCCATGGTCAGGTACTCCAGCCCCACGTTCACCAGGAACGACAGCCGCTCGCGCACTTCTTTGAGGATCGGCTGGGCGATGTCGCGCGGCAGGTGCGGCAGGCCGTCCACGTACTCAAAGAAGCCCAGTGATTCCGCCACGGGGAGCGCCACGATGTCGCCCAGCGAGCGTCCGCCCACGGTGACGGCCAGGCTTTCCGGGCGCAGCCGGGCGCCGTGGCAGGTGCCGCAGGGGAGCGTGCTCATGTACTCCTCCAGCGCCTCGCGCACGGAGTCGCTGCTGCTCTCCTTGTAGCGCTGCTCCACGTCGCGCAGAATGCCGGCCCACTTCAGCTTCTTGCTGATGGCCTTGGCCGGGTTCTTTGCCCCCGCCTTGTCCTCCACCCCGTACATCAGCAGCCGGCGCACGTCGTCCGCCAGTTCGGACCAGGGGGTGTTGAGGTCGAATCCCACCGCCTCCGCCAGCCCCTCCAGGATGGTGCCGCGCAGGTGGCCGCGGGGCACGCCCCAGGGAAGCACGACGCCTTCGAGGATGGAAAGCGAGCGGTCGGCCAGCACCAGTTCCGGGTCCGGCTCCTTGCGCGTCCCCAGGCCGCCGCACGCCGGGCAGGCGCCGTAGGGCGAGTTGAAGGAGAACTGCCGCGGCTCCAGCTCCGGAATGCTGACGCCGCACTCCGCGCAGGCGTAGTGCTCGCTGAACAGCTCCGGCTGGGGATCCACCGCGTCGGGGGTGTGGGCGACGACCTGCACCACCCCTTCCGCGGAGCGCAGCGCCTGCTCCACGGCGTCAGCGATGCGCGAGCGGTTCTCCCCGTCCACCGCCACCTTGCGCTCCACGAAGATGCTGATGTCGTGGTTGGCGCGGCGGTTCAGGACGGGGGGCTCCTCCAGGCGGTGCACCTCGCCGTCGGTGCGGGCGTGGGTGAAGCCCTTGCGCCGCATGTCTTCGTACAGGTCGCGAAACTCGCCCTTGCGGCCGCGCACGGCGGGGGCGAGCACTTCCAGCCAGGTGCCGGCGGGCAGCTCCATCAGCCGCTCCACGATCTGCTGCGCGCTCTGCCGGGCAACCGGCTTGCCGCACGACGGGCAGTGCGGGGTGCCCACCCGGGCCCAGAGCAGGCGCAGGTAGTCGTACACCTCGGTGACAGTGCCCACGGTGGAGCGCGGGTTGCGCCCCGCGGTCTTCTGCTCAATGGAAATGGCCGGCGAGAGCCCCTCGATGCTGTCGACGTCCGGCTTTTCCATCATTCCCAGGAACTGCCGGGCGTACGCGGAAAGCGATTCCACGTAGCGCCGCTGCCCCTCGGCGTAGATGGTGTCGAAGGCGAGCGACGACTTGCCGCTCCCGCTCAGCCCGGTGATTACCGTGAGCTGGTCGCGGGGGATCTCGACGTCGATGTTCTGCAGGTTGTGCTCGCGCGCACCACGGACGATCAGATTTTCTTCAGCCATCCCGAAAACTTACCGCAACACGCGTCCGCATTCAACCGTCCGGGTGCACGCGGAACACATTTGTTCATCCGGGCTTGGGGAAGGGGAGTGCGTGAGTGCGTGAGTGCGGAGTGCGGAGTGCGGAGTGCGGGGGGATGGATCGAGTGGGAGAGACAGCGTCTCGCACAGACTCACGAAGGCACGGAGAACTGAACCTTCGCTCCGTGCCTCCAGTGGCTCGGGTGGAGGCCCGTCAGGGATGCGGGACGAGGACGGTGATGCCGCCGGGGACGGCGCTCGCGTGCAGCGGCGTGCGGCCGATCAGCTCGCCATCCACCTCGGTGACCACGGGGGGATCGGAATCCACCGACACCTCGGCGGCCTGCAGGTAGATGAGCCGGTCGTCGCCCGCGTACTGGCGGCGGGCGACGCGCCACAGCACCGCGGCCACGTCCGGCAGAGTGCGCGGCGCGAAGATGCACACGTCCAGCATGCCGTCCTGGTACGAGACGGCGGGGCCCACGCTCACCTCCATGGGCGGAAAGGGAGCGGCGGCGAACTGCCCCATGTTGGCCACCAGCACCATGGCGGCAGGCACGGTGAGCATGTGCCCGTCCGCGGTGATGCGGAACAGCGTGCTGGGCGGGGTGACGCCCACGCGAAGCCCGGCGTACAGGTACGCGCCGAAGCCCCAGCGGTCCTTCATCTCGCGCGTGGCGCCGGCGATCACGGCCGCGTCCCACCCGGCGCCCGCCGCCAGCGCAAAGTGCCGCCCGTCCGCCAGGCGGCCCAGGTCGATGCAGGCGGGAAGCCCGTTGACCGCCACCTCCACCGCGGCCTCGATGTCGCGCGGAATCCCCAGGTTCACCGCCACCTGATTGCCCGTGCCCTTGGGGATGATGCCCAGCGGAATGTCGGTTCCCGCCAGCCCCGAGATCACCTCGCCCACCGTTCCGTCCCCGCCGACCGCCACCACGGCGCGGTAGCCGCCCTGCGCCGCGTGCCGGGCCGCCCGCTCCGCGTCCCCCGCGCCGGCGGTGTGGAACAGGTCGAAGCTGGCGCCGCGCACGGCAAAGGCGCCGGCCAGCAGGCGCAGCGTGCGCTCCGTATCCAGCTGCCCCGCGGCGGGGTTGATGACGATCAGCGTCCGTGAGCCCGGCGTGATGGCCGGGTGGTCGGACGCGGGGTGCGGAACGGCGTGGTCCACGATGTCGGGTTCCTGGTGATGAAAGCGCGGCGCCCCGGAGTGCGGGGCGCCGCGTCTGCCGTCCTGGCGCGAAGCCGCATACGACGGCGGCTCCGCCCGCCCGGTCAGCGGATGATGAAGGCGTCGTCCTTGGGCGTGCGGCCCTCCCACTCGGCGCGCGCCTGCTCAAAGCCCGGGCGCCCCATGATGCCGTAGGTGAGCTGCTTGCCCAGTTCCACCCCCGGCTGGTCCAGCGGATCGATGCCGTAGAAGTGCCCCGCGTACACGGTGGCGATCTGCAGCATCATCATCAGCGCGCCGAGCGAATGGGCGTCCACGCGGGGAATTTCGATGCTCATGTTCATCCGCCCGCGCTGCGCGAGCGCCGCCTCGGTGGCCAGCATTTCGGTGCGCAGCAGCTCGCCCATGCTGTGGCCGCCCAGGTACGCCAGTTCCGCGTGGTGCTCGTACGCCGCGGGGATGGGCACGTCGGCGCCGAAGTCCGCTTCCGACAGAAAGGTGATGGTCTTGTTGAACGGGCCTTCCACGTACAGCTGCACCTGCGAGTGCTGGTCCGTGGCGCCCAGCGACTTCACGGGCGTGGGCCCGGCGAACACCTCGTCGCCGCCGCGCGTGCGCTGCTTGCCCAGGCTTTCCGCCCACAGCTGCCGGAACCAGTCCGCCACGTCGCGCAGCCGGTCGCTGTACGGCATCATCACGTGGATGGGCGCCTGCCGTTCCGTGTCCGCCAGGTACTGCAGCGCGGCGAACACCCCGGCCGGGTTGGCGCGCAGGTCGTCCGTGTCGCACTTGCGCACCATGTCGCGCGCGCCTTCCAGCAGCGCGGCGATGTCGATGCCCGCCATGGCCGCGGGAAGCAGGCCCACGGCGGAAAGCACGCTGAAGCGCCCGCCCACGTTGGACGGAATGGGGAGCGTGGCGATCTGCTCCTCGTTGGCCAGCGCGCGCAGCACGCCCTTTTCCGGATCCGTCGTAAACAGCAGGTGGCGGCGGTAGTCGTCGCCGAACGCCGCCTGCAGCCGCTCGCGGACGATGAGGTACTGGCTCATCGTCTCCGCCGTTCCGCCGCTCTTGCTGACGATGTTGAAGAGCGTGCGGCCCAGATCGATGCGGTCCAGGAACGGGCCGATCGTGGCGGGATCGATGTTGTCCAGGACGTAGATGCGCGGATAGTAGTCGCGCTCCTCGTCGTCCAGCTCGTTCCACATGGGGTGCAGCAGGGCGGTGCGCAGGGCGATAGTGCCCAGCGCCGAGCCGCCGATCCCCAGCACCACCAGGTTGCTGAACGCCTGCCCCTGTCCGTCGGCGAAGTGCTGGATCTCGTCCACCACGGCGCCCGCGTCGGCCAGCGCGTAGAAGCCGATCTCCCCGGCCTCGCGGCGGCGGGCCGCGTCGGCGTGGGCTTCGCGAAAGCGGTCCGCCATGGCGTCCAGCGCCGCGGGGTCGATTCCGCGCCCACCCAGCCGGGAGGAGAGCATGTTGTTGTAGTCGAACGTCAGCATGGGGCGAGTGCGTGAGTGCTGGGTGCGTGAGTACGAAAGTACGAAAGTACGAAAGTACGAAAGTAGAGGAAGTGGACAGGCTCGCCGCCGTGCCCGACCGGCAGTTCCTATTCCCTATTCCCTATTCCCTATTCCCTATTCCCTATTCCCTATTCCCTGCAGTTCAAACCTCCACCTCCAGCCCGTCGTACGCCGCGTACACGCCCTCGGGGAGCCGCGCGTTCAGCTCCGCGTGCGAGACGCGGTGGCTCATGTGCGTGAGGTAGGTGCGCTCGGCGCCCACCGCGCGGGCGGCTTCCACGGCCTCTTCCACGCTGAAGTGGGTGGGGTGCGGCCGCCCGAACCAGAGCGCGTTCAGCACCAGCACCCGCACGCCCCGCAGCGCCTCCAGGGTGCGCGGCGGCAGCGACTTGCCGTCGGTAATGTAGCCCAGCGCGCCGATGCGGAATCCGTACACCTCCATCAGCCCGTGCGGAACGGGGAGGGGAAGCACGTCGAACCCCGCGATCTGCACGGGCTGGTACTCGTGCACCGTCGTAAGCCGTGCCTCCGGCTTGCTGGTGCCCGCCAGCGGCCGGATGCGCGTGTCAAAGATGTAGGCGAACCGCTCGCGCAGCGTGGCCGTGCACTCCGGGCTGGCGTACACCTGCATGTCGCACCTGCTGTGCTCCGAGAACACGCGCACGTCGTCCAGACCGTGGATGTGGTCCGCGTGGCAGTGCGTGAACCAGATGGCGTCCACCGACGATACCCGCGCCGCCACCAGTTGCAGCCGCAACTCCGGCGGCGTGTCCACCAGCAGCCGCCGCCCGTCCTCCTCCACCAGCGCGCCGTGCCGCATCCGCCGGTCGCGCGGATCGCTGGACGTGCACGTGCCGCAGTCGCACCCGATCACCGGGATGCCGAACGACGTGCCGGTGCCCAGAAAGCGCAGCTTCACGCGATCGCCCCGGTTGCGTCCCGGAAAGCGCCGCCGCAGCCGGAAGACCGCACTCCGCACTCCGCACTCCGCACCCCAGTTCCCGCACTGGGCACTCGGCACCGGGCACCCGGCACTGCCGCCCTCACGCCCTTCATCACAGCACCGACACCTGCAGCAGATTGGTGGTCCCCGGCTGGTGCATCGGCAGCCCGGCCGTCACCACCACCCGGTCGCCCGGCTTGGCCAGCCCGCGGCGGATGGCCTCGTCGCGGCCGCACGCCAGCATCTCCGTAAACGACGCCTCGTCCGAGCACACGATGGGGATCACGCCCCACACCAGCGCGAGCTGGTGATACGTCTTCTGGTTGTCGGTGATCGCCAGGATGGGCACCGGCGGCCGGAACGACGACACCACGCGCGCCGTGCTTCCGCTGGTGGTAAAGGTGAGGATCAGCGGCGCGTTCAGCCGGCGCACGGCCTCCACCGTGGCGCCGGCGATGGCGCGTTCCGTGGGCGTCATGCCATCCACCCCCGGCGCGATGGGGATGTCGTAGTGCGGCCCCGCCTCCAGGATGTGCGAATCCTCGATTTCCTGCGCGATGCGCGCCATCGCCTGCACCGCGCCCACGGGAAACTTGCCCGTCGCCGTCTCCGCGCTGAGCATCACCGCGTCGGTGCCGTCGATGATGGCGTTGGCCACGTCCGAGGCTTCCGCGCGGGTGGGGCGCGGGTTCTCGATCATGGACTCCAGCATCTGCGTGGCCGTGATCACCGGGCGCGCCGCCAGGTTGGCCATCTGGATCATCCGCTTCTGCGCCAGCGGCACCTGCTCGAACGGGAGCTCCACCCCCAGGTCGCCGCGGGCCACCATCGCCGCCGCCGACTCGCTCAGAATGGCGTCCAGGTTCTCCAGTGCCATCCCTTTCTCCACCTTGACCACCACCAGCGGGCCGCCGGGAGGAATGCGGCTCACCAGGTCGCGCACGTCCTCCGCCGAGCGGACGAACGAAAGGGCCAGGTAGTCCACCCCCTGCTCCAGGGCGAACGCCAGGTCGCTCAGGTCCTTTTCCGTCAGCGACGGAATGCTGACCAGCGTGTTGGGAAGGTTGATCCCCTTGTTGCTGCTCAGCTCGCCCCCGTGGATCACGCGCATGTCCACCTTGGGCGGGCGCACGTCTTCCACGATCAGCTCCATCAATCCATCCGCCAGCAGCACCACCTCGCCCACCTCCACGTCCTGCGCCAGCTCGCGAAAGGTGGTGGGAAGCTCGTCGCCCGTGTGCTCGCCCTCGGGCACAAAGGTGAGGCGGTCGCCGGACTTGAGGGTGCGCGGCTCCGGCAGCACGCCCACGCGGATCTTGGGGCCCTGCAGGTCGCCCAGCACGGCGATGGGGCGGCCGGCGCGCACGGAGGCCTCGCGGACGTTGCGGATGGTTTCCGCGTGCCGCTCCTGCGTTCCGTGCGAAAAGTTGATGCGCGCCACGTCCATGCCGGCCGCGATGAGCGCGTCGATGCGCTCCGGCGACCAGCTGGAAGGGCCAAGCGTGCAAACGATCTTGGTGCGTCTCTGCATCAGAACCGGATCCGTGGTCGTGCGGTTCCCCGTGCGGCGGGCAAGGACCGGACCGGCCGCCGCGCGGAGTGGAAGACGGACAACATGCCGTCCCCGCCCGCCCGCGCAAGGGGGCGCGAGACGAATTTGTCTGAACTTCGTTCAAATTGCCTGCCGCACGTGACCGGCGCGGTACACGGGGACGTTCAGGACGTTGCGCGGAGGTGTCCCTGTTCGGGCAGGGGCACGGCCTCTCGCCAGCGCTGATCGTACAGAGCCAGTAGTTCCTCTGCCCTCTCGTGCTCCGGCCCCAAAAGCGTCACGCCGCGGATGACTCCGTCACCACGGGTGTCGAATTCGGCGGCGCACAGCACCCGGTATCCACCGATCTTCAAGCTGTCGACGAGATTGTTGTCGAAGCGGGGCTCGTCCCCTGAACGCCCGGATGGCGCGAACAGGATAGAAATGTCGCGATGCCCGCCAGGAGCAATGGTGCGGACGTTGATCTTTTCCTTCTGTGCCGTCGCGAGCGCTTCCGACATCGACTCCCGCGCTTCCTCCGAGGAAAATTCGTAGATCCGGCCAACCTGGATTTCACCCCGCCCGGCGCGATCGCGGACGGTCGTCACAAACCTGCGAAACGCGTCGTCATAGCTGGTCCAGTCCTGCGTACGTTCGCGCAGGGTAATTCCAAGCCAGACGCCGCCATTCGGCAGGTGGGTCGCCAGCGCTGCGAGCAGGTCGTGCACGGGGGATACATCGTCGATGCTGATCTGGCTCTCCGGCTTCTTGCAGGCCGCTTCGATCTCGTCGATGATGCCCGGGACGAACGTCGCGTGCAGCCGGTCGGCCATGTCCCTCGCCGCCCGGACGTGAACCAGACTCGAGTTCTGTTCGCACACGGTCTCGAGTTCCCCGAGTCTCCAGCCCAGTCTGGCGGATTCCAGCGAGGAGATCGTCCGCTGCTGAGATGTTTCGAGCGCTTCCAGTCGGTGCATCACCCGGTCGAGTGCCCACATTCCCCCACCGATCAGCATGGCGAATCCGATGATTGTGCCCCACTTCGGGTTGCCTCCGTCGGCAAGGGTGTCGGAAAGCTCCACCCCGATCGTGATGAGTAGCCCCAGGAGAGCAATGACGTCCACCGCGATCCGTTGAATGCGTGCGTTCATGAAGGCCTCCATGGCTGTTGGAGTGGACCATGCTTTCCGCGGTACTATCTGACGGACCCGGTCATCAAGTTCCCCTGTACCCATACTACTGCACCAACGCGCGGGCGTGCTGGCCACCGTTACCGCGCCGCAGTACGGATCGCCGCGAGCAGGGCGGGGAGCACCTCGCCGGCGGGGCCCTGCAGAAACACGTCGGCGGCGTGCGTCAGTTCGCTGGGATGCGGATTGACTTCAATCACGCGGGCGCCGGAGCGGCGGGCCACCAGCGGCAGTTCGGCCGCCGGCCACACCGTTCCCGACGTGCCGATGAGCAGCATGGCGCCGCACCGCCCGGCGAGGGACCAGGCGCGCTGCACGGCGTCCACCGGCAGCATCTCGCCGAACCACACCACGTCCGGCCGCAGCGGCGATCCGCAGACGGGGCAGGGCGGCGGGTCCTGCTCCTCGCCTTCCGTGTACGGCGGCAGTTCGCCGGTGAACGCGTGGCCGCGATCCAGGCAGCGGACGCGGCGGATGCTTCCGTGCACCTCCACCACGCCGCGCGACCCCGCATCGGCGTGCAGCCCATCCACGTTCTGCGTGACGACGACCAGTTCGGGGACGATCTCCGCGAGCTGGGCGACGGCGACGTGCCCGGGATTGGGACAGGCGTTCAGCACGCGCTCGCGCCGCCACGCGTACCAGCTCCAGACGCGGCGCGGGTTGGCGCGGAATCCGGCTTCCGTGGCCAGTTCCTGCGGATCGAACCGCGCCCACAGCCCTTCCATGGCGTCGCGAAAGGTGGGAATGCCGCTCTCCCTGCTCATCCCCGCGCCGCTGCTCACCGCCAGCAGCCCGGAATCCGCCACCATGCGGGCCGCGCGCTCCAAACCTTCCGGCGTCATCGTCTGTAATCCCGTTGAGGATGGGCGGCGGTCCGTTGATGTTCGCCGGCCGGCGCCCCATGTTTACCACCCGCAGCCTGTGCCCGGCGCTCCCTCCGCGACCCGCATGCCCGACCCGACGCACTCTGACCCGCGGGATTCCGAACCGCCCGCCGGCGCACCGCCAACGACCGATCCGCCGCGCGGCCGGGGATGGCTGATCCTCAAGGTCCTGCTGGTGATCGGCGGGGTGATCGCGCTGATTCCCGCGCTCTTCTACGCCGTCCTGATCGCGGGTTTCTGGATGAACCCGCCCATCCAGCGGGACGAGGGAGAAGTGGCCGAGTCCGCGCCCGTGGCGGTCATCCACCGCCACGACGTGCCCGGAGCATGGCCGCTCAAAGCGGATTCCGCCACGCTGCTGTGCTTCACCGGCGGATCGGTCGTCATCGAGGTGGATGGCGAGCCGCGCGCGCTCAACGAAACGGCGCGGCAGAGCGGCTATCCGCCGTTCCAGCCGCCACGCGGCGCGCTGGTGACGCCGCTGATCCACCGCGCGACCAAGATGTGCCAGGGAGGGGCAGGCCAGTGAGCGCGCCGGTGTCGGCCAGATCGCTTCTGGGGCTGGTGATGATCGTTGGAATATTCGCGATCGGCTACTGGGGGAGCACGATCCGGCCGTAACCCACGACTCGCGCTGCATCGCTGATCGTGGGGCTGCTCCGCCGCAATCGCGTCGTGTACTTCTGGTGGGATCGGGGGCTTCACACGACGCTGCTATTTTTGCGGCTGGCTCAGGAGCCGCGGCCATAACGCCGGCGAGTGTATCACGCGCTCCGCCGTTCGCTCCTCCTGTTGCACTTGGCGGAGTTCGCCCTGACGACGATCATGCTCGCCCTGCTGTACACGCTTCTCCACGCATCCTGACGGACGGCGCTCGCCCGGGCCGCCCGCCAGGAGCACGCGTTCTCGCCCATCACAAAGCCCCGAACCACGGCCGCTGAGGCCGGGTCCGGGGCTTCGGTGTGAAGAGATGCGCGCCCGGTTGGATGATCAGCCGCGGCCGCCCTGCTCACCGATGAACTCCGCCGTGACCTCGATGCGCCCCACGATGGCGCGGTTGAAGTCGTCCATCTCCTCCGCGGGGATCCAGTATCCTTGTGCATGGCCGCGCCGGCGGTCTGCAGCGGATAGCGATCCAAAAACGCGGCGTCCACGGCAAACCGCGTCACGTATCCCGCGTAGCCGGAAGCGGCATCGCGCGTGTTCCAGTCGCGCGCGATCTGCACCGCGTACGCCTCGTTGGCAACGGGATAAAAGAACGGCTGGTGCTCCAGCCGCGGCGGAAACGCCCTCCATCCGCTCTGCTCGATCAGCGCCAGTTCCGCGCGCCCGACCGGCCGGTACAACGTCGTCGTATCCGTCATCGCCGTCTTCTTGGCAACTTGGTGCCCGCACGAAAGAAGCGGTGGGCCTCGAGGTACACGAGGCCCACCGCCGACCAGGTATGCCCAGTCCATTTCGTACGATAAAGATACCTCGCGGCCATTGCTCGTCAAGAATGACGGCGGCCAGCGCCCTGTCCGTTCACATCCGCTCTGACGTCACGCCCGGTGAACCGTCTCGCCGGCCACCATCGTCAGCACGCAGTTCATGGTGCGGAGCTGGTCGGGGTCGCAGTCCAGCGGGTCCACGTCCCAGGCCACCAGGTCCGCGTCGTAGCCCGGGAGCAGGCGCCCGGTGCGGTGCGCAAGGCCCGCGGCCACGGCCGGGCCCTCCGTGTAGGCCCGCAGCGCCTCCTCGGCCGAGATGGCGTTCTCCTGCCACCATCCCTCCGCCGGCTCGCCGTTCCACCCCACCCGCCGCACCGCCGCGAACAGCCCGATGCGCGGATCGCACGATTCCACCGGCACGTCGGACCCGAACGCCAGCGTCATCCCGGCGCGCATCAGGTGCGAGAGCGGGTAGGCGCCGCGCGACCGCTCGTGGCCCCAGTGCCGCTCGGCGGCGGGAATGTCGTTCATCAGGTGGATGGGCTGCATGCTGCCGATGAGCCCCGAGCGGCCGGCGCGCTCCCACAGGTCCGGCGGGCACAGCTGCACGTGCTCAATGCGGTGCGGCATGGCGGCCACCCGCGGCGCCGCTCCCAGCACGTCGATGGCAAGCTCCACCGCCGCATCGCCGATGGCGTGCACCGTGGACGAGATGCCGCCCAGCGCCGCCCGCTGCACGTGCACGCGGAACTCGTCCGGCGGCAGCGTGCTGATGCCCCGGTCATCCGAGCCCACGTACGGCTCGCGCATGAGCGCCGTCCGCGATCCCAGCGCGCCGTCCAGAAACATCTTGAGCCCGCCGATGCGGATCCACTCGCCGCCGAACCCGCTGCGCAGCCCCAGCGCCAGCGCCTGGTCCAGCCTGTTCAGCTGAATGGCCTGCAGCACGCGCAGGCGCAGCGCTCCATCCAGCTCCATCGCGGAAAAGTCGTCCAGCCCCGTGACTTCCACCGAGTGCACGCCGGTGAGTCCCAGCCGGTGGCATTCGCGCTGCGCATCCACCAGCGCCTCGCGAACTTCCTCCGCGGATTCCAGCGGCAGGTGCACGGAGACGAGCTTCATCGCTTCTTCCAGCAGCACGCCCGTGGGCTCGCCGTCCGCGCCGCGCACGATGGTGCCGCCCTCCGGGTCCGGCGTGTCGCGGGTGATGCCGCAGCGGTGGAGGGCCTCGCCATTCACCCAGATGCCGTGCAGGTCGTGGCTCTGCAGAAACACCGGCCGCCCGCCGCACACGTTGTCCAGCGGCTCGCGGTGCGGAAGGCCGCCCCAGCGGTGCTGGTCCCACCCCAGGCCGCGGATCCACCCCTCGCCGGTGCCGGCCGCCTCGGCGACCGCGGCGACGCCCTCGTTCAGCGTGCGGGCGGCGTTCAGGTCCACGCGGCGGCGGGCGAGCGCCCACGTGGTCAGGTGCACGTGCGCGTCCACCAGCCCGGGCGTCACCACGCCGTCCACGTGCTCATGCGCGGCGCCCAGGAGCGCAGCGGCGCGCGCCTCCGCTTCCGTGCCCGCGGCGGCGATGCGGCCGTCGCGGATCAACAGGGCCTGCACGGGCCCGTGCGTGCCCAGGACGTGAATGCGCCGCGCGGTCAGGATCAGGTCGGACATGGACGGAGATTGGGAAGGTACGAAGGTACGAAGGTACGAAAGTACGAAAGTACGAAAGTACGAAACTACGAAAGTACGAAAGTACGAAAGTACGAAAGTACGAAAGGGAGGGCGATGCGTGAGCGCCTGCCCGGCGACAAGGTATCCGCCCGGCGCGGTGGATGGAATGCCGCGGGATATGGAAGTGGAAGGAGCCAGTGAAGCGGGACCGCTCAGCCGGGCGGAGGGGGCGGCTCGGGCGGGCCGGGGGCCTCGCGATGATCCTGCTCGCGCTTCAGCCGCTGCAGCAGGAGATGGGATGACAGGATCAGGTCGCGCGAGCGCTGCAGAAGCTCGCGCGAACGCAGGACGAACTCCTCGTCCTCCGGGTCAAGATCATCCACCATCAGGATCTGCCCTGGTACCGCCACACCACGCTGCTCCCATCCAGGGTTTGCACGGAGATCGCCTTCTCGCGCACCTCCATCCGTCGCGCGTGGCATGCCCGGGAGGGTGCAGCGTTCCACCCGGAACCCTCGCTGATTCGGGGCTGGACGGCGGAGCGGCCCGCATCGTGCTTGCCTGCGGCGGGTTCCAACGCACACGGGTCCGGGAACGTCGGATGGACATCAACACGAACTGCAGTCTTGCCCACGAGCTCGCCACGCGCATGCGCGCCGAGGCGGACGACCTTACGCGCCGGTGGCTGGACCGCATCGTCGCCCGGGTGGAGATCGAGCCCAACCGCGTGTTTCCCACCGATGAACTGCTGGACCACGTGCCGCTGCTCATGGAGCGCATCGGCGACTACCTGGAGAACCCGGCAGAAGACATCGCCGGCGACTCGCCCGTCATCGGCAAGGCGCTGGAGCTGGGGCGGCTGCGGTACGCGCAGGGCTTCGACGCCCACGAAATTCTCAAGGAATACGAGATCCTGGGCGGCGTGCTCTTTCAGTTCCTGGTGCGCACCGTCGACGAGATCGACCAGCCCTGCACCCGCCCGGAGCTGCTGGCCTGCGCGCACCGGCTGTTCCGCGCCGTGGCCGTCATTCAGCAGCTGACCACCTCGCAGTACCTGCGGCTCGCCGCCGAGCGCGTAAGCGAGCGCGAGGAGCGTCTGCGCAGCTTCAACCGCATGGTCACGCACGAGTTGAAGAACCGCATCGGCGCGGTGCTGGGCGCCGGGCAGCTGCTGGCCGACCCCGACATCAGCGCCGATCCGGACCGCCGCGCCCGCTTTGCCGCCATGGTGACGCAGAACGCGGAGGGGATGCAGGACGTGCTGCAGAACCTGCTGGAGCTGTCGCGGATGGACAACGATTCGCGCCAGCAGCGCAACGTTCCGCTGCCGCGCGTGGCCGCCGAAGTGTGCCGCCAGCTTCGCGAGATGGCGCAGGCGCGCAATGTGGCCGTGCACATTGAGCCGCTCCCCGAGATCGAGGTGAACGCGGGCGCGGTGGAACTGTGCCTGACCAACTACCTGAGCAACGCCATCAAGTACTCGGACCCGGCCAAGGAGAGCCGCTGGGTGCGTGTTACGGGCCGTCTGGCCGCCGCGGACCGCGGGCGCGAGCTGGTGGTGTCGGTGGAAGACAACGGGCTGGGCGTGCCGGAAGATGCGCGCGCGGGGCTCTTTTCCCGCTTCTACCGCGCCCACGGCAGCACGGTGACCGGGGTGGAGGGCACCGGGCTGGGCCTCAGCATCGTCCGCGAAACCATGGAGTCGCTGGGCGGACGCACCTGGGCCGAGTTCGACGGCCCCGAGGGCGCCCGCTTTCTGCTGGCGCTCCCGGTCCGCCGCACGGCGGACCGGGAGCGTAGCGACGAACGGTCCGGCGCGCCGGCCTGACGCTCAGCGCCAGTCGCCGTCGTACCGCTCGCCCCGCAGCGCGCTCTTGAGCTCTGCCACCTGCCGCGCGATCCCGCTGCGCTCCGGAAGCGGGCGCGAGAGCTCTTCGATGATCTCGCCGGCCACGTCCGCCGCGTCCGAGCGCCCGCACTGCACCGCGCCCTGCTGAATGCGGCGCGCCAGCGAGCGGGCCTGCCCCTTCTCCGGATCGTTGACGAACAAGCCGCCGTCCCGCGCGGAACCGCTCACCACGTTGCCCAGTTCGTACGCCTGCGCCTCCACTTCCACGCAGCGCCCGCGCCGCGGCTCGCGCCCGTACCCGCCGTTCGGGCGGTCGTAGCCGCCGCGCCCCTCGTAGTCGCCGTATCCGCGGCCCTGCCGGTCGTAGCGCCCCTGCTCGCGGGGAAACACGAGCGCCATGTACACGATGGCGGTGGCCTGCGTGCGGCTGAGCGCGCGCCGCCCCGTTCCCGCGCCCAGAAGCTCCGTGCGGGCGCGGTCCAGCGCGTACGACTGGTCCCGCGTGAGGCGGTACGGTTCGTATCCGTAGTAGCGCAGCGCGTTTTCCAGCTGGCTGTCCAGGCGGGAGACGCGCTCCACCCCGCCTCCGTACGAAGACTGGGCGTGCGAGGCGGCCGGCGCGGCGCCGAGCAGCAGAAGGGCGAGCACGAGGGCTGAGCGAAGGCTGGGCATGGTTCGTATCCGGGAGAAAGGGCCAGAAGCAGGAACAACGCGAACGAATCCCGCGGCCCATCTGCAAGGCAATCGTGGCGCCCGGGTCCTCCAATCGCCCCAAGTGATTGCGCCGCAATTTCATCCGCCCGTCGCACCGCCGCTCGCCTCCGTGCCGCCTGTCATCCACAAAGGACAGCGCCCGCCGCGTGCGGTGGGACGCTCTTCGATCCCAGGGAAATGCTCCTGCTCCTCTCATCGCCGCCAGACGGAGTGATCGGTTTGCACGGGGGTGGCGGCATGGGAAAGGACCCCGGATCGCCCGTCATTTCCGTCCGGTATGAAGGACGGAGCGGTGGGCGAAATCCCAGGGAATTGCACGCCCGTGTCGGGTATTGAGAGGGATTTTCAAGACCCTTGAAGAACGGTGTGAGGGCTGTTAACGTTGACGCTGTGGCCGGGCGGCCCGGCTGATGCGTAGCGGCACCCCGGCCAGAGCGAGGCAATGCGCAGGATCCCCGGGCGGCGGCCCACGCGGTTTTACGAAAAGCGGCACGTCGTGGAGGGGATCTCGGTGGTGCCGCCGCTGGTGGCGGCCGTGGGGGGCGCGGCCGCCAACCTGGCCAACCCGGCTACCTTTCCGCTGGGGTGGGCGCTGCTGGGCGGCGCGGCGTGGCTGTCGGTGGCCAGCGTGGTCAAGGTGCTGCACGCGGGCGCCCAGGACCGCGAACGCCGCCGCACCGAAGACTACGAGGGGCTGCGCGGCGCGCTCTTCGTGCTGCACGGGGTCATTCGCCGGGCGCTCGACATCCCCGCCGAGCCGGACGGCATCCTGCGCGTCACCACCCACCGCGTGGTGCCCGCGGAGCACCCGGGCCGCGCGCCCGAAGAGCTGGAGCAGCTGGTGCCGTACGTGGGCGGGGGAGGCGGGGGCGCGGGGCGGCGCTTTTCGGTGCGGTCGGGCATCATTGGCCGGGCGGTGCGCGAAAAGGCGATCTACGCCTCGTCGCGCGAGTACGCGGGCTACGAGAACTACGTGGCGGAGCTCATCCACTCGTACTCCTTTACCAAGGCCGACGCCCGCGCCCTTTCCGCCGACCGGCAGGCCTGGATGGCGGTGCCGCTGCTGAGCCGCGACGAAGAGGCAGTCGCGGTGGTGTACCTGGATTCGTGCCAGCTGGAGTTCTTTGATCCCCGCGTTCAGCAGATCGTGCTGGGCGCATGCGCCGGAATCGCGGCGTTCACCGAGGAGGCGTACTGACATGAGCCGCAACATCGATCCCAAGCGCGGGCACGCGGCGGTGGCCCGCTCCGTGGTGGTTTCCGAGCCGGGCGCCGCCATTCGCGTGGAGCGCATCGAGCTTACCGGCGCGCTCA
This sequence comes from Longimicrobium sp., assembly GCF_036387355.1. Lineage (GTDB taxonomy): Bacteria > Gemmatimonadota > Gemmatimonadetes > Longimicrobiales > Longimicrobiaceae > Longimicrobium. Next base: position 17,629 of record NZ_DASVTX010000226.1, read on the forward strand.
AGCGCAGCCTTACCACCAGCCTCACCAGCCTGGGCCCGCGCTGCGAGCGGGCACCCCGCGGCGGCGGGCGCGCCGAGGGCTGAGGCGGCGCCCCGCGCGCATCCGGAGAGCGTGCGCACGGGGCGTAGTCCGAATGGTGACGTTTTGCGATCAGGTGGCCGGAGCGGGGAAACGGCTGGCGCCGCGCGGGGCGTGAACACTGTCCACCTGACTCCCGTTCCGGAAATTCGGAACGCGCCTCTTGTTAACGGAGGGCCGGGGCCTTAGACTGAACAGTGTACTAGATACGAAGATAAACGGTTTAGACAGTGCCACCGGGTCTGCCGGCCGGAACAGGAGGTCGCGTGAGCGAAACTCCTGATCTCCGCCGCATTCCCGTCGAGGCCATCCGGGAGGCGGCGCGGCGCGCCGTCGCCCAAACCTCGCTGCGCGCCGTGGCGAGGGCGATCCCGATGAGCCCCATGGGGCTGCAGCACTTCATCAACGGGACATCGCCCTACCGGGGCACGCTGCGCAAGCTCACCGCGTGGTACGTGAACCGGACCGGCAGCCGGGGAGAGTTCTCGGAAGAGACGGTGCGGGCGGCGCTCGCCATTCTGCTCGACGGCATTGCCGACGAGCGGCAGCCCGCGGCTCGCGTACAGCTTCTCTCGCTCCTGGTGCAGCAGCACGAAAAAGCGGGCACCGAGGCGCCCGCGTGGCTCCTGGCCATGCTGGAAGGCGAGCGCGGCGGCTGAGCGGCAACCAGCGACGGAACGGGGCGCCGGAG
>NZ_DASVTX010000227.1:0-3609 GCF_036387355.1 Longimicrobium sp.
CGACTACGTGCTCCCCAACTACACCCAGTTCGTGGAGTACTGGCGCAAGCTGGACGGCCAGAGCGACCGCATGCGCGTGGTGCCCATGGGGCGCACGGCCGAGGGGCGCGAGCAGATCATGGCCATCGTGAGCAGCCCGGCCAACCTGCGCGACGCCGAGCGCTACCGCGACATCAGCCGCACCCTGGCCATGGGGCGCGTGGACAGCGCCACCGCCGCGCGGCTGGCGGCGGACGGCAAGGCCATCGTGTGGATCGACGGCGGGCTGCACGCCACCGAAGTCCTGGGCGCGCAGCAGCTCATGGAAACCGTCTGGCAGCTGGTGAGCCGCAACGACGCCGAAACGCGCCGCATTCTGGACGACGTCATCATCCTGGCCGTGCACGCCAACCCGGACGGCATGGAGCTGGTGAGCAACTGGTACACCCGCAATCCCAACCGGGAGGCGCGCACCATGATGGGCGTGCCGCGGCTGTACCAGAAGTACATCGGCCACGACAACAACCGTGACTTCTACGCCTCGACGCAGCCCGAGACGGAGAACATGAACCGGGTGATGTACCACGAGTGGCTGCCGCAGATCGTGTACAACCACCACCAGACCGGGCCCACGGGCACGGTGATGTTCGCCCCGCCCTTCCGCGACCCGTTCAACTACAACTACGACCCGCTCATCATCAGCGGCATCGACATGGTGGGCGCGGCCATGCAGAACCGCTTTCTGGCCGAGGACAAGCCGGGGGTGACGCAGCGGCGCGGCAGCAACTACAGCACCTGGTGGAACGGCGGCCTGCGCACCACGGCCTACTTTCACAACATGATCGGGCTGCTGACGGAAACCATCGGCAATCCCACGCCCATGGACGTGGCCTTTGTGCCCAACCGCCAGATCCCCAGCGGCGACCTGCCCGCGCCCGTGGCCCCGCAGCGGTGGCACTTCCGCCGCTCCGTGGACTACTCGGTCACGGCCAACTACGCCGTGCTGGACTACGCCTCGCGCTACCGGCAGACGCTGCTGACCAACATGTGGCGGATGGCGCGCAACTCCGTGCAGCGAGGCCAGCGCGACGAGTGGACGGTCATGCCGCGCCACGTGGACTCGGTGCGCGCCGCCATCCGCGGCGAGCGGCCCGGCGGCCCCGGCGAGGCCACGGCCGTCATGGCCCCTGGCGGCCAGTTCGCCGGCGCGGCGAATGCCGAGGAGTCGGCGCGCTACCAGGCCATGCTGCACCGCCCCGAGTGGCGGGACGCGCGCGGCTACATCATCCCCGCCGACCAGCCGGACTTTGCCACCGCGCTCAAGTTCCTGGACGCACTGCGTGAAACGGGCGTGGAGGTGCAGCGGGCCACGGCCCCGTTCACCGTGGCCGGCAAGCGGTATCCCGCGGGGTCGTACGTGGTGATGGGGGCGCAGGCGTTCCGCCCGCACGTGCTGGACATGTTCGAGCCGCAGGACCACCCCAACGACTTTCTGTACCAGGGCGGCCCGCCCATTCCCCCGTACGACAACGCGGGGTGGACGCTGGCCTACCAGATGGGCGTGCAGTTCGACCGCGTGCTGGAAGGCTTCACGGGTCCGTTCGTGCCCGTGACGGAGTGGAACGTGCCGCGCCCCGGAGGCCGCGTGGCCGCCGGCGGGCAGGGGTGGATTCTGACGGCGCGGCAGAACGACGCGTTCGCGGCCGTCAACCGGCTTCTGGGCTCGGGCGCGGAGGTCTGGCGCGTGCGGCAAGCCGGGCGCGGCGCACAGGCGGGCGACTTCTGGGTGAGCGGCGGCGTGCCGCGCGCCCGGGTGCAGGCGCTGGCGGACTCGCTGGGGCTCACGGTGGGTACCGGCCCCCGCCCCGCTGGCGCCACGCCGCTGCGGCCTCTGCGCATCGCGCTGTGGGACCGCTACGGCGGCAGCATGCCCAGCGGATGGACGCGCTGGGTGTTCGAGCAGTTCGGCTTTCCCTACCGCCAGGTATTCCAGCAGGAACTGGATGCGGGGAACCTGAACGCCAAGTACGACGTCATCGTCTTTGTGGATGGCGCCATTCCGGAGCGTGACGGGCGAGGCGGCGTCATGGCGGGCATGCCGGACCCTGCAACGATCCCCGAGGAGTTCCGCGCGCAGGTGGGCAACGTCACGGTGGAGCGGACGGTGCCCCGGATCCGCGAGTTCCTGGAGAACGGCGGCACGGTGGTGACCATCGGCTCGTCCACGGCGCTGGCCCGCCACCTGGGGCTGCCGGTGGAGGACGCGCTGGCGGAAGCGGGTCCGGACGGCCAGCCGCGCCACCTGCCGCGCGAGAAGTTCTTCATTCCCGGATCGCTGCTTCGGGTGCGGGTCGACAATACGCAGCCCGTCGCGTGGGGAATGCCGGAGCAGGCGGACGTGATGTTCGACGACTCGCCCGTCTTCCGCCTGGGAGCGGGCGCCGAGGCGCGCGGCGTGCGCCGCGTGGCGTGGTACGATTCGGCGACGCCGCTGCGCAGCGGGTGGGCGTGGGGGCAGGAGCACCTGCAGAACGGCGCGGCGGTGGTGTCCGCCGAGGTGGGGCGCGGAAAGCTGTTCCTGTTCGGCCCTGAGATCGCGTTCCGCGCGCAGCCGCACGGCACGTTCAAGCTGCTGTTCAACGGCCTGTTCGAGTCCGTCGCCAACGCCCCGGCGCGCTGACGGAGCACTGAGGGCAACCCCCTCGCACGGAGGGCACGGAGGTTCACGGTACGGATAGGTACCGTGAACCTCCGCGTTCTTTCTCCGTCAACCTGGCACATGCCGCACGGGACCTATCACATCAGCCGCACCGGGCCCCCTCACCCGGCTCGGACTTCGAGCGTCATTCTGAGCGGAGGCGCCGCGCCGCACCGTCCGTCACACCAGGCTCTGGCGCCGACCTAAGAATCCCGCGCCACCGCATCCCGTGCACGCCTGGCTGCGCGTCGCGCTCGGACGCTGCGGGCGCGGCGGGAGAGGCTGGAGCACGCCACGCCGGACTGCGGCGCGGCGGACGTTTCGGTCCGGGGTTCTTCAGTCGCGCATGACTTCGGCACGGGGGAAAGCGCGGCGCACGCTCCTTCAGAATGACGCCTCAGCGCCGAAGTGGGCGGCAGGACACCGGTGGAGGGGAGGTGCCGCCGCAGACGGCGCCGGCGGTGCGAGCGCCGCGAGATGCGCCAGGCGCACGATTCCTCACCTCCGTCGCACCGGGTTCCCACGCCCGCCTCGGACATCGAGTGTCATTCTGAGCGGAGGCGCCGCGCGGCACCGTCCGCCACGCCAGACTCTGGCGCCGACCGAAGAATCCCGCGCCACCGCATCCGATGCACGCCCGGCTGCGCGCCGCGCTCGGACGCGGCGGGTGCGGCGGGAGAGGCTGGAGCGCGCCACGCCGGACCGCGGCGCGGCGGACGTTTCGGTCCGGGATTCTTCAGTCGCGCATGAACGCGGTGCCGGGGAAAGCGCAGCGCACGCTCCTTCAGAATGACACCCCGGCGCCGAGGTGGGTGGCAGGGCGGAGGTGCTGCCGCAGGCGGCGCCTGCGGCGCGAGCGGCGTGAGATGGCACCAGGCGCACCGCGATTCCTCACGTCAGGTGCACCGGGATTCGTCACCTGGCTCGGACTT
>NZ_DASVTX010000228.1:0-5734 GCF_036387355.1 Longimicrobium sp.
CTCACCCCGAACCCCGTCGCGTTCACCACCCGCGCCCGCCCGGCGCCCACGACCTCCAGGTCCTTTCGAGGCACCCGCGCAATCCCCCACGGCCCCGTGAGCCAGAGCGCGCCCGCGCCGTCGTCCAGCGCCTGGAACACCGTGTTGCCGCGCAACCCGTTGCGCGTGGTGAACATGGTCACGAGCCCGCCGCGCAGGCGCGCCAGGCCGCGCGACGTGCCCGCCCAGAGCGTGCCGTCCGCGTCGCTCGTCATCCGAAAGACGGGCTGTCCCGCCAACGCGCTCGGGCCGGCGACGAACCGGCCGCCCTGCAGCCGGAACAGCCCGGACGACTGCGTCCCCACCCACACCGTGCCGCCGCGGTCCTCGTGCAGCGAAAGCACGTACCCATCCGGCAGCCCCTGCGCCGCGCCGAACCGCGTGAAGCGGCCGTCCGCCAGCCGCGCCAGCCCGTTGTACGTGCCGATCCACAGCGCGCCGGAGCGGTCCTCCAGCAGCGCCCGAACCCGGTCGTCGGGCAGGCCGTCGCGCACGGTGTACGTCGTGGTGCGCCCCGCGTGGATGCGCGAAAGGCCGCCGTTGGTGGCCACCCACACGCTGCCGGCCCGGTCGCGCACCACGTCGCGCGCCACGGCATCCGCCAGAGTGCTGGCGGGACGTGTGTTTTCCACCGCGCCTCCCGCCCCGAGGTGCGCCACGCCGCCGTGCGTGGCGATCCACGCGCCGCCCGCGCCGTCTCCCGTCACCGCCGTGACGAAGTCGCTCGGCAGGCCGTCGCGGGTGGTGAGCATGCGCACCCCGGCCCGGCGCAGGCGGAAGAGGCCGCCCTGGCGCGAGCCGATCCACAGGTTGCCCTCCGCGTCCGCGTTCAGCCCTTCCACCTGGGTGAAGGGCGTGCCGTCCGGCCGCGGCACGGGGGTGATGCGCTCGCCTTCCAGCCGGAACAGGCCGTTGTCGGCGGCCAGCCACCACGCGCCGTCCCCGTCCTGCAGCAGGTCGTTCACGGGCGCGGGATGCACGGCGCCGGCCGCGCCCGGACGCGTCACCCGGCCGTCCTGGATGCGCGCCACGCCGGCGAAGGTGCCCGCCCACACGGTGCCCGCCGCATCCGCGTGCAGCGCCGTCACCCGGTCGTCGCCCAGTCCCTGGGCGCGGGTTACGCGGGTGATGGCGCCGCGGTGGTGCCGCAGCACGCCGCCGGCCAGCGTGCCGATCCACAACGCGCCCGCCCGGTCCAGCGCCAGCGCGGTCACGGCGGGCTGCGCCTCGCCCGGGGGCAGCCGCAGCGGGGTGACGCGGTCCCCCGCAATGCGGCTGATCCCCTCGCGCGTCCCCACCCAGAGCGAGCCCTCCGGATCGGGGAGCAGCGCGGTGATGCGGTCGCTCGCCAGCCCGTCGCGCGTGGTAAAGACTTTCCACCGGCCGCCCGCCCAGCGCACCACGCCGCCGGATTCACTGGCCGCCCACAGCGCGCCCCGGCCGTCCACCGCCAGGCGGCGAAAGCTGGCGCGCGCCAGCCCCGGGATCTCCGCTTCGGAGAAGAGGCGGAACGCCACGCCGTCGAACCGCACCAGCCCCTCGTACGACGCCAGCCACAGAAAGCCGTCCGGCGTCTGGCGGATGTCGCGCGCCACGTTGGAGGGCAGGCCGTTCTCCGTGGTCCACCCCGCGATGGCGTACCGCGCCTCGCCGTCCGCACCCGCCGCCACACGCTGCGCGGCGGCGGATGCCGGCGGGAGCGCAAAGGCGGCGAGCGCGACCGTGGCCGTGCGGATCGCGCGGGCGAGCATGCGTGGGAGGGACAGAGGGGCCATCCGGCGGTATCCCGGCAGGGGAGGGCAGGGAGGTCGGGCGCTTCAACGTAGCGAATCCGGCGGGTGCGGAACATGGTCCCGCCGTCGTCGGGGATGACGATTTCCATCCGTTCCGCGCCACGGATGCGACGGGCGCGGCACCCGGTGCGGCCTCTTTGGAGCGCGGAGCAGGTCGGGCGCGCTGGCCTGGCCGGGCGGATGGCGCGGCAGCCCGTTCCCCGCCGTGCCGCCGCGGCTTACATTCGCGCCGTCCCGCGCCCACGTCCGGGCCGGGCGCGTGAGAATCCCCGAGCCGGAGCCCCGATGTCCGCACTCCCCAGCCGCGACGCGCAGCTCGCGCTGATGCATCAGTACGTGGAAAGTGAGAGCCTTCGCCGCCACATGTACTCCGTGGAGGCGGCGTGCCGTGCCTACGCGCGGGTGTTCGGCGAGGATGAGGACACGTACGGCGCCGCCGGCCTGCTGCACGACTTTGATTACGAGCGGTGGCCGGAAGAGCATCCCCTGCGCGGAGCCGAGATGCTGCGCGAGGGCGGATACCCGGAGCCGGTGATCCGCGCGATCCTGGCGCATTATCCGGATCGCACGGGGGTGCAGCCGGAAACGCGCCTGGAGCGCACCCTGCACGCCTGCGACGAGATCACGGGGCTGGTGACGGCGGCGGCGCTGGTGCGCCCCAGCCGGTCGGTGGCGGACCTGGAAGCCAAGTCCGTCATCAAGAAGATGAAGGACAAGCAGTTCGCGGCGGGGGTGGACCGCGACGACGTGCGCCGCGCCGCCGAGGAACTGGGCGTGGAGCTTGGCGAGCACGTGCAGTTCGTCATCGAGGCCATGCGCGGCATTGCCCCCGAGCTGGGGATGAGCACCGAAGTCTGACGCGGAGGGCACGCAGAGACGCAGAGACGAAGAAGAGCGGTGGGCATGTCTCGGCCGCCCATTCCCCCTTTTCATCCGCTCCGCGTCTCTGCGTGATAGTTCCCTCCGCCGGCCTTTCCGCGCTTCCTCCGTGGCCTTCGTGATATTCGGTGACCTCTGGGAGAAACGGGGTTTCCCATTCGCCGCTCCAAAACTTTCTGCTTCCGCAATGTGTATCAGCAACATTGCTGGATGGAATTCTGATCCCGGCGCGGACCCCTCGCGGCGGCCCGGTGTTCGTATTAGAGTAGGAAGGACGCATCGTCGGGCCGCCCGGAGCGGAGCCCCGGGCGGCGAGCTGGACCTTTTCTCTCTTGCGGAGGCGTACATGAGAAAGCCGGTCAGCAAGCATGCACTGCGCAGGGCCCTGGAGCAGGCGCGCGAAGAAGGGCTGGTCACCTGGTCGGAGCCCGCGGGCACCGTGGTGGACCACGTGTGGCACCTGATCTCGCGCGAAGCGCTCGAGGGTAAACCCGACCGTGCCCCGGCACGGCGCCGCGCTCCGGCGGCGATCTGACTCCCCTTCGCGGCGCAGCCGTGAATCAGCCCGAATCTTCCGCGAGCCCCGGCCCCGGCCGGGGCTCGCTTCGCGCCGAGCTCCTCTTCAACCTCACCTTTCTGGCGCTCGCGGCCGCCGTCCTGGCCGTGGGCACCAACACCGTGCTCGCCGTGCTGCGCCCCGGGAACGCCTGGGTGCTCGGCGCGCTGATCGTGGTGGACGTCGCCGTCTTTGTCCTTCTCGCCAACCACCTCATCGAGCGGCTCGTCCTTCGCCCCGTGCAGGCCGCCGTCGCCGCCGCCGAGGCCATCGCCGCGGGAGACTACGCGCGGCGGGCGCCCGTGGGCGAAAGCCGGGAAATGGCGGCGCTCTCCGAGGCCCTGAACCGCATGACCGACCAGCTGCTGGACAACCAGCAGCGGCTGGCCCACAACGTCAGTTCGCTCGATGAAACCAACCGCGTCCTCGTCAGCACGCAGCGCGAGCTGGTGGATGCGGAAAAGATGGCCGGGCTGGGGCGGCTGGCGGCCGGCGTGGCGCACGAGGTGGGGAACCCGCTGGGCGCGCTGATGGGGTACGCCAGCGTGCTGCGCCGCCGCGGCGCCGATCCCGAGCTGGTGGGCGGGGTGGAGGGCGAGGCGCGCCGCATTGACCGCATCGTGCGCGGACTGCTGGACTACGCGCGCCCGGGTACCCGCGCGCGGGAAAGCGTGGACGTGAACGCCGCCGTGCGCGCCGCCACGGAGGTGCTCACCCGCCAGGGCGCGCTGGAGGGGATCGAGCTGCGCCTGCAACTGCAGGACGGGCTTCCCCCCGTCCGCGGCACGCCGCACCTGCTGGAGCAGGTGTTCGTCAACCTGTTCGACAACGCGCGCCGGGCCATGGGCGGGGCGGGGGAACTGCACGTGCGCACGGGGGTGGAGCGCTACCGGCCGGAGCGCAACATCCCCACCCGCCGCGCCGACGACCCCCCCGGGATCTCGTACGCGCACCTGCGCCGCCCGCGCGCCGCCTCCGTGCGCGACCCGCACCGCATCGAGGCCGGCACGGAGGTCATCCGCGTCTTTGTGGCCGACACCGGGCCGGGGATCCCGGAAGCCGACATCGACAAGGTGTTCGACCCGTTCTTTACCACCCGCGCGCCGGGGGAGGGAACGGGGCTGGGCCTTGCCATCGTCGCGAGCACCGTCGCAGACTTCGGCGGGCGCATCGAGGTGGCGTCCGCGCCCGGGGGCGGCGCGGCGTTCACCCTCACCCTTCCCACCGAACAGGCCGAGCGTTGAGCAATCGCCGCGTGCTGGTCATTGACGACGAGGCGGGGCTGCGGCACACCCTGCTCCTGATCCTGCGCGACGAGGGCTACACCGTGCAGGTGGCCGAGGACGGCGAGGCGGGGCTGCGCATGGCGCTGGCCGAGCCGCCGGACCTGGTGCTGTGCGACGTGCGCATGCCCCGCATGGGCGGGCTGGAGTTCCTGGAGCGGTACCAGCGCGCCGGCGGCCCCGCCCTGGTCATCATGATGAGCGCCTACGGCACGCTGGACGCCGCGGTGGAGGCTCTGCGCGGCGGCGCCTACGACTACATCAGCAAGCCCTTCAACGCCGACGAAGTCATCCTCAGCCTGCGCAAGGCCGAGGAGCGCGAGCAGCTGCGCCGCGAGGTGGCCCGCCTGCGGCGCGAAGTGGGCGAGGTGGAGGGGTTCGAGCACGTGGTGGGCGTCAGCGGCGCCATGCGCGAGGTCATGGAGCTGGCCGGGCGCGTGGCCCCGTTCCCCAGCACCGTGCTGCTCACGGGGGAAAGCGGAAGCGGCAAGGAGGCCATCGCCCGCGCCGTGCACCGCGCCTCGCCCCGGCGCGACCGCGGCTTCGTGGCGGTGAACTGCGGCGCCATTCCCGAGCACCTGCTGGAAAGCGAGCTGTTCGGCCACGAGCGCGGCGCGTTCACCGGCGCGGACCGGGCGCGGGAAGGGTTGTTCGAGGAAGCGGACGGCGGCACCCTGTTCCTGGACGAGATCGGCGAGCTGCCGCTGACGCTGCAGGTAAAGCTGCTGCGCGTGCTGCAGGAGCGCAGCATTCGCCGTGTGGGCGGGACGGGGGAAAAGCCCGTGGACGTGCGCGTGCTGACCGCCACCGCCCGCGACCTGGTGGACGAGGTGCGCGAGGGTCGCTTTCGCGAAGACCTGTTCTATCGCATCAACGTGGTGCAGATCCACATCCCCCCGCTGCGCACCCGGCCGGAGGACGTGCCGCCCCTGGCCGAACACTTCCTTCGCCGCCACGCGCCGCGCCTGGGCATCGAGGCGCCCCCGCTGCCGCGCGACATCATCCCCGTGCTGGCGGCGTACTCGTGGCCGGGCAACGTGCGCGAGCTGGAGAACGTGATGGAGCGCGCCCTGGTGCTTTCCGGCGGGCAGATGACGGTGGACCACCTGCCGCCGCACGTGCGCACCGGCCGCCACCCGTTCCAGCTCGCGGACGACGCGGGCGACCTGTCGGTAAAGCGCCGG
>NZ_DASVTX010000229.1:0-14926 GCF_036387355.1 Longimicrobium sp.
GAGCGGATACGCGGGCTGTCCTGAGCGGATGTGCGGGCTGTCCTGAGCGGATGTGCGGGCTGTCCTGAGCGGATGAATCCGCCGCTCCAACAGCGGAAAGCCCCGACTCGAGGCCGCTGTCGCGTCCACGATCGGGGCTTCAACCGACCTGGCGGACAGCCCGTTGCGGGTGCCGTGCGCCGGCGGTCTTCCAGTCCGCGGAGGCGGACTTCGTGTCGTTCGAGGCGCGGTTTCAACCGCCGGGAACGAAGCCGGCCACACGCACCGACGCTCGCCCAGCGCCGATCTGCTCCCCCTCGCCCGCTCGCGGGAGAGGGGGCTGGGTGGAGAGGGGTGCCCGAGGCATGCGCCCATCCCTCCGAACCGCGCCTGACTGCCGTTGGGGTGTGCTCCCTCTCCCACATCTGTTCGTGGGAGAGGGTGGACGCGTCTCAGCGCGGCCGGGTGAGGGCCCCACCCCGCCGCCGCGCCACCATCGCGGTTCCGCGATCCCCTTGCCCCCGGAACACGAAAACGGCCCTCCGCCCGATCGGGTGGAGGGCCGTTCTGTCGATCCGCGAAGGGTCGGCTGAATTTCGCCTCGCGTCAGCTCGCGCGGCCGGCGGGCTGCTCCACCCCGGGCTCCGGGGCGTGCGCGGATTCGGCGTCATCCCGCGGAATGGGGATCTCGTGCACGTAGTACATCGGCGCGCCGGCGTCCTCGCGCACGCGGACCATCGACACGTTGAACACCGGCACCCCGCCCGGCGTGCTTCCGCGGAACGTGCCGTGGTGCGCGTGGCCGTGAAACACCACCGCCGCCTTGAACCGGTCGATCGGCTCAACCAGGCGGTCGTTGCCCAGGAACGGAAAGATCTGCTCCGGCTCGCCCATCACCGTGTCCATGATGGGCGCGTAGTGCAGCAGCACCACCCGCACCGGCGTGGACAGGCGCCGCAGCGAGAACTCCAGCTTCTGCACCTCTTCCAGCGTGGTGCCCACGAAGTCCTTGGTGTGCGCTTCGCCGAACGCCGTCAGGGTGTAGCGGCCAAAGCCACCCATGTACCCCTTCACCCCGGCAAAGCCCACGTGCTCGTTCAGCTCGAACGGGGCCTCGTCCAGAAGGTGAATGCCGCGGGCGCGCAGCAGTTCGTTCACCCGCTCCACGTTGCCGCTCTCGTGGTCGTGGTTGCCCAGCACGGCCAGGATAGGCACGCGCACGTCGGCCAGTTCCTTGATCACCACCTCGATCTCGGCCGGAAAGCCGCGGCGCGTAAGGTCGCCCGCCAGCAGCAGCACGTCCGCCTCGTCGTTCACCCGGGCGAACAGGTCGCGGTACAGCCCGCCGTCCTTTTCGCCCACGTGAAAGTCGCCCACCGCGGCGACACGCACCACGCGCCCGGCGCGGTCTTCCCTGCGGCGCCCGAACGCCGCTCCGTCCTCGCCGGCCGCGCCGGTCCCGTCCTGCTGCGTGCTTCCGTCCGTCATTCCTCTTCGTCCCCCGGGGTGGGAACCGCCGACTGGTCATCCGCGTCAAAGTTGGCCCGCTCGTCCCACACGTCGCTCGCCAGGCAGCCCAGCACGGCGGGGTGCTTCTGCATGCCCGCGATGCTGTCTTCGCGCAGGTCGTGGAACCCCCACTCGTTCACGTCGATGGCGAACGAAAAGCGCGAGATCATGGTGCCGCGCGTGATGTTGTGCTCCTCGCCCTCTTCCGACCGCTGGTGCGCGGCCTGCTCGGCCTTGGCCACCAGTTCGCGCACCACCCACTCGGGCACCTGGTCGCGGTAGCCGGGATAAACGTAGCGGAACATGGATACCTGCGAGAGCAGGAGCGGCCAGTGCTCGCCCGTCTTGGTCACCAGCCGCCGCCAGTCCATCAGGTGGCCCTTGCACAGGATCAGGTGCGCCACGTCGGCCATGTCCTGGCGGTGCCGCTCGTGGATGAACAGCCGGTGCCAGATCAGCTCCTCCACCGGCGCCACGCGCACCTGCGTGGCGGCCAGCGTGGCGGGGCTGCTGTGCTTGAACCAGTCGTCGTCAATCAGGGCCAGGCCGTTGCCCATCCCGTAGATGATGTCGATGAAGTGGTCGCGGTTGGCCTTGCTGATGGCCTTGGCCAGCCAGTGCGGCTGCTCCAGCCGGGTGATGAACCCGGAATCGCGCAGCACCTGCATGGCCTGCAGCACCGCCTCGGGGGTGCAGAACAGGTCCAGGTCCTTGGTCTGGCGATAGATGCCGGTGTGCTCGTAGATGGCGTACGCGCCCGCCACCACGTACGGCACCCCCGCCTCGTTCAGCGCGGCGAGGGCGAGCTTGTACACCTCGCGCTCGTCTTCCGGAATCCAGAAGTCGCCGTGGGTGACGGACTTGCGCTCTTCCTTGGTGAGGTTCTGAAACCCCGGGAACCTGGGTGCTGCCGGCTGAACCTTGGGCATGGAACCGAATCCGTGGTTGAAACGTTGGCGGGGCGCAAAAGCAACAATCGGACCGGCCAGGGGCTGCACGGCTGCGTTGACCGGCGGCGGCGCTCGTGCGTACCTTTGCGGCATGCTGAACGATCTCAAGAAGCTGTTCGCGGAAAGCTGGAGCGCCTTTGTGACTGAGGCGGGGCGCCGCGGCCCGGAAGACGACGTGGCCGCGCTGCTGGGCGGCATGCGCCGGGAGATGGTGCAGGCCCGCGCCGCGCTCCCTCTGTACGAAGAAGGCGTGCGCGCCGCCGAGGCCGAGCTGGCGCGCGAGCAGCAGGCGCTGAACGACGCCGTGCGCCGCGGCGGGCTCGCCGAGCGCATCCGGGACGCGGAAACGGTGCGCATTGCCGCCGAGTTCGCGGAGCGCCACCGCAAGCGCGTGGCCGTGCTGGAAGAGAAGGTGCGCGCCGCCCGCGCCGAGCAGGAACTGCGCGCGGCGGAGGTGCAGGACATGATGCGGCGCTACAAGGAGGCGGACCTGAACCGCTTCGGGCTGCTGGCCGCCGTGCGCCAGCAGCGCGCCGGCCAGACCATCCGCGAGGCGGGCACCACGGGGGTGGACGACTTCGACCGCATGGCCAGCCGCATTGAGCACGACGCGGCCTACAACGACGCGCTCGGGGAACTGGACGGCGCCGCCCCGCCCCCGCCGCGCCCCGCCGAGGACGACGTGGAGGCGCGCCTGCAGGAAATGAAGCGCCGCATGGGATTGTAGCTCTTTCGCTCCCGCGCGCCGTCCAAACGCAGTTGAAGCCCCGATCGTGGACGCGCCAGCGGCCATGAGTCGGGGCTTTCCGCTTTCCGAGCGGCGGATTCATCCGCTCAGGAGGGCTGGCTAATCGCGCCCAATTCCAGGTGCTCAGCGCGGCGGCTTCATCCGCTCAGGAAGGCTGGCTGATCGCACCCAATCCCAAGTGCTCAGCGGGCGGATTCATCCGCTCAGGAGGGCTGGCTGATCGCGCCCACCCCCGTGTCGATCAGAATCCCTGACAAGAATCGCCCGGCCGGGTTGACCCCCGCCAGGCGATTCTCCGTTTCCGTGACCTCCGTGCGGCCTCCGTGCCCTCCGTGAGAAACGAAGTTCGCGGAGTCCCTCCGCGCTCAGGTGCTGCGAACCTGCACGCTGGCGTTCTCGTCGATGGTCACGCCTTCTTCCGTTTCCGCGATCAGGTGGTCCACCACGTCCTTCAGGTCGCCCGTGCGCTCAAAGACGGCGAGCTGCCGGTCGGCGCTGGAACCTTCCTCAAGGATGCGCAGCGCGTACATCACCTCGGCGCGGCTCCCCAGGTCGTCCACCACGTCATCCACGAACCACTCCAGCATTTCGCGAATGAGGGCGCGGGCGCTGCTTTCCTTCTGCTTGCCGAAGTCGATCAGGTTGCCGTTCAGCCCGTAGCGCACGGAGCGCCACTTGTTCTCCTCGATGAGGTCCGAGGGGTACAGGCGGAACGTCATGTTGTCGCGCCGCAGCTTCCAGAGCTTGGCGATGATGGCCTGCAGAATGGCGCCCACGCACACCGCTTCCTCCACGCGCGTGCACACGTCCAGAAAGCGGAATTCCAGCGTGGGGTAGGCGTGGTGCGGGCGCAGGTCCCAGTAGATCTTGCTGCCGTCGGGAATGCACCGCGTGGCCACGAGCGTTTCCTGCAGTTCGTTGAAGTCCGCCCACCCGCGCATGATGCGGGGCACGCCCGTGCGCGGAAAGTTGCGGAACACCACGCTGCGGTAGCTCTTGAGCCCCGTGTTGCGCCCCATCCAGAACGGCGAGCTGGACGACAGGCAGAGAATGTGGGGGAGGAAGTACCGCGACACGTTCATGGCGTCAATCAGGAACTCCGGATCCTCGATCCCCACGTGCACGTGCGTGCCGAAGATCAGCAGCTGCTGGGCGAGGTCCTGCATGTCCTGCTTGACGCCGATATAGCGTTCCAGCGGGGTGATCTCCTGCGTCATCCAGCTGCTGAACGGGTGCGTGCCCGCGGCCACCACCTTGAGCCCTTTTCGCGCGGCCAGCCCCATCACCATGCCGCGCAGGCGCTGAAGCTCGGCGCGCACCTCCTGCGGCGTGCGGCACACGGTGGTGCCCACCTCCACAATGGACTGGTGCAGCTCCGGCTTGATCTCCCCCATGATCATGTGGTCGGATTCCAGCAGCTCCGTGATGTACGACCGGAGCTCCCGGGTTTCGGGGTCGATGATCTGGTACTCTTCTTCGATGCCGAGCGTCAGCGAAGGCGCCTTCATGGCGGAGATCCCCGAGGGTGTGTGAGCGGGCGCGGACCATCATCCGCCCGAGCGTCTGAACCAGTTGTTTTCGTCCATCCACAAACTGCACGGACCGAGCCGGAGAACGCGAGGGAGAAGTGCCCAGTGCCCAGTGCCCAGTCCCGAGTCCCCGGTGCCCAGTCCCGAGTCCCCGGTGCTTAGCCCGATCCCGTCCGTTCCTATTCCCTATTCCCTATTCCCTATTCCCTGCCGTTCCCCCTACCGCTCCTCCACCAGGAACGTGGCCACGCTGCTCCCCCCGCCCGCGGTCACGTTCAGCAGCGGGTCCGTGGCGATGCGGGTGAGTCCGCCGTTCACGTGCTCGGTGTCGCTGATGTAGGGCGCCAAGTCCAGCATGCGGTCGGTCACCTGCACGCCGCCGTCCACCCAACTCGGATAGGGCTCCACGGGAAGGATGATGCGCTCCTGCACCACGTGCGGCCGCTCCAGCGCCGTGCGGATCGCCGCCTGCCACTCATTGTCCGACACGAGCCAGCCGAGCACGATGCCGTGGCCGCCGTAGTCGTCGTTGGGCTTCAGGACCAGGTGGTCGCGGTTCTGCGCCATCCAGGGGAGCAGGTCGATGTGCTTCCCCTCGTAGTCCGTCTGCCGCTCCTCCACCACGCGCGTCCACGGGATGCTCGCGCGGATGGACTCCAGCTCGTCCGCGGTGAACATGTCCGCGTTGCGTTCGTCGGCCAGCACGGCGAGGCCGGCCTTCTTGTAGATGATTTTGCAGCGGAACGGGTTCACCATGCACACGGCGCCGTCCTTGACCGCGCGCGCCACGGGGTTGTCCATCCCCATCCGCAGCAGCAGTTCATCGATCAGCACCCGCTTGTAGATCAGGTCGATCACAAAGCCGCCGGGCGCCACCAGCTTGCCGTCGCGGTACTCGCACTCGCGCGGGTCGGCGATCTCGCACTGCATGCCCCGCGCGCGAAAGTAGTCGCGGAAAAAGATGAACTCGCTGACGGTGGGAACGTCGTTCCAGTCCAGAATGCCGATGCGCGGCAGCGTGCGCCCGCCGCTGAACTCGCGCCATGCGTTCAGCAGCGTCTGCATGACCCCGTGCCGCGCGGGGAGCGGATGGAGGACGTGGGTCCGCAGGAATTCGCCCGTGACGGGGAGCCCGAGGAACGCCTCGGAAAGCACGTCCATGTACGCCGGGCCCGCGGGCGTTTCGGCGTTGTACTCCGTCACCTTCAGCGTCTGGTCGTCGGACGAAAAGAAGGTGTCCAGGCGCGAGGTGGGGCAGGGCGAGCGAAAGCCTGGGTCGAAGTGCACGATCTCTTCTTCCCAGTCCAGCAGGCGGAACTGCCCGCGGAACTCGGCGTCCACCAGCGCGCGCTCGTGGATCTTGCGGTACGCGCCCATCAGCGAGCCGATGCGCCGGCGGATCCAGCGGTACTGGCCCACGGTGAGCATCCGCGGGCGCAGCACCGAGCAGAGCGGCCGGTCGCCAAAGTACATCCCCTGTCGCCGGTGCTCGTCTTCCATCCGCTCCGCGCTGTCCGCCGCGAGCGCGGAATCCTGCAGCAGCCCGTGCCATTCCTCAATGGCCCGGCGGGCCAGCGCGGCGTCGCTCACGAGTGGCCCATCTCCACGTTGGCGTCCACCACCGGGTCCGGCAGGTCGCCCGGGTCACCGGCGCCGCTCACGGAGGCCGGCGCCGCGCCCGTCCCCAGCACCGCCGCGCCGCCCACCTCGGTGGCCAGGCGCGATCCGGTGAACAGGCCTTCCCAGCTCAGGGCGCGCTCCTGCCGGCGCGGGTTCTTGGCCAGGCGGATCGCCATGTCGGCCATGTGCTTGACCACCCACTCGAAGTAGTGCGGGGTGAGCGAGTACACGTCCATGTCCGGCGCGGGGTTCATGAAGTCGATGGCGTAGGGCACGCCGTCCTTTACGGCCCACTCCATGGAGTTCATGTCGTAGCCCAGCGCCTGCACCAGCTTGCGGCTGTCGTCCACCACGCGGCGGCCCAGCGTGTCGCTCATGTGGTCGTGCTCCACGTGGTACTTCCGTTCCCGCGGATCGTACTTGATGGGAAGGATTTCCTCCTGCCCCAGGCAGATGCAGCGGATGAAGTGGTCCCAATGAATGAACTCCTGCACGATCATCGTGAGCAGGCCCGACGTATCGTAGTGGTGGATCAGCTCTTCCAGCGTGCGGCAGACGTACACGTCCTTCCATCCGCCGCCGTGCGCGTCCTTGAGGATGCAGGGAAGGCCCACGTGCTCCACGATGGCTTCCCAGTCCAGCGGATACTTGAGGTTGCGCAGCGACTCGTCGTGCACGATGCCGGGGATGTACTCCTTGTTGGGGAGCACCACGGTCCTGGGGTGCGCGATCCCCAGGTTGGTGGCCAGCGCCGCGCCGAAGAACTTGTCGTCGGCCGTCCACATGAAGGGATTGTTGACGACGGTGCACCCCTGCAGCACGGCCTGCTTGAGGTAGGTGCGGTAGAACGGCACCTCATGCGAGATGCGGTCGATGATCACCGAGTATTCGCAGGGGTCGTCCATGCGTGGCGCGCCCAGCTGCACGAACTCGGCGGTCACGCCCTGGTTGCGGCCGTTCACTTCTTCGATGAAGGCCGGGGGAAACGACCACTCGCGCCCCACGATCAGCCCCACTTTCAGCGTCATCTGCCGCTCCGTTTTGGAAAGATGGTAAGAAGAAGTGCGTGAGTGCTGTGTGCGTCAGTGCGTTCGGTGCTCGTGCTCGTGCTCGTGACTGCCTGCTGGGGGCGGCAGGCCCGTTCCGGAGCCGGCCGGGGCAACGGTACTGCTGTTGCCCCATCCGTCTCCTGCACGGGGGCGGTGAGCCTCCTCGGCGCGGACCCGCTCGATCTCGTCGCGCCCGCCTCCGTGCGCCGCGCCTGCGGGGTCTCTCCGCCCGCTCCGGGAGCCTCGCGCCCCGGCATCATCGCCGCCCCAAACGGTCCACCGCGCGAGTCTCCCTCCGCCCATGCGTGGGAACATCAACTCATCGACGCCGCTGGCCCCTTGTCCGGCGGCTTCGCCCTGGGCACCTGGCACTGAGCACTTCCGTCGCACTCCACACTCCGCACTCAGCACGCAGCACTCCCGCACTCCCGCACTGCCGTTCAATCGCTTCCGCCCACGTACGTGCGGATCATGTTCATCCAGTACGGCCAGTCGTGCGACCAGCCGTCCCACAGGCGCAGGGCGTTGCCCACGCCCTTGTCCCACAGGATGCGGCTCATGTGGCGGTTGTTTTCCACGAAGCTGTCGTCGCGCCCGGTCGCCAGGATGATGTCCATCCGGCGCAGCGCCTCCAGGTGCCCGTGGTCGCTCAGGTCGCTCACGAAGTGCGACGGGTTGTTGCCGTACACCGCCGCGTCGTAGAAGCCGTCCGCGAACTGGCGGATGTCGTACATCCCGCTCATCCCGATCACCCGGTTGAAGCGGGTGGGGTGCCGCAGCGCCATCGTGACCGCGTGGTAGGCGCCAAAGCTGGCCCCAGCGGCCATGGTAAACGGGTTGCCGTTGCGGCTCTGCGAAAAGGGAAGCACCTCGTTGAGCACGTACGCCTCGTACTGGTACTGGCGCTCGGCCCGGTCGTGCGGATGCTTGTAGCGCGCGTACCAGCTTTCGGCATCCACGCTGTCCACGCAGAAGATCTGCAGCCA
The DNA here is from genome assembly GCF_036387355.1 of Longimicrobium sp. Classification (GTDB taxonomy): domain Bacteria; phylum Gemmatimonadota; class Gemmatimonadetes; order Longimicrobiales; family Longimicrobiaceae; genus Longimicrobium. Next base: position 8,371 of record NZ_DASVTX010000229.1, read on the forward strand.
GCCGTTGCGCAGGTGCTCGCCCAGCGCACCCATCATCCCGCGGTCTTCCCACTCAAAGAAGCGGCCCTGCGAGGTGGGAAAGACCACCATGCGGGCGCCGGAGTGGCCAAACACAAGCAGATCCATGTCACGCCCCAGCGAGGGGCTGTGCCAGCGGTGGTGCTCACGGTTCACGGGAAGCTCATCTCCGGTGCGGCGTAGACGGGGACAGCGGCGGGCCGGAAGCGCGTTCCGCAAGCCTCGCACCGGGCCAACGTACGCGCGGGCCGGGGATGGGAAAAGGGGCGCGTGATGCGCGAGAAACAGACGTTCGGAGCGCGAACAGCTGCCGGTGCGCCCCGCTCGCCGCCACGTCCCTGCCCGGCATCAACGCCGCCCCGTCAACGACTTTTCTCCGGCTGGCCGCGCCCGGGGAGACGCAAACCCATGCCGTGCAACGAGATCGTCATTCTGAGGAGCATGCGTCGCGGTGTCCGCCTTGCCGAATTCCTGCGCGACCGAAGGATTCCCTGCTCGCCTGAGCCAACGTCGCGACAAGCACGCCCGTTCTCACGGGAAAGCAGATCCTTCGTCGGCGCCAACGTACGCGCCGCCGGACAACCCGTCCGGCGCCTCCTCCGGATGACAAGATGTTGCGTGGCGGATACTTAGGGTGTGCGTGGAAAGCAAACGGGCGCGGATTGCTCCGCGCCCGTTCGCCGCCCCTGGCCTGCCTGTCGTCTACCGCCAGCCGGCGGGCAGGCGCTTCACCACCACCTGCTCCACGTCGTCCTCGTCGCGGGTGATGAATGCCGCGAGCCCGCCCCGGCTGATGGCGCCGGGAAGCTGCATGGCCGTCGTGGTGCCCAGGTACTGCCCTTCGGGCGTGATCAGGTCCAGCGGCCCCGGTTCGCCTACCAGGCGTCCCGTGCGCTCCACCCAGATCTTTCCGGAAGGCGAGGTGCGCAGCCCGCGCAACGCCGCGATGGTGTCGGCGAACCTCATCTCGCCCATGCGCGCCTCCAGTTCCGCCGCGCTCGGGGGCGGCGGTGCGGCCCCGCCGCCCCCGCCCGTGACGATCCGCACCATCCCCCGACCCGTGCGGAACATCTCGCGCCGCTGCGCGCGCGCACGTTCGCGGTCCGCCTCCGTGGTCAGGCGTACCGGCAGGGGGCGCTGCAGGTAGCGCAGCGTCTGCCCCTTGGTGTCGATCACGCGGACGGTGTATCCGCTGGTGAAGCTGAGCGCCACCTGGCCCGTGGGCAGCACACCGTACAGCACGGCCGGGGAGAACGCCGCGGGTCCCGAAACCCGCAGGCGGGTGGTCTGCGCGGCCGCGGGGCCGCCGCTGGTCTGCTGAACGGAGATCGTCTGCGGAACGTCGAACACCTTGGCCGGCTCCCCGCCCGCGGCGGGGTACAGCAGCAGCGGAACGCTCGTGCTCGTCTGCGAGAAGTTGCCTTCGCGCGACATCATGGGGCGGAACGCGCCCAGGAAGCCGCGCGGGTGCCAGGCAAGCGGACCGCCGGTGGTCACCCCCGGCGTCTGCAGGGTCCGCACAAAGGTGCCGTCCGGGCGAAACACGTTCAGGCGCTGCGTCGCCATGTCGTTGATTGTCACCGTCCCATCCGGCGCCACGGCGATCTGTGTCGGGATCATGAGTTCGCCCGGGCCCTGACCCTTCTTTCCGATGCGCCGCAGAAAGCGGCCATTGGGCCCGTACACCATCACCCGGGCGTTCTGCTGGTCCAGCACGTACAGGTTCTCCGCCGCGTCGAAGCCGACCCCGGCGATGGTGCCGAACGTTTCCTCTTCCGCGCCCTCCGCCGCACCGATGGTGTACACGGCCGCGGGCGCGCCGGCCAGCGCCCGGTCGGCGCGCGGAAGCTGTACAATCCGGCCCTGCGCGCCCGCGTCCGCCGCCAGCAGCGCGAGCGCCAGCAGCGGCGCCGCGATTGTGATCCCGGTGTGCCTCATGATCCTGTCCGTGGGGGGCTGAATGTGATGAGCGGTGGCGCACTCAGTGCGCCACCGCTCCCATCCGACTCCGCCACGGCCCGGGAGGTTGCCCGGATCAGCCCGCCGCCTCCAGCGTGAACTCCGCCCTCCCCGCTAGCACGTTCACCGAGGACAGGCGCACGCGGACCGCGGCGCCGGGCTCCGGGGCGGCCGCGCCCTCCGTCATCTGGGCGACAGCACGCACGGGCGGATCGTCGATCTGCACCTCGATGCCGTGCCCGCGCACATCCAGGCACGTGGCGGGAAAGACCTCCCCGACTCGCTCGCGCAGCATCCACGCCTCCGCCACGTCCACCGCGCGCCGTTCCAGCTTGGACTCCCGCGTCTCCGCCTCGTTCATCACGGCGGGGAGCGCGGCGAGCGTCTTCGATTCCTCGGGCGTGGGGCGCGCACCGGCGGCGAGCGTGACGAGCAGGTCCAGCACGTAGCGGTCGCCCAGGCGGCGGAGCGGCGCGGTGGCGTGCGCGTACTGCATGGCGAGCGCGTGGTGCAGCGGATCGGCGGGAGGCTCACCATCGAACGCCACGTAGTCCGCGCCGCGCATCACCGGGCGCGCCTGCCACACCAGCGGCGTCAGCCGAGGATGCGTGCGGTCCAGCGAGCGGATGAAGGCGGCGTATTCCATCCCCTCCGGCCACGCGAAGCCCATCGCCAGCGCGATGCGGCGGAACTTGTCAACCGCTTTCGGCTCCGGCCCGCCCATCACCCGTAGCATCCCGATGCCCCCCTCCACCATGCGCAGCGCGGCGTAGTGCCCGATCAGCAGCGACACCTGCTCGTTCCACTCCTCCGACGCCACCGGCTGCTCGAACTGCACCTCGTACCCCAGCCGCTCCGCCGCCATCCGCGCCACGTGCTGGCTTACGAGGGGGAGCGAAACCCCGCCGCGCGCCGCCTCCTGCGCGCGCCGCAGCTCGCCGAAGCGCCGCATCTCGCGCAGCGTTTCCTCCCACTCCTTGCCGCGGAACAGGGAGCCGTCGCCGCACACGTGCTCCGTCACCTCGCCGTACGTCAGCTGCGCGCGGCTGCGCACCACGGCGGGCCCGACCTGGAACGCGGTGACCTCCGCCCGTTCGTCGAGCGTGAAGTCGAACAGAATGCAGGGCCGGTCCTGGTCCGGCAGCAGGCTCCCCGCGTTCTGGCTGATCTCCGGCGGGTACAGCGGCTCCTTGCGGTCCGGCGTGTAGAAGGTAACACCGCGCTTCCACGCCTCCTGCTCGATGGCGCCGCCGCGGTCCACCCAGAAGCCGACATCCGCGATGGCGTAGTAGAGGCGGAATCCGTCGTCCTCCGTCTGCTGGATGCACACCGCCTGGTCCAGGTCGCGGCTCCCCGGCGGGTCGATGGTAACGAGCAGCAGGTCGCGCCGGTCCGCGCGCGCGTCCGACGGCGCCACGGGGCGCCGGGCCGCCTCCGCCGCCGCGGCCGTCACCTCCGGCGGAAAGCCGGCGCGGACGCCGAACTCCGCCCGCGCCGCGTCCAGCGCCTGCTCCACCGTGCTCTGCTCGCCGTCCGCCATGCCGTCTCCCGTGGGATGGATCACAACCCGCTCGCGCCCAAGGTGCGCGCCGCGCCCGCTTGTGCGCAACGCATCCGGCGTTCCGGGATGCGCAAAGGCCCCGGACTCGCGCGGAGTCCGGGGCCTTTCTTTCGATGAAACGATGACGGTCAGGCGAACGCCATGGAGTTGGCGTCGTGGAACTGGTTGGCCGCCTCGATGAAGTCCTCGAACAGCTTGCGCGTTCCCGCGTCCGTGTCGATGAGCATTTCCGGGTGCCACTGCACGCCCACCAGGAACTGCCCCTCGCGCGTGCCCTCCAGCGCCTCCACCAGCCCGTCCGGCGCCCACGCCGAGGCGATCAGCCCCTCGCCCAGGCGGTCGATGGCCTGGTGGTGCATGGAGTTCACCATGGCCGTGTCGCCCAGCGCCGCCTGCAGCCTCGAGCCCGGGGCGATGCGGATTTCGTGCGCCAGGTAGTCGCGCGCCCACCCCGCGCCGGGGAAGTAGTCGTGCTTGATGGCGCCGGGAAACAGCTCCGCGCAGTCCTGCACCAGCGTTCCGCCCGCGGCCACGTTGATGACCTGCTGGCCGCGGCACACGCCCATCACCGGCTTGCCGTCTTCCAGCGCCCACCGCGCGAACATCAGCTCCACGTAGTCGCGGGCCAGGTCGGTGCGGCCGCAGAGCGCGTGGCGTTCCGCGCCGTACGAGGCGGGGTCCACGTCCACGCCGCCGGCGATGAACACGCCGTCCAGGTGGTCGTAGATGCCGCGCAGCGTCTCGGGATCGTTCTCCAGCAGCGGCACCATCCACGGAATGGCGCCCACCGAGGTGCACGCCAGAAAGTAGCGCTGGTTCATGACCCACGACGCCGGAAGGTCTTCCGGAATGCGGTCGATGGACTGCAGCGTCTGCGTGGGGATGCCGATGACGGGGCGCCGGTGCATGTAAACCTGCTTCCTTCTTGAACCTGCGTGAAATCAGAAGAGCGACCTGCCCTGATGGATCGGCCCCCGCGGGTGGCAAGATCGGGACCGCACAGCAACATGCGCGCGGGCGGCGGATCGTGCAACCGTCCCGTTACACCGCACGTACACATCTGTTTCCCGAGTGTGCGCCGGGCGGCGGATCAGAGTCCCTGGGGAAGGCGGGCCGGGGCGGATTCGTGCAGAGGGGGCGCGGCGGGCGCCGGGGTGGAGTCTGCCGCGACGTGGTTCACGGGCGAGCCGCCGCGGCGCCCGAGCACCAGGTCCGCGTAGCCGTTGGACGGGTCGCCGCCCTTTCGGCGGATGCGCGCCACGGTACCGGGGCCACGATTGTAGGCGGTGAGCGCCTCTTCCGCGTCGCCGTCGTACACCGCGATCAACTGCTTCAGGTAGCCGAAGCCCAGGCGCAGGTTGGTGTCGCGGTCCACCATCTGCTCGCGGGTGATGCCGGGCTGCAGCTCCGCGGCGGTCGCGGGCATGAGCTGCGTGAAGCCCAGCGCGCCCACGTGGCTGCGCGCGTGCTGGCGGAACTCGCTTTCCACGCGCACCAGGCGAAAGGCCAGTTCCGTGTCCAGCCGCTCCGCGCGGGCGGCGCGCTCAATGGCGTCCGCCAGGTCCACGCTGATGCCGTACTTGCGGGCGTACCCGGCCACCATGCGCTCACGGGCCTGCTCGGCGCGCATGGCCGCGAGCGCGGCATCCACGCCGGCCCAGGCGCGACCCGCGACCGCGCGCGTGGGCGGAAAGACGAGGAGCGCCGCGACCAGCGCAAGCGCCATCCACACGCGCCGGTCCACCCGCCCCGCCGCGGCGCGCGCCTGCGTACCCGCCCGGCGCCTGGGAGCGCGGCGCGGCTGCGGGGAGCTGCGGCGACGGGACGGGGATCGGGAAGGCATCTCGCTCGGCGGATCTCTGTCAGGGAATGCCCGGAAGCTAACCGCATCCTCCCGATCGCGCGACGGTCATCCGCGGAACCGGCCGTTTTGCGCGGAGGGCGCGCGGGTGGCGGATGTCGCGCGGGTGGAAGACAAACGTTATCCGCCACAGGCGGGAATTGGCGTAAAGAGATAGAAGCACACTGGAGAAGGTGGACGGAGAGGACTAGCTTTCAGGCTCTCACGCTACCCCGTGCGGAGCCAAGATGTACCTCATCTACGTGGACGAGAGCGGAGATCCTGGGCTCGTCAATTCACCGTGCCGGTACTTCGAGCTGAGCGGGCTCATTCTCCACGAACTGTCCTGGCGCCCGGCGCTGCAGCACATCCTGCGCTTTCGGCAGGAGATGCGCGATCGGTTCGGGCTCAAGCTGAGGGAGGAGCTTCACGCCGCGCGCATGATCAACAAGCCGGGCGCCCTCGCGCGCATCAAGCGCAATGACAGGCTCACGATCATCCGGGCCTACGCGGATGTGCTGGCGTGCATCCCGGGGCTGAACGTGATCAACGTCGTCGTGGACAAGGAGGGGAAGCAGGCGGACTACGGAGTGTTCGAGTGTGCATGGACGGCCCTTCTCGAACGATTCGATACTACGATCGCGGCCCGGAACTTCACGGGACCGGATTCGGGAAGGGACCGCGGACTTCTGATCGTAGATGGGTCCGGTGACAAGCGACTGCGGCAACTCGTGCGCCGCCTGCGGGCGCAGAACCATACGCCGTCCGCCCGGCACCGAGCCGGAAACCGATCGCTGATCCGCCTGATCGAAGACCCCGTCTTTCGAAACTCGGAAGACGCGTACCTCATCCAGGCGGTGGATTTGATCGCGTTTCTGCTGTATCAGGAGCTTGTGCCGAGCGGGTACATGCGCAAGAAATCGGGGCAGAACTACTTCAGCCGCCTTGAGCCGATTCTGTGCCGTGCGGCAGTCAGCCGTGATCCGCGTGGAATCGTGCGGCTTTGATGCGTGGGGGCGATTCGAGGGCAAAAAAACAGGGGGCGGATCAGATCCGCCCCCGGGTGGAACCTACTGCCCGGACTGGCCGGGGTTCAGATCCGCGTCCAACATAACGGGCGGGCGCCCTGCTTGTCAAGACTGTCTGCTTCCCGTACCCGGGTGACCCTCGTCTACTCC
>NZ_DASVTX010000230.1:0-14852 GCF_036387355.1 Longimicrobium sp.
CCGGCTTGCGGACGCCTGAATTCCCATCATCCACACGGACAGACTGACGATGCCGCGGGCACTGTTGAGCGTTTCGGACAAGACGGGGCTGGTGGACTTTGCCCGTGAACTGCACGGGCGGGGCTGGACGCTGCTGTCCACCGGTGGCACCGCGCGCGCGCTCCGCGAGGCCGGGCTTCCCGTCACCGAGGTGGCGGAAATTACGGGGCATCCGGAGATGATGGACGGCCGGGTGAAGACGCTGCACCCCGCCGTGCACGCGGGCCTTCTGGGCCGCCGCGCGAACGCCGACGACATGGCGCAGATGGCCGCGCACGGGTACGAGGCCATCGACCTGGTCGCCGTCAACCTGTACCCGTTCCGCGAAACCGTCGCGCGACCGGGCGCCACGCTGCAGGACGCGATCGAGAACATCGACATCGGCGGGCCGTCCATGCTGCGCTCCGCGGCCAAGAACCACGAGAGCGTCTGGGTGGTGGTGGATCCGGCGGACTACGGACGCGTGCTGGACGGATTGAACGCGGATGGGGGGCTCGTGCTGCGCCGCGAACTGGCGGCTAAGGTCTACGGCCACACGGCGGAGTACGACCGGGCGATTTCGGAATACCTGACCCGCGCGACGGCGGCGGATTCCGAGACGTCCGCCAGTCCTTTCGCGCCGCGCGTGCAGCTTTCCCTCACCCGCGTGCAGGACCTGCGCTACGGCGAAAACCCGGACCAGGCGGCCGCGTTTTACCGAGAAGACGGCGCGGCCGGCGGGCTGGCGGACCTGCGCCAGCTGCACGGCAAGGAGCTGTCGTTCAACAACCTGATCGACGTGGACGGCGCGGTGCAGGCCATCAGCGCGTGGGCGGATGGAGCGCTGGCGGCGTGCGCCATCATCAAGCACACCACGCCATGCGGCATCGCGGTGGGCGCGGACGCGGCGGAGGCGTACCGCAAGGCTCTGATGACAGACCCCACGAGTGCGTTCGGCTCGGTGATCGCCTTCAACGTCCCCGTGACGCAGGAGGCGGCGGTGCTGCTGCGCCCCAACTTCGTTGAGGCCATCGTGGCGCCGTCGTTCGTGGAAGGCGCCGTGCGGCTGCTGGCGGAAAAGAAGAACCTGCGCCTGCTGGAACTCCCGTCACTGGCCGCGGCGGAGGACGAGCTGGACTGGAAGCGGGTGCGCGGCGGGTTCGTGGCGCAGCGCCGCCTTTCCGCGCTCTTTCCGGAGGATGGGTGGAAGGTCGTCACCCGCCGCGCGCCGGCGGAGGACGAGATGGAGGACCTGCGGTTCGCATGGCGCGCGGTGGCGCCGGTCAAGAGCAACGCCATCCTGATCGCGCGCGGCGGCATGGCGCTGGGCATCGGCGCGGGGCAGATGAGCCGCGTGGATTCGTCACGCATCGCGGTGATGAAGGCGGGGGAAAACGGGTTCGACCTGGCCGGCGCGGCGCTGGCCTCGGACGCCTTTTTCCCCTTCCGCGACGGCGTGGACGCGGCGGCGCAGGCGGGGATTCGCGCCATCATCCAGCCCGGCGGCTCCGTGCGCGACGAGGAGGTCATCGCCGCCGCGGACGAGCACGGGATCGCGATGGTGTTCACGGGCCGGCGCCTGTTCCGGCACTGATCCGGCGGGGTCGGCGCGTCGGGATCGGATCGGCGGGACGGGTTTGCGGAAGATGCAGGGTTGAGGACGGCGGGATTCGGTGCGGCGGAGGGTGTCGCCCTCACCCGGCTCGCTTAAGCTCGCCACCCTCTCCCACGAACAGATGTGGGAGAGGGGGCACACCCCAACGCAAGTTGGTGCGGGTCGGAGGGTTCGGCGCACGCCGGAAGAGGCCCCCATCCCCACCCCTTCCCCCAAAACCCCTGGGGGAAGGGAGCATTGGGTACACGCTCCAGAGTTTGTCGCCCGCCAACCCTCCCCCAGGTTGTTTTGGGGGAGGGTGGGTGAGTCATGCGAACCCGGGTGGGGGCCGCCTTGGTGCCCGCCATCTACGCCCTGCTTCTCCTCCGGATCGGTTGAAGCCTTGATCGTGGACGCGTCAGCGGCCGCGAGTCGGGGCTTTCCGCTGTTCGAGCGGCGGATTCATCCGCTCAGGGGACCTCGGGCCACCACGAGACCTCTCGCGCCGGCCAACCGTCCATCCCGACCGTTTGACGAGGCCGCCCTCCGCGCCTACCTTGGCGCCCTCGAAAATTCCCGCGCCGCAGTCCGACCGTACCGTCCGCCCGGGCGGCGCCGGCTGCGGCGCGGCGCGTCACGACCGGCCGCGAGCGCCGGCCCTGTGCGGAGCGTGGTGTGTACGGACTGATCTTTGACCCGTTCGCGGGCGCCAGCGGCGACATGACCGTCGCCGCCCTGCTGGACCTGGGACTGCCGCTGGAATGGCTGCAGTCGTTTGTCGCGGACCTGAACCTGGGCGACATCCGCGTCGGCGCCGAAAAGGTGGACCGCAAGGGCATCGCCTGCACGCGGCTGCAGCTGGAACTGCCGCACGAGCACGCCCACCGCCACCTGCACCACGTCGTCAAGATCATCGAGGGCACCACCGTTCGCCCCGAGATCCGCGACCGTGCGGTGCAGGCGTTCACACTTCTTGCTGAGTCCGAGGCCGCCGTTCACGGCACCACGGTGGAGCGGGTGCACTTTCACGAAGTCGGCGCGCTGGACGCCATTGTGGACGTGCTCTGTTCCGTGGCCGGGTGCTACGAGCTGGGCGCGACGGAGTTCTACACGCGGCCGGTGGCGCTGGGCCGCGGCTGGGTCGACATGGCGCACGGCCATTTTCCCGTGCCGCCGCCCGCCGTGCTCAAGCTGCTGAGCGGCATTCCCGTGCGCGACCCGGAGTTCGAGGGCGAGTGCACCACCCCCACGGGCGCGGCCCTGATCAAGGCGCTCACCGGGGGCGCGCCGCCGCCGGTGACGTTCACGCCCGTGCGCGACGGCTTTGGCGCGGGCACGCGCGATCCCGGGGACCGGCCCAACTGCCTGCGGCTGGTGCTGATCGAGGGCGGCTCGGCCAGCGGCGACGTGGTGGTGCTGCAGGCCGACATGGACGACCTGCCGCCCGAGTACGTGCCCGCGCTGCTGCAGGCGGTGCTCGATGCCGGCGCGCTGGACTGCACCGCGCAGCCCATGGCCATGAAGAAGGGCCGCCCCGGCCTGCGCATTGAGGCGCTGGCGCTTCCGGCGGCGCGCGAGGCCGTGCAGACGGCGCTGTTCCAGGCGGGCACCACCATCGGCGTGCGGTGGTGGGTGGCGAGCCGCGAAGTGCTGCCGCGGCGCATGGATACGGTTACGTGGCGCGGCGAAGCCATCCGCGTCAAGCGTTCGCGGCTGCCCGGCGGCGGCGAGCGCGCCAAGGCCGAGTTCGAGGACGTGGCCCGCGCCGCGGCCAGGCTCGGCATGAACCCCCTGGAGGCGTACCGCGCGCTGCTGGCGGACGGCGTCGCCCGGGAAGACTGAGGCCGGATCCGTCCGGCGTACGCGGGCCGTTCCGGGCTGGAGAGCGGACCCCCTTTTCTCACCGAGGGAGAATTTGCTGATGAAGATCGATCGTGGCCTGCTGCTGTCGCTGGGCGCCGCGCTGACGACCGCCGCCTGCGCGGGCGCGGGCACCGGCACCACGCCCGCCGCCGTCCCGCAGCCCACCGTGGCGCTGCCGGCCGTGACCTGTGCGCCGGGAACCCTGACCGGCTCCCCCGTGCTGGACTCCGCGGCGCTGGCGCTGGCCACCGTGGAAGCGGTGGGCGACTCGCTGCGCCCCGCGCTGTACACCCGCAGCCTGGAGCAGGCCCGCCGCGGCATCGCGGCGGACGGGCAGAACGCCTACGGCTACTACCTGGCCGGGCAGGCGGCGGTGAACACGGGCGGCTTCGCCGAGGCGGTGACGTTCTACAACCGCGCCGCGGAGCTGTGCCCCGCGCTGGGCGAGTACGACATCAACCGCCAGCGCCGGCAGGGAGCGCTGGTGGCGGTCAACCGCGCCAGCGCCATGCTGCAGGCGCGTGACACCACGGGGGCGCTCGCGGCGCTGAACGCGGGCGTGGCGCTGGATTCCACCATGCCGCAGCCGATGTTCACGCTGGGCTTGGTGAACTTTACGCGGCAGAACACGGGCGAGGCGGTGCGGTACTGGCGCCGCACGGTGCAGCTGCTGGAATCGCTTCCCGCGGACAGTTCCGCCGAGGTGAACAGCGCCCGCGCCGACGTGCACAGCAACACGCTGAACGCGCTGGTGCTCGCGGGCGTGCAGTACCTGCAGCGCGACTCCTCGGCCCAGGCCGCCGTGCTGCTGGAAGATCTGATGCGGCGCATGCCGAACAGCTCGGACGCGGCGTACCACTACGCGCTGGCCCTGTACAACCTGGAGCGCTGGCGGGAGCTGGTGCCCGCCGGCCGGCGGGCCACGGAGCTGGCGCCGCTGAGCAACGGCGCGTGGCTGCTGTACTACAACGGCTTCGCGGGGCAGGCGCAGGCCGCCTCCGAGGCGCGCCAGACGGCGCAGGCCAGCGACTTCAGCCGGCAGGCGACGGCCGTCCGCACGCAGTCCGAAGCCATTCCGGTGCAGCTGGACCGGCTGAACCTGGACGTGACCGACGCGGGCACGCAGATCCGCGGCGAAGCGGTGGGCAACGGCCCCACGGCGCCGGTGCAGGTGGAGTTCACGGTGTACGGCGTCCGCGGCCCCGTGGGCACCGGCACGGTCACCATCACTCCCCCCGCCCGCGGCCAGCGCACCCCGTTTGAGCTGACGATCGCGAACACCTCGCCGATCAGCGGATACAGCTATCGAGTGGTGCGGTAAGAGAACGGCAGTGCCCAGTGCCGAGTGCCCGGTGCCCAGTGCGGCGCCGGGCACTTCTTGTAAGTACTGAGTGCGGAGTGCGGAGTGCGGAGTGACAGGACGTACGAGAGTACGAGAGTACGAGAGTGGCGGCGTGTCCGCGATGTGCCTTTCGCTTCTGGGCACTTGGTACTTGGCACCGGGCACTCCAGTTCTCTCGCACTCCGCACTCCGCACTCCCCTCCTTCCGCACGCTTCTTGCTTTTTCGCCCCGCCGACCTTTTTTCGTGCCGCGCGCAGCGAGGCGGCCGTCCCTACGCCCGAGACCCGATCCGTGTCCGTCCAGAGCCCCGAAGCCACCCAGGCGCGCATCGACTGCATCCGCTGCGGCGCCGCCCATACCGACAGCGTCGGCTGCCCGTCGTGCGGCCTGCTCAGCGATCCGGTGCCCTGCTCGCTCGGCTCGTCCACCATGACGCGGTTCCGCTGCGTCATCTGCGGCGAGCCCGTCTGCGGCCGTGAGCCCGCCGGCATGGAGCCGGCCCTCTGCGAACTGCACGACGACATCCCGTTCATCCAGGGATGGGCGCAGGTGTACACGACCAACGACGAGATCGAGGCGGGGCTGATCTCCGAGAACCTGCGGGCCGAGGGGATCGATTCGCAGCTCTACACGCAGAAGGACGACAACTTCCCCGTGGACCTGGGCGAGCTGAGCATCATCCGCGTGCTGGTGCCGGCCTTTGAGTTCCAGCAGGGGATCGAGATCATCCGCTCGCACATGAGCCCCAGCGGCGAGGTGGGCTTTGCCTGCGCCAACTGCGGCGAGGCGTACGAGCCCGGCGCCGAAGTCTGCGCCACCTGCGGCGCGTCCCTGATCGGCGCGTAAGCGGATCATCCGCGGGGGAGGCCTCGGCTTCCAGGGGGGCTTCACTCGCGGACGGCGGGGATCCCCGGCGCGGGGCGGCGGACGCGCACCCCGCCATCCCCCCGCGCCGGACGGCTCCCCCTCTCCCGCGGAGCGGGTGGAGGGGGCTGGGCGGGGGTCTCTCCGCATGCGCACAGCCTTTTGATCCGCAGCAGGACCGCCGCGTGGCCAGGGCCGGGAGAGCCACGGATCGGGCGATATCCACCCGCCTGAACGCACCGGCCTTGTTTCGGCGTTGCCGCACCAGCACTTTGGAGCCGGCATCGACCTCATCATCCAGAACAGCACAGGCCGTGAAGCTACCCGTAGTCGCCGTCGTGGGGCGGCCGAACGTCGGCAAGTCCACTTTCTTCAACCGCGTCCTCGGCGAGCGCATCGCCATTGTGGAGGACCGGCCGGGCGTGACCCGCGACCGCAACTTCGCCCGCACGGAGTGGAACGGCCGCGAGTTCTACCTGGTGGACACCGGCGGCCTGGTGGAAAACTCCGATGAGCCCATGGACCGGCTCATCCGCGACCAGGTGCTCACCGCCATCGCCGAAGCCGACGTGCTCGTCCTCATGGTGGACGGCAAGGCCGGCCCGCACCCGCTGGACTACGCCGTCGCCAAGCACCTGCGCAAGGTGGCCAAGCCCTCCGTGGTGCTGGTGAACAAGGTCGACAACCTGGGCCACCCCAGCGCCACCGGGCACCACGACTTCTGGGACCTGGGGATCGGCGAGCCGTACCCGGTCAGCTCGCTCAGCGGCAAGGGGAGCGGCGACGTGCTGGACATCATTGTCGAGCACCTGCCGGACGTGGAGGGCGAGGAAGAAGAAGCGCTGCGCGTGGCCGTCATCGGCCGGCCCAACGTGGGCAAGTCGTCGTTCGTAAACCGGCTGCTGGGTGAGCAGCGCCTGGTGGTCTCCGACGTCGCGGGCACCACGCGCGACGCCATCGACACGCCCATGCGCTACCAGGGTCGCAAGCTGGTGTTCGTGGACACGGCCGGCCTGCGGCGGCAGAGCAAGATCGACCACGGGGTGGAGTTCTACAGCTCGCTGCGTACGGAACGCGCCATCGAGCGCAGCGACGTGTGCCTGCTGCTGCTGGACGCCACCGAGCCCATCGCCGTGCAGGACCTCAAGATCGCCGAAAAGGCGTGGGAGACGGGCAAGGGGCTCATCATCGTCTGCAACAAGTGGGACCTGGTGGAAAAGGAGACGATGACGGCGCCGCGGTACGAGAAAGAGATCCGCGACCGCGCCACTTACCTGCAGTGGGTGCCCATCGTGTTTACCAGCACCCTGACCGGCCAGCGCGTGCACCGCACGCTGGAGCTGATCGTGGAGGTGCAGGAGCAGCGCAAGCGCCGCGTTCCCACCCACAAGGTCAACGAGACGCTGCGCGCCCTGGTGATGCGCACCAAGCCGCCGGCGCACCACGGGCACCCCGTCAAGTTCCTGTACGGCACGCAGGTGTCCACGGAGCCGCCCACCATGATCCTGTGGGTGAACAACCCCGAGGGCGTCACCACCAGCTACGAGCGCTACCTGCAGAACGGGTTTCGCGCGGAGTGGAGCTTTACCGGCTCGCCCCTGGTTCTGCGCTTCCGCCGCCGGGACGACGAGCGCGACGGGCCGCGGCGCCGCCAGGGCGTGGCGCACGCGCCGGAGGAGCCGGACGAGGACGGCGTGGAGGTGCAGTACGTGAGGGAAGACTTCGGCGACGACTTTGAGGGTGAGTTCGACGAGGACTACGAGGACGACGAGGAGAACGGGTGACGACCCCCCTGCTTCTGGTGGTTCTGTCCTACCTGCTCGGCTCCATCCCCGCCAGCTACATCGCGGGGCGGATGGCAAAGGGGATCGACCTGCGCGAGCACGGCAGCGGCAACCTGGGCGCCACCAACACCTTTCGCGTGCTGGGGGCCAAAGTGGCCGCGCCGGTGATGGTGTTCGACATCCTCAAGGGCACGCTCCCCGTCGTTCTGTTCAGCTGGATGGACGGGTCCGGCGACTGGCGGTGGGAGCTTGCGTACGGGGCCGCGGCCATCATCGGGCACGTGTTCTCCATCTACATGCGCTTCCGCGGCGGCAAGGGCGTGGCGACCAGCGCGGGCGTGTTTCTGGGGCTCGCTCCGCCGGCGCTGGGGGTGGCCTTCGTGGTCTGGCTGGTGGTGCTCCGGGCCGGGCGGATGGTGTCCGCGGCGTCCATCACCGGCGCGCTGGCGCTCATTGCCATGCTGCTGCTGACGCCGGTGCGCGTGGAAATCCGCGTGCTGGGGCTGGCCGTGGCGGCATTCGTGATCTTTGCGCACCGCTCCAACGTGGGGCGCATTCTGCGGGGCGAGGAGCCCCGCTTCGGGGCGAAGAAGCAGCCGGAAGCCACGGTGGCGGCGGCGGCGGTCACGGCGGACGCGGAGACGGTGGAATGACGTCGCGGGCGGCGGTGGTGGGGGCGGGCAGCTGGGGCACGGCGCTCGCCAACCTGCTGGCGGGCAAGGGGATCGACACCGTGGTCTGGTCGTTTGAGCCGGACGTGGCCGACGCCATCAACCACGGCCACGCCAACTCCAAGTATCTGGACGGGATCAGCCTCGCCCCCTCCCTCCGCGCCACGACGGACATGGCCGAAGCCATGCGCGGTGCCGACCTGGTGCTGTCCGTTTCGCCCTCCCACGTGGTGCGGCAGGTGATGGCGCAGGCCGCGCCGCACATGGCCGACGGCGTGCTGCTGGTGAGCGCCAGCAAGGGAATCGAGAACGAATCCCTTATGACGATGGACGGCGTTCTGGCGGACGTGCTTCCGCCGTCCGTGTCGGATTCGGCGTGCTTTCTGTCCGGGCCGAGCTTCGCCCTCGAGGTGGGGAAGGGGTTCCCCACGGCCGTCACCATCGCCAGCAAGAACCAGGACGCCGCCAACCGCGCGCAGGCCGCCTTTCAGACATCCGTGTTCCGCGTCTACACCAGCTCCGACGTTGCCGGGGTGGAGCTGGGCGGCTCGGTAAAGAACGTGATCGCCATCGCGGCCGGTGTCGTGGAAGGAATGGGCTTCGGCTTCAACACGCAGGCCGCGCTCATCACCCGCGGGCTGGCCGAGATCACGCGGCTGGGGCAGGCCATGGGCGCCGATCCCCGCACGCTGGCGGGGCTGGCCGGCATCGGCGACCTGATGCTCACCTGCATGGGCGGGCTCAGCCGCAACCGCACTGTGGGCGTGGAGCTGGGGCGCGGGCGCTCGCTGGACGACATCCTGGGCGGAATGGTGATGGTGGCGGAAGGCGTGCGGACGGCTCGTTCCGCGCGTGACCTGGCGCACCGCACCGGGGTGGAGATGCCCATCGTGGAGGCCGTGCACGACATGCTCTTTGCGGGGCTGGATCCGCGCCGCGCGGTGGAGCAGCTGATGCTGCGCGAGCCCAAGGCGGAGCACTGGGGATGAAGCGCCCGCAGCGCGAATTTTACAGCATTGGCGAGGTCTGCGAGCTGTTCGACGTAAAGCCGCACGTGCTGCGCTACTGGGAAACGCAGTTTCCGGCGCTGTCGCCGCCCAAGAACCGTTCGGGCAACCGCGTGTACCGCGCCCGCGACCTGGAGCTGATCGCGCTGATCCGCCACCTGGTGCACGACGAGCGGTACACGCTGGAGGGTGCCCGCAAGCGCATTGACGAGCTGCGGCAGGAGGGCGCGGCCGCGGGGGAGGCGGCGCGTGCCCTGGAGCGCTCCTTCGTTCGCTCCCTGCGCGCCGAACTCGAAGAAATCCTCACCCTCCTCGAGTAACGCCGTCCGTCCCTGGGCACTGGGCACTGGGCCCTGAGCACCGGGCACTTGCGTACTTTCGTACTCTCGTACTGCCGTTCCGCACTCACGCACCCAGCACTCCCGCACTTTTCGTCGATGCGCCTCGGAGTTCTCGGCACCTTCGTCTGGGACACCATCTGGACGCTGGCCGACCGCGAGGCGGGCCGGCCGTTTCAAACGTGGGGCGGGCTGGTGTACTCGCTCGCCGCCGCGGCCGCCGCGCGGCCCCCGGGCTGGGAGATCGTCCCCCTCGCCCGCGTGGGACACGACCTGGAGGCGCAGGCGCGCGGGTTGATGGCCGGCCTCCCCGGCCTGAATGCGGGCCCGGGCATCCAGGTCGTCCCTATCCCCAACAACCGCGTCGAGCTGTTCTACAACGACCACGCGAGCCGCGATGAGCGCCAGACGGGCGGCGTGGGTGGATGGGAGTGGAGCGACCTCGCGCCTCGCGTGGCCGGCCTGGATGCGCTGTACGTCAACCACTTCTCCGGGCTGGAACTCAGCCTGGAAGCGGCGGAGCAGCTGCGCGCCGAGTTCCACGGCCCCATCTACAGCGACCTGCACTCTCTCTTTCTCACCCCGGCCGGGCACGGCGTGCGCGAGCGGCGCAAGCTGCCGGAGTGGGAGCGATGGGCCGCGTGCTTCGATGCGGTGCAGCTGAACGAGGAAGAACTCGGGGAGATCGGCGGGGCGGGGGAAAGCATGGAGCGGCGCGCCGGGCGGGTTCTGGATGCCGGGCCGGGGCTCGCGCTCGTCACCCTCGGCGAGCGGGGCGCGGCCTCGGGACGGCGCCTCGGCTTCTCAGCCGACCCCACTGTCTGGCCGGCCGAGCGCGGCACCGAGCGCGCGGGCCTTTCCTTCGTCCAGCACCCATCCTCTCCCGCCACGGGCGATCCCACCGGCTGCGGCGACGTGTGGGGGATCACCTGCTTCTGCGGGCTTCTCTCCGGGTTGTCGCTGGAAGACGCCGTCCAGGCCGCCCATCGCATGGCCGTCCGCAAGCTCGGCCACCGCGGCGCGTCCGGCCTGTACGAGTACCTGATCACGACGTCCTGATCGCGTCCGTTCCGCGCACTGCCTCTCGTCGCCACCTCCGCCAACAGACGCGATCAGGTGGATGTGGCGCGCCGGGTCGTCCATCGTGCGCCCGACGGTGATGGTGCCCTCCCAAAAAATGCGGAAAACTCAGCGCCTGCCCCGGCGTCGGCACCGGCCGGCCGCTCCGGTGCGTCGGCCGCGCGCCACCTGCCGCGCGTCCCTGATCCCCTCCGCCGCACGACACCACGCGCTCCCCGCCAG
Source organism: Longimicrobium sp. (assembly GCF_036387355.1). Lineage (GTDB taxonomy): Bacteria > Gemmatimonadota > Gemmatimonadetes > Longimicrobiales > Longimicrobiaceae > Longimicrobium. The sequence continues at coordinate 10,785 of NZ_DASVTX010000230.1, forward strand.
ACCCGCCGCCGCACTCCGTGCAGAGCGTCCTCCTTCCAGCGGCGAACCATTCGCTTCGGACATGCGGGCTTGCCGCGGTTCGCCACTCGCAACGATGCCGAGGCCGCAGTCCGCGCAGGCGGACTTCGTGCTTTTTCAGCGGCGAATTCATTCGCTCTGGACAGGCGGACGCGCCAAACTGTATGACGTCCCGGTCACCGAAGCCTCGTCTTCCCGCCCGCTGACACGAAAAAGGCGCGGAACCATCCCGGTTCCGCGCCTTTCATCATCTCCCGCCGTTCGCCTCAGTGCGACGAGTACACCGAAACGCCGCCGCCGCGCCCCATCGCGATCACGTCGTACGGATCCTTCACGTTCCCCATCTCCATCCCCTCCGACCCGCGCGGCATCCCCGGCACCGCCAGCCCGGCGATGTTCTGCGGCTTCTCGCGCAGCAGGCGCTTCACGGCCTCCATCGGCACGTGCCCCTCGATCACGTATCCATCCACGAGTGCCGTGTGGCACGAGGCCAAGTGCCCGGGCACGCCGTGCTCCTGCTTGACCGGATCCACGTTGGAGGTGTCGCGCACCACCACCTGGAACCCGGCGGCCTGCGCGTGCTCCACCCAGGCGCGGCAGCAGCCGCAGGTCGGCGTCTTGTACACCACCATCCGCGGCCCCTGCGGATCCACGGCCGGCGCAGCTTCCGTCGCGGGAGCCGGAGCGCTGGCCTCGGCGATGGGCGCCTGGGCGACCTCCGGCGAGGACGCATTGGGCGCGGGCGTGTTCTCGCTCCCCCCCGCGCCGCACGAGGCCGAGAAGGTCAGCGCAAGGATCGCGGCGGCGGTGGCCGGCCGGAAGGCGGCGGTGAGTCGCATTGAAAGTTCGGCCTGGGGTTGTGCGTGGCCCGCACGGTGCGGGGGTCGCGCACCCGTACCCGCGAGACGCGCCGTCGTTTCACCCGCGGTGCTTGATCGATGCGGGATCGCACCGCTCCGGCGCGCCCGGGGGGTGTCCGCCGGTTCGGCACGGAGATCGCTATTCGGAGGGGCAGAGGACGACCTTTTGCCTCGACCCCAAGGGAGACCAGATGACATACGCAATCGCTCTTGTTCTGATAGCGGCGATCCTGTTCTGGGCCGCCGAGCTTACCGTTCGCGCCATGCAGGCCGAACATCTTTTCGTCCTTCGCCTGGACAACGGCAAGGTTCGCGTGCTGATGTTTCGCTCGCCTTCCGGCCGCTTTGAAGTGGCGCGCCCGCTGGACGTTCCGGTGGTGCTCGCCCGCTTTGAGTCGCAGCGGATCACTTCGCGCATCCGCGCGCTGCGGGCCCAGCCGGCCCGCGCGCCACGCCGCGTGCAGGCCGCGCAGGCGCACTGAACGCGTGCCCGTTTCCATCTTCTGATCCCCAGCCCCCGCGGCCCCACGCCGCGGGGGCTGGGTCGTTCTACCCGTGCGGTTTGGCGGATGCGGAATCCTGCCCGAACGCGCCGCCCCGCCCGCGCCCCACCTGTCCCACGCGAGCCTTTCCGTGCCAGACGTTCCGCACCACGCCCCTGTCCCGGCCGGAATGCGATCCGCGCGGTTGCACAAAAGCCGGTCCGGTGCTATAATCTCCTGCTCCCCCGCAAGCGCGGGGGAGTTGTTTTTTACCAAACCTGCTCCGCGCGCACCGGCGCGGGGCCTCCTGTCCAAAGGGAATGGTGACCTTGAGGGACTACGAGATCGTGTACATCTTCGCCCCTTCGCTGGAAGAGGCGCAGGTGACCGAGCGGCTGGACCGCTTCCATGGGCTGCTTACGGGCGCCAATGGCGGCGAGATCACCGCGACGGACCACTGGGGCCGGCGCCAGCTGGCGTACGAGGTGGAGAGCCAGACCAGCGGCTACTACGTCGTGGAGCACTTCCGCGCGCCCGGCGAGGCGCTGCCCGAGTTCGAGCGGGCGCTCAAGCTTGACGAGAACGTTCTCCGCTACCTGGTGGTGGTGAACGAGGGCGACCTGCCCACCACGCCGGTGCCGCCCCGCGAGCGCCGCGAGGACGAGTCCGAAGACGATTCGGAGGGCTGAAGACATGCGTGGACGCAAGGTGTGCCCCATGTGTGAGGGCGCCGTTCGGAATATCGACTACAAGGACGAGAAGACGCTCGGCCGCTTCATCACCGAGCGTGGCAAGATCCTGCCGCGCCGGATCAGCGGCATGTGCGCGCGGCATCAGCGCCAGGTAGGCACCGCCATCAAGCGCGGCCGCTTCCTCGCCCTGATTCCGTACATTGCCGGTCACGAAGCGTAATCCCATCAAGGAGATCTCATCATGCAGGTGATCCTCAGGGAGCGCATCGAGGGCCTGGGCGCCGCCGGCGACGTCGTCGACGTGAAGCCCGGCTACGGCCGCAACTACCTGGTTCCGCGCGGTCTGGCGTACGAGGCCACTTCGGCCAACGTCCGCAAGATCGAAGCGGAGCGCGCGGCGCAGACCCGCCGCGATTCCGAGACGCTCGATTCGGCCCGCCAGGCCGCCGCGAGCATCGAGGGCGTCTCGCTTACCTTCCATGCCCGCGCGGGCCAGGAAGGCAAGCTGTTCGGTTCCATCACCTCGGCCGACATCGCCGAGAAGCTGGCCGAGCAGGGCGTGCAGATTGACCGGCGCACCATCGAGCTCGAGGAGCCCATCAAGGCCCTCGGCGTCACCAGCGTCCCCGTGCGCCTGCACCCGCAGGTTCGCCCGGAGATCAAGGTGTGGGTGATCGCCTCCGAGGACTGATCCTCGCGCGGCTCTCCCGGCAGGCAACGGGGCGGCGTCCGCACGGCGGGCGCCGCCCCGCGTCTGTTTACTCGACCCCGGCGCGCGCGCGTCGGCACCCGACTTGCCCCGCCAGTGCGGCCCGCCCTCCGGGGCCACGCACCGCGCGGATTTCGCGATCGTACAGGACTGGACTCTGTTTGGAGACCGGATGACAGACTCGACACCCGCCACGCAGCCCGCGGGCCCGATCCCCCACGAGGTGGAGCGCGCCGTGGACCTGCTGTTTGACCGCAAGGCGCTGGACGTCGTGCTGATGGACCTGCGCAACGTGAGCACCGCCACGGACTTCTTCGTGGTGGCCACGGGCACCAGCGACACGCACGTCAGCTCCATCGCCGACCACGTGGTCACGGAACTCAAGACCGAGGGGATTCGGCCGCTGAACGTGGAAGGCGAGCGCGGCGGCCGCTGGATCCTCGTGGACTACTTCAGCTTCGTGGTGCACGTCTTTCACCCCGCGGCGCGCGAGTTCTACCAGCTCGAGCGGCTGTGGGGCGACGCCCCCGCGCACCACATGCAGCCGCGCGTCGGCGCCTGATTCCCGCCGGGCGACCGCCCCGGCACAAACGTTTATTTCCGCGCGATCCTCCGCCCGTCCACCCGGGCCGGAGGGTCGCGCGTTCGTGTGGATGCGGGGCGCTCGGCGCGCCGGGAGCCGCGGTGTCCACGGCGTCCTTGGGGCGCGTACGCCGCGGCTCCGTGACGGTCCTTCCCACCGGGGGATGGAACGCCGGGCGTCCGCGGACGGGACTCCTTGTCCCTGCCGCGGGCGGGGGGCGCGGAACGGCGTGGCAAATCCTTGCGGTGCAACGATTCCGCCCTTTACTTTCCGCCCGGAGCGGGGCTGCGGCCCCGCCGCCGCTCGCATGCGCGCTCCCGACCGGACACTCCAGGCCTCATGACCGATCCGCACCCGCACGCCGGCCAACTGGACCGCGGTGCACCCGCACCCACGTTCTTTGACCCGTCGTTCGAACGGCTTCCCGGCCCCGTGGCCGGCGAAACCGCCATGGCCGGACCCGTTCTGCTCCTGTTTGACCGCGACGCCGACCGCGACTGGGTGGCCGACGCCGCGGTCGCGCTGGCCACGGGGTGGCACGCCGCCGGGCGCCGCACGGTGCTGGCCGACCTCTGTCTGGAGGACCCGTTCCTCAACGACCGCATCGGGATGCCCAACCAGGAAGGCGTCGTCGACATCTTCCTCTACGGCGCCTCGCTGGCCCGCAGCGCCCGCGCCGTGCCCGGCCGCGGATTCTACCTCATCAGCGCCGGAACCTCCACGC
>NZ_DASVTX010000231.1:0-9660 GCF_036387355.1 Longimicrobium sp.
TGGTGCTGCACCCCCACGTGACGCTGTACGACGGCGTGCGGGTGGGCGACCGCTGCATCGTGCACGGCGGGGCCCGGCTGGGCGCGGACGGCTTCGGCTACGTCCCGGACGCCGCCGGGCTGCGCAAGATGCCGCAGGTGGGCGGCTGCGTGCTGGAAGCCGACGTGGAGGTGGGGGCCAACACCACCATCGACCGCGGCTCCATCGGCGACACGGTGGTGGGGCGGGGGACCAAGATCGACAACCTGGTGATGATCGGGCACAACTGCCGCATCGGGCGCCACGTGATCATCGTCTCCCAGGTGGGGATCAGCGGCAGCACGCGGGTGGGCGACGGCGCCGTGCTGGGCGGCCAGGCCGGCGTGCAGGGCCACATCGAGATCGGCGCGGGCGCGCGCATCGGCGCGCAGGCCGGGGTGACGGCCAGCGTGGACCCGGGCGTCACCGTCAGCGGATACCCGGCCCGCCCGCACCGCGAGGCGCTGCGCGTGCAGGCCGCGGTGTTCGCGCTGCCCAGGCTGGTGGAGCGCCTGCGGGCGCTGGAAAAGATCGTTCTTGGCCGGGGCGCGAAGGGCGCGCCGGCCGATGCAGAGCAGACCGACGGCCCCTGAGCCGATCCCCGAGCGAACCATGCCCACGACCACGCCACGCCAGAACACGCTCGCCCGCCCCGCCGAACTGCGGGGCGTGGGGCTTCACACCGGGGCCGAGGTGCTGCTGCGCCTTGTGCCCGCCCCCGTGAACACGGGGATCGTATTCCGCCGCACGGACCTGGACGGCAGCCCCGAGGTGCCCGCCCACGTGTCGCACGTGGTGGGGACGGAGCTGGGCACCTCCATTGGCCTGGGCGAGGCGCGCATCCACACGGTGGAGCACCTGCTGGCCGCCATGGTGGTCCGGCAGATCGACAACGCCTACGTGGAAGTGAGCGGCGAAGAAGTGCCCGCCGCGGACGGCAGCGCGCGCCCCTTCGACGAGCTGCTGGCGGAGTGCGGTCGCGAGGAGCAGGACGCGCCCGCCCGCTTTCTGACGGTGGACGAGGCGTTCTCGCTGAGCGCCAAGGGGGGCGCGGAGTACGTGGTGGCCCCCTCGCCGGACCAGCGCGTGTCGGCCACCATCGAGTTCGACCACCCGCTGATCGGCCGGCAGTTCGGCAGCTTTCGCGTGGACGCGGAGCGCTTTCCCGGCGACGTGCTGGCGGCGCGCACCTTCTGCTTTGCCCGCGACGTGGACGCCATGCGCGGCCGTGGGCTGGCGATGGGCGGCTCGCAGGAGAACGCCGTGGTCCTGTCCGAAACGGGGCTGGTGGAAGGGACGGAGCTGCGCTTTGCCGACGAGTTCGTGCGCCACAAGGCGCTGGACATCGTGGGCGACCTGGCGCTGGTGGGGGCGCGGCTGCGGGCGCACGTGGTGGCCGAGCGCCCGGGGCACCTGGGCAACGTGGCGCTCGCGAAGGAGCTTGTGGCCCGGGCGGAGCGCAAGGCGCTGGCGCGGCCCATTCTGAACATCGAGCAGATCATGCAGTACCTGCCCCACCGGTACCCGTTCCTGCTGGTGGACCGGGTGGTGGAGTTCGAGGAGCGCAAGCGCATCGTGGGGCTCAAGAACGTCACCATCAACGAGCCGTTCTTCCAGGGCCACTTTCCCGGCCGGCCGGTGATGCCAGGGGTGATGATCATCGAGGCGATGGCGCAGGTGGGCGGGCTGCTGGTGCTGGAGAACGTGGAGGGGCTGGAGGACAAGGTCATCTACTTCCTGGGGCTGGACAACGTGCGCTGGCGCCGGCCGGTGACCCCCGGCGACCAGATCCGCTTTGAAGTGGAGCTGGTGCAGGTGCGCGGGGCAACGGTAAAGATGCGCGGCGTGGGCACCGTGGACGGCCAGCTGTGCGCCGAAGCGGAGATGATGGCCCGCGTCGTGGACCGTTGAGGTGGAGCCGATGCTTACTTTGAACGAGGCCAGGATCCACCCCACCGCCATCATCGATCCGTCGGCGGAGCTGGGCGAGGACGTGTCGGTGGGGCCGTTTTCCATCATCGGGCCCAACGTGACCATCGGCGCGCGCACGCAGATCGCCAGCCACGTGCTGATCGAGCGCGACACCGAGGTGGGCGAGGACTGCCGCATCTTTCAGGGCGCGGTGCTGGGGACGGACCCGCAGGACCTGAAGTACAACGGCGAGCACACCCGTCTTGTCGTGGGCGCGCGCACGATGCTGCGCGAGTACACCACGCTGAACCGCGGCACTTCCGCGCTGGGCTACACCCGCGTGGGGAGCGACTGCATGCTGATGGCGTACGTGCACGTGGCGCACGACTGCCAGATCGGCGACCACGTGATCATGAGCAACGCCGTGAACATGGCGGGGCACGTGACCATCGGCGACTGGGCCATCATCGGCGGCATGACGCCCATTCACCAGTTCGTCCGCATCGGTGCGCACGCCTTCATCGGCGGGCAGTCGCGCATCGCCAAGGACATTCCGCCGTTCGTGAAGGCGGCGGGGATTCCCGTCGAATTGTACGGGTTGAATTCCGTGGGCCTGCAGCGCCGCGGCTTCAGCGAGGAGACGCGCCGCGAGCTCAAGCGCGCCTACCGCCTGTTCTTTGGCAGCACGCACAACACCACGCAGGCGCTGGCCCGCGCGCGCGAGGAGCTGCGCTCGCTTCCCGAGGTGGAGGAGTTCCTGGGCTTCTTTGAAAAGTCGTCGCGCGGGGTGTCGCTCTGATGCGCGTGGGCGTGCTGGGCGTGGGAAGCCTGGGCTTTCACCACGCCCGCATCCTTCGCGAGGTGGCGGGCGCGGAGATGGCCGGCGTGTTCGACGACAGCGCCGAGCGGCTGGACAAGGTGTCGGCCGAGCTGGGCGTGCGCGCATTCCGCACGGCGGATGAGCTGCTGGCCAACGTGGACGCGGCGGTGATCGCCGTCCCCACCACGGTGCACGCGCAGGTGGCCATGGCGGCCATCGACGCGGGCGTGCACCTGCTGATTGAAAAGCCGATCGCGAGCACGCTGGACGAGGCGAACCGCATCGTCACGGCGGCGGCGGAAAAGAAGCTCGTCGTCGCCACCGGGCACGTGGAGCGCTTCAACGGCGCGCTGCGGGCCTGCGAGCCGTACCTGGAGGATCCGCGCTTTGTGGAGAGCCATCGCTTGGCGCCGTTCAACCCTCGCGGGACGGACGTGGCGGTGGTGCTGGACCTGATGATCCACGACATCGACCTGGTGCTGGGCCTCGTCCGCCGCCCGGTGGAGGGGCTGGACGCCATCGGCGTTCCCGTGCTGACGCCCAGCGCCGACATCGCCAACGCGCGGCTGAACTTCAGCAACGGCGCGGTCGCCAACATCACCGCCAGCCGCGTGAGTTTTGAACGGATGCGCAAGGTGCGCTTCTTTCAGAACAGCGGCTACATGTCGCTGGACCTGGCCGCGGGAACGGGGGAGTTCCTTCGATTGAAGCCGGGGCAGCGCCTGCCGGACGGGGAGATCGGCGTGGCGGCGCTGCTGGGACTCGTCGAGCGCATCGAGTTGAAGGGCGACGGGCAGGAGCCGCTGCGCGCGGAGCTGGAAGCGTGGGTGGCCGCCGTGCGCGGCGAAGGCCCGCTGGTCGTCAGCGGCGAGGCGGGGCGCGACGCGCTGGAGGTGGCGCTGCGGATCATGGAAAAGATCGAGCAGCACGCGGCCGCGGGCGCGGCGGACCTGCGCGCGTGACTTCGCGCGCGCGTCGGCGGATGCCCGTCTCCCGAGCGTTCGCCCGGCATGGCTGAGCCTGCGCCGGCCGCGGACGCCCGCCCGCTGACGATCTTCATCTCCGCGGGCGAGGAAAGCGGCGACCTGCACGGCGCGGCGCTCGCCCGGGCGCTGCGGGAGCGCTTTCCCCACGCGCGGCTCATTGGCCTTGGCGGCGCGCGGATGCAGGCGGAGGGCGTGTCGCTCTTCGCCGGACTGCGCGAGCTCGCCGTCATGGGGCTGGTGGAAGTGCTGCGCCATCTCCCCTTCTTCATGGACCTGCGCAAGCGCGTGTTCGCCGCCCTGGAGCGCGAGCGCGTGGACCTGGTCATCCCCATCGACTACCCCGGCTTCAACCTCCGCCTGGCGCGCCACGCAAAGGCGTCGGGCATTCCCGTGCTGTACTACATCGCGCCGCAGGTGTGGGCCTGGCACAAGAGCCGGGTGCGCGACCTTGCGCGCGACGCGGACCGGGTGGCCGTCGTGCTTCCGTTCGAGGAGGATTTCCTTCGCAAGGGCGGGGTGAACGCGACGTTCGTGGGGCATCCGCTGCTGGACCGCGCGGCCCCGCCGCTGCCGCGCGGCGAGTGGGCGCGGGCGCACGGGCTGGACCCCGCGCGTCCCATCCTGGCGCTCTTTCCCGGCAGCCGCGCGCAGGAGGTGGGGCGCCACCTGGAGCTGTTCAGCGCGGCGGCGGACCGCGTCGTGTCCAAGGATCCGCGGGTGCAGGTGGTGATCGGCGTGCCGGGCGGGATGGACCGCGCGGTATACGCCGGGTCGCGCTGGCCGCTGGTGGACAGCAAGGACGGGTTGCTGCAGTACGCGACCGCGGTGATCGCCAAGAGCGGCACGACGACGCTGGAGGCGGCGCTCGCACTGACGCCGCTCATCGTGGTCTACCGGATGAACGCGGCCAGCTACGCCGTGGCGCGCCGCCTGGTGAAGGTGCCACACATCGCGCTCGCCAACCTGATCGCGGAGGACCGCGTGGCGCCGGAGTTCATTCAGGACGCCGCCACGCCCGACGCGCTCGCGGACGCCGTGCTGCCGCTGCTGGACGAGGCGTCGCCGGAGCGCCGCCGGATGATCGACGGCTTCGCCGGCGTGCGCGACCGCCTGGGTGGGCCGGGTGCGTCCGCGCGGGTGGCGGCGCTCGCGGCGGAGCTGCTGGAGCGCACGCGGAGCGGCCGGTGAGCGGCGGCGAGCCGATCGACGGTGAGGTTTCGGCGGAGCTTCCGTCGGAGATGACGACGCGGCTCTCGCTCAAGGAGTCCGCGATCGCGGGGCTCGGCGGGGCCGCGCTGGACGCGCTGATGGCGTCGTGCCGGTACCGCACGGAAGGCGAAGAGCACTTCCGGCCGTTCTGGGACGCGGGGCAGCCCGTCATCTTTACGCTCTGGCACGGGCGGTTGCTCCCCTGCACCTACCACCACCGCCACCAGGGCGTGGTTACGCTCGTAAGCCTGCACCGCGACGGGGAATACATCACTCGCGCCGTGCGCCGCTGGGGGTACACCGCCGTCCGCGGATCCAGCAGCCGCGGCGGGCTGGATGCGCTCCGCGAGCTGATCCGCCACGTAAAGCACGGCCGCTCGCTGGCCATCACGCCGGACGGGCCGCGCGGCCCGCGGGAAAAGATGAAGCCCGGCCCCGTCATCATCGCGCAGCGCACCGGCGCGCCCATCATCCCCGTGGTGTCGGGCGCGAGCCGCGCGTCGTACTTCGGCGGATGGGACCGGTTTCTGATCCCGCATCCCTTTGCGCGGCTTCAGATTGCGTACGGCGAGCCGGTATTCGTGCCGCGCCGCGCGGACGAGGCGCAGATTCAGACCATCATGGACGACGTGGAGGTCCGGCTGGGCGGGCTGATGCGGCGCGTGGCGGAAAAGTGGTGATGGCGGGGATGGGCTTCGGCGCGGGCGGCGGGATTCGCGGCGGCCCCCACCCGGGCCGGCACCACCGGCCCACCCTCCCCCAAAAAAGACTGGGGGAGGGTTGTTCCCGGGGCATGGTCCGGCGAGGACGGGCGGGGATCGGCCCGGCGGACGTCCGGCTGGGTGCCGCGGCGCGGGGCGGCGCGTGAGCGTGGAGGCGTGGGTGCAGCGCTGGTGGGCGGGCGAGGCGGGCGCGGCGGGGCGCGCGGCGGACGTGGCGCTCGCGCCCGCGGAGGGCGCCTTCCGCGTGCTCACGCGCCTGCGCAACGGCGCGTTCGACCGCGGGTGGATGCGCAGCGAGCGCGTCGGCATCCCCGACGTCAGCGTGGGGAACGTGGCGGTGGGCGGGGCCGGAAAGACGCCCGTCTCCGCATGGATCGCGCGGCGGCTGCTGGAGTGGGGGCGAAAGCCCGCCATCGCCCTGCGTGGCTATGGGGAAGACGAGATCCAGGTGCACCACGAACTGAACCCCGGCGTCCCCGTGTTTCGCGGCGCGCGGCGGGTGGACGCGGCGCGGGAGGCGCAGTCCGCCGGGTGCGACGCGGTGGTGCTGGACGACGCGTTTCAGCACCGCGCGCTGGCGCGGGACCTGGACCTGGTGCTGATCGCCGCGGAATCGTGGGACGCGCATCCGCGCGTGCTCCCACGCGGCCCGTGGCGCGAAGGGGTGGACGCGCTCCGGCGCGCGGACCTGCTCGTCATCACCCGAAAGAGCGCATCCGCCGCGCGCGCGGGCGAGGTGGCGGCGGAACTGGGGCGACTGCTGCCGGAGATGCCCGTCGCGCAGATCGCGCTGCGGCCCGCGGAGCTGGTTCCGCTGCACGGCGCCGCTGCGATGGAGGTTTCCGCGCTGGCCGGGAGGCGGGTGCTGGCCGTGGCCGCGCTCGCCACGCCCGCGCCCTTCGTGGAGCACCTGCGCGCAACTGGCGCCACGGTGGACCCGGCGCTGTACCCGGACCACCACGAGTTCACGGCGGCGGAAGCGGAGGCGATCCGCGCCCGTTCGGCGGGTGGATGGATGGTGATGACGCACAAGGACGCGGTGAAGCTTCGCGCCCTGCTTCCCGCGGATGCGCCGGCCTTCGTGCTGCACCAGCGCGTGGAGGCGGGCGCCGGGGCTGACCTGCTGGATGCGGCGCTGCGGCGCGCGATCGAGGAGCCGACGACGTGATCCAGGCCGACGTGGTGGTGGTGGGGACGGGGATCGCGGGGCTTTCGTTCGCGCTCAAGGCGGCGCGCTACGGGTCCGTGGCCATCATCACCAAGAAGAGCCGCCCGGAAAGCAGCACCAACTGGGCGCAGGGCGGCATTGCGGCCGTGTTCGCCGCGGACGACTCGCCCGCGCTGCACATGGAAGACACGCTGGTGGCGGGCGCCGGGCTCTGTCATCCGGATTCCGTGGATGTCCTCGTTCGCGAGGGCCCGGAACGCGTCCGCGAACTGATCGACCTGGGCGTGAGCTTCACCCGCGCGGGCGACAACCTGTCGCTGGGCCTGGAGGGCGGGCACTCGCGCCGGCGCATTGTCCGCGCGGACGACCTCACGGGGCGCGAGATCGAGCGCGCGCTGCTGGCCGCCGCGGCGGAGACGGGGAACGTGACGGTCTATGAGAACCACCAGGCCGTGGATCTGCTGACCGCGCGCGAGCCCGGCGCCGTGGGCGACCGCTGCTGCGGCGTGCTGGCGCTGGATTCCGAGACGGGGATGCTGGTGCCCATCGCCGCGCGCGCGGTGATGCTGGCCACCGGAGGCGCCGGCCAGGTGTACCGCCACACGACGAATCCGTCCATCGCCACGGGGGACGGCGTTGCGATGGCGTACCGGGCCGGGGCGCGCGTGGCGAACATGGAGTTCATCCAGTTCCATCCCACGGCGCTGTATCCCGCCCGGGAGCGCACGTTTCTGATCTCCGAGGCGGTCCGCGGCGAGGGCGCAATCCTCAAGCGGCGCGACGGCACGCCCTTCATGCAGGACTATCACCCGCTCGCTTCGCTGGCGCCGCGGGACGTCGTTGCGCGCGCCATCGACCGGGAAATGAAGGCGAGCGGCGACCCGTACGTGCTGCTGGACTGCTCGGCCATTCCGGAGCACGAGATCCGCGAGCGCTTTCCCAACATTCTGCGGGAGACGGCGGAGCGGGGGATCGACATGCTCTGCGAGCCGCTTCCCGTGGTGCCCGCCGCTCACTACCTGTGCGGCGGCGTGCTGACGGATACGGACGGCCGCACCACCGTCCCCGGCCTGTACGCCGCGGGGGAAACGGCGTGCACCGGCGTGCACGGCGCCAACCGCCTGGCCAGCAACTCGCTGCTGGAGGCGGTCGTCTTTGCGCACCGCGCGGCGGCGCGGCTGGGTCCGGACCTGCGCTCCGCCCCCGCGCTGCAGCCGTCCCAGGCGGCCGTCCACGCCGGCACCCGCGAGGTGGATGACGCCGTCTTGGCGGAGGACCGCGAGGCTGTCCGCAATCTGATGTGGGAGCGCGTGGGAATCGTGCGCTCCGATGCGTGGCTGGCGGGAGCGGAGTCGCGGCTGGCGGAGGTCCAGGCGCGCGTCGGTGCGCTGTGGGCGGAGTGCCGGCCCACGCACGACCTGGTGGAGTTGCGCAACCTGGTGGAGTGCGCGCAACTGGTGGTACGCTGCGCGATACGCCGCAAGGAAAGCCGCGGCCTGAACTACAACATCGACCATCCGCACCGCGACAACGAACGCTGCCTGCGCGACACCTTGGTGATCCGCTGAGGGAGGTTACGGCTGATGAATAATCCTGACTTTCAAGTGGATGCCGTGGGTATGATGCGTGACATCCGCGATCAGCTGGGACGCGAGATTCAGGATCTCAGCCACGAGCAGGTCCTTGAGCATATCCGCGGATTGGTGCGCGCCGTGCCGATAGATTCGGAGTCGGAGCAGCCCGGTGGCGCCATCACCCGGTGAAGTTCTGGACCACTTACCTTACAGACAAACGTCGCCTGCCATCCCTTGGTGATCCGCTGACGCGCGGTTAAATTGGACGCAGGCAACGCTGCCCGTGGCTTTGCGGGTCGGCAGATTATCAGCTGCGCGGCGCGGATAGGCGAATCATGGAGCACTCTGGAGCGGCTTCTTGGGAATCGGAGCAGAGCCCGCTCTCGCCCGAGGAGCAGGCGCGCGTGGATGCCGCGTGGAGCCGGGAGATCGAGGCGCGGGTTCGCGCCTACCGCGCTGGCCAGATGCGCACGTGCTCGGTCGAGGAGGATCTCGCCGAATCAGCCGCGTTGCTGGCGGAACTCGGCATTGATTCAGATGATCCGGATGAGCCTGATGATTCGGAGACGCCGCCCCGGTTGATCTAACCTGTTGCACCCTCGAACCGTACCCTCGGGATGAAGGTTGGCGTGGCAGTGATCGGGCGGGCGAAGGGCGCCGTGGGCGATGCGATCTCGGAATACGAGACGCGCGCGCGGCGCTATTTCACGTTCGAGTCGGCGGAGCTCAAGGAGGAGGCGTACCGCGGCCGCGGCGACGCGCCCCGGGTGCGCGACGAGGAAGGGAAGCGACTGCTGGCCCGCGTGCCGGCGGGGTGCGACGTCATCGCGCTGCACGAGACGGGAAAGGCGTGGGACTCGCCGAAGCTCGCCGCGTACCTCGCCGACCTGCAGGTGCGCGCCAGCCCCGGGGCCGCGTTCCTGATCGGCGGCGCGTACGGCCTCTCGGACGAGATCCTGTCGCGCGCCACGCACCTGCTCTCCCTCGGCGCCTTTACCCTGCCGCACGAACTCGCGCGGCTGGTGCTCACGGAGCAGCTGTACCGCGCGGGGACGATCCTGCGCGGGGAGCCGTACCACAAGGGCAGGGAATAGGGAATAGGGAATAGGGAATAGGGAATAGGGAATAGGGAATAGGGAATAGGGAATAGGGAATAGGGAATAGGGAATAGGGAATAGGGAATAGGGACTAGGGAATAGGGAATAGGGAATAGGGAATAGGGAAGAGGGAATAGGGAATAGGGAACTTCGGG
>NZ_DASVTX010000232.1:0-7810 GCF_036387355.1 Longimicrobium sp.
CGCGCCGCCCAGCGATAGCGGCGTGAAACGACGGCGGCATCGCGGGCGCGCACGGCCCCGGTGCGGCGCGGCAGCAGGCGCGCCAGCCCCCGCCCGATCACCAGCCCCGCATCGCCCGCGGCCGGCGGCGGCGCGTACGACATCTCGTTGGCGCGCGGGCCAAAGCGCGGCAGCGCGAGCGCGAACCGCCGCGCGCCCATCCACGCCAGCCCGGCGGCGAGCGCCGCGAAACCCAGCACCCACGCCGCGGGCGGCACCGCGTCCGCGATGCTCAAGCGCGCGGCGAACGCACCGAACACCAGCGGGGCCATGGGCGCCCATACCAGCGGGCCGGCGTCGATCAGCTCACGGTCCGGCGCGAACATCATGGACGTAAGCGCCACGCGGCGTCCGGGCGCCACCATCCGCCGCGCGGCGCCCGTCAGCGCGAACACCGCCGTCCCCCACGCCACCACGGCGCCTGCGAGCGCCACCATCACCGGAGCGAGGTCCAGCGTGCCGCTCGCGGCGTACGGAACCATCAGCGCGGCCACGATCAGCAGCGCCAGCAGGGCCAGGCGCAGCGCGCGCAGCCAGAACGATGCGGAGGGCGGCACGCCCAAGCGGCGGAGAAGCGCGTCGTCCGCGGGGCGGAAAAGGATGGGATACGCCCAGAACCCGACCGGCCCGCTCACCAGCAGCCCCAGCGCGATGGCGCCATCGCCGTCCCTTGCATCCACCCGCACCGAGTCCGCGCCGAACCACAGCGCCGCCACGCCGACGGAAAGCGGGAGCAGGATCGCGATCCACGCACCCGGCCGCGGATGCCGCACCGAATCCGCCAGCCGCCGCGCTTCAAGCCGCAGCAGGAGCGAAAGCGCGCCCCGCCCCGCCGACCGGTCCATGTTCACCCCGGATCGCCGCGGTCGTGCATGCGGGCTGCGATCCGGGCCTCGTAGCCGCGGTCCGTAGGCTCGTAGAAGCGCTCGTCCGCCAGTTCGTCCGGCAGCGTCTGCATGGGCGTGTAGCCGCCGGGAAAGTCGTGGGCGTACTTGTAGCCCTCGCCGAAGCCCCACTCCTTCATCAACGACGTGGTCGGGTTGCGCAGGTGCAGCGGAATGGGCGCGTCCGGATGCTCCTTTGCCGCCTGCGACGCGGCGCCGCCCGCCATGTACGCCCGGTTGCTCTTGGGCGCGTTGGCGACGTAGAGAATGGCGTTGTACAGCGGCAGCATCCCCTCCGGATGCCCCAGCCGCTCGTACGCCAGCATGGCGTTCACGCACACGATCCCCGCCTGCGGATCGGCCAGCCCCACGTCCTCGTACGCCGCGGCGATCAGGCGGCGGAACACCGTCTTGGGGTCTTCGCCGGACTGGATCATCCGCATGGCCCAGTACAGCGCGCCGGACCCGGTGCTCGCCCGCAGCGACTTGTGGAACGCGGAGAGCATCTCGTACATGAGCGAGGTGTCGTACCGCGCCGTGGGCCGCTGCAGCGCCTCGCGGATCTCCTCCGGCGTAATGCGTCCGCCCTCCCCCGCCAACCGCGCGGCGATCTCCAGCCCGGTGAGCGCCTGCCGCGCGTCCCCGCCCGTGTGGCGCACCAGCACGTCTTCCGCTTCGGGGTCGATGGAGAGCCCCGCGCCGCCCAGCCCGCGCTCTTCGTCCTGCAGCGCGCGGCGAACCACGGCGCGCACGTCATCCTCCGAAAGCGGCTCCAGCACCAGAACGCGGGAGCGCGACAGCACGGCGGGGTTGATTTCGAACGCCGGATGCTCCGTGGTGGCGCCCACCAGCGTCATCAGCCCTGACTCGATGCCGGGGAGCAGAAAATCCTGCTGCCCCTTGTTCAGGCGATGAATCTCGTCCACGAACAGCAGCGTGCGCCGCCCCGCCTTGCGCCGCGTTTCCGCCTCCTTCACCACCTCACGCAGCCGCGGCACCCCTTCGCTCACGGCGTTGAAGGGAACGAACGAGTAGCCGCTGTCGCCGGCGATCACGCGGGCCAGCGTCGTTTTTCCCGTTCCCGGCGGGCCGTGCAGGATCAGGTTGGGCAGATGGCCGGTCGCCAGCAGCTTGCGCAGCGTGCCCTCCGGGCCGGCCAGGGCGGGCTGGCCCACGATCTCGTCCAGCGAGCGCGGCCGCATCCGCTCCGCCAGCGGCGCGGAGGATGGCGGGGCGGGCGGGTCGTCGCGTCGGTCCGAGGGGGGCTCCGGCTCGCCGAACAGGGACAGGTCGCTCATGGCTGCACCCAGCGCCGAAGCAGCAGGTAGGTGGCGTAGAAGAGCCCCGCGCCCAGGAACAGGGCCAGGGCGCTGGGCAGGTCGCGCTTCTTCTGCACCTCGGGCACCAGGTTGCTGGCGCCCACGTACAGCGTCACCCCCGCGCTCAGCGCCAGCCCGGTGGTGGAAAGCAGCTTCACGTACTGGGTCAGAATAACGCCCAGCATGGTGGACGCGCCCAGCAGCAGCACCGCGCCGATGGCCCGCCGGCGCGAGTTGCCGCTGGCGAGCATGATGGAGGCGACGGTGACCCCTTCCGGCATCTTGTGCAGCAGGATGGCCACGAAGACGAGCAGCCCCAGCCACTCGCCCGCCTGAAACCCGCTGGCGATGGCGACGCCGTCAAAAAAGGTGTGCAGCAGCAGCCCCATGAGCGCGGCCGTCCCCACCGACCGGTCCACCATGGCGTGCTTGTGCGTTTCTTCGCCGAAATGGAAGTGCGGCGTGAGCACGTGCTGCGTCAGGTGCACCAGCAGGTACCCGATCAGCACGGCCAGCACGGCGCTTTCGCCCGCTTCCATGGCGTGCGGAATCATCCCCACGAGCGCCGTGGCGATCATGAAGCCCGAGCCGAACGCCATCATCAGGCGCTGCGTGGCACGGCCCGTGGCGGAGGGCGCGGTGATCACCAGGCCGCCCAGAAGGTTCGCCCCGGCCGCGGCGAGGGCGTAGAGAAGCGCGGTCTGCAACGTGACGGGTGTCCGCGTCCGGGAAAGTGCGAGCGAGCGCGGCAAAGTGGCCGCCGCACGGGAACGCTGTCAACCGGCGGCGGACTCCAGCACCACGAAGGCGGCGGCCGTGTCGCCGGTGTGCGTCATGCTCAGGTGAATGCGCCCGATCCCGCGTTCCGCCGCCCGTTCCGCGGCGCGCCCGCTCAGGCGGATGGAGGGCGCGCCGGAGGGTGCGGACACCACTTCCACCTCCGTCCACCGCCCGCCCAGCCCCCATCCCGTGCCCAGCGCCTTGAAGTACGCCTCCTTGGCCGCGAACCGCGCCGCGAACGATTCGCTGGACGACCGGGAGGCCAGGCAGCGCTCCGTCTCGGCCGGGGTAAAGAAGCGGGCGGCCGCTGCGGCACCCTTGCGGTCCATCAGTTCGCGGACACGGGAGATGGAGACCAGGTCGGTGCCAATGCCCACGATCATGGCGCCGGCCTTGCGCACACGCGGGCGGACCCGCAACGTAGCCGCGCCGCGCCCGGCGCGGCACGGGTCTGGCGAATCGCCCGCCCGCCGCCGGACGAGCGCGGCATCACCCCTGTTGATTGACGAGGAGACGTGGCACGATCCCCCTGGAAAAGCAGGTTCCGCCTGGGCGCGGTGATTGCCGCGGGCACCGCTGCGGGCATTGCCATGGGGTGGCTGCTGGTGCACCTGCTCATCAAGAACTAGCCCCGGCTGTCGTTTTCTGTGGGATGACGGGCGACGCACCTTCACGGTTCGTCGCCCGTCCGCGTTCCGGCGCTTGCGCTGCACACACCGCCGTGCGCCTGACCCCGCGATGGTGCCACGCGCCGCGACTGTGAGGCGCATCACCCGTTGTCCGGAGAAAGCCTCCAGCCGCCGCTTCGGCGTGTCCGCGTCATCCTGAGACGTGTTGAGAAACCCGCTTGTTGTAACGCCTCGGCCTGTGAGTGTCATTCTGAGGGCGGCGCCCGGCGGGGCCGATCCGGTGCTCCAACTCTGGCGCCGACTGAAGAATCCCGCCACACGGCAGCCGACGCACGACAGGCTGCGTGGCGCGCTCCCGACCCGCGTACGCCGCGAGGAGGCCGGAGGACGCCGCGCCGGGCAGCGGCCACACGGATGCTTCGGTCCGGGTTCCTTCCGTCGCACAGGGTCTGGCGTGAGTGAACGGCTCAGTGCGCTGCTCCTTCAGGGTGACACTCACGCGCCGAAGCGGCACAAGTGAGTTTCTCAACGCCCTCTGAGGGAGCGTCGCACCGCGCCCTGCGCCCGCACCGAACCGTCTGCGACCGAAGGATCCCCGGGCCGATGCGTCGGCGGGGAAGCTGGCCGGCGCGGCACGCCCTGGACTCCTCCGACGCCCGAGAGGCCGGGGCACGCCACGCAACCGGCCCTGCATCCGAGGCCATGCGGCGGGATTCTTCAGTCGGCGCCAGAGCCCGAGCAGCAGACGCCCCGCTCGGCGCCTCCTTCAGAATGACACGCGCGCTTTCGTGCGGGCGGAAGCCGGGCTTGGCGCACCGTCACACGGCGCGTTCCGCACGTCGCTCCGCCTACGGCAGCACGCGGCGCGCCCAGAGAAAGATGCGCCGCAGTTCCCGCTCGTAGCTGCGCCGGCCCGCCATGTCGTTGCGCCCCACCCCGGCGTTGCCCAATGAGGCGTGGATGATCTGCGACCCGCCCACGGACATCGTGACGTGCGTGCAGCGGCCGGGCTGCTCCGCGTAGAACAGAAGGTCGCCGGGCAGGAGGTTCTGGAAGTTCTCCCCCGGATCCACCGGCTCCCCCACCCGGCTCTGCTGGTCGGAGTCGCGCGGCAGGTGGTGCCCGTGCATCCGGTGCACCGCCTGGACGAACCCCGAGCAGTCCACCCCGCCCATGGTGATTCCGCCCCACAGGTACGGCACCCCCAGCCACCGCGGCGCCGTCGCGCAGATGGCCGTGGGGTCGGTGGGAAAGCCGATCGCCCGCGCCCCCAGCGGAATCACCTCGCCCCGCACGTGCCCCGTGCGCCCGTCGGGAAGCCGCGCCAGCCCGCTTCCCAGCCGCGTGATGCGCGCGTTCCACGGGAGCCGCGCCATGATCTCGCCGTCGTCGCCCACCACCTCGGCGCCCAGCGAAATCCACACGTCGCCGTCCGCGCCCATCTCCCACGCGCGGGCGCCGGCCTCGTCCATCAGCGCCACGTACCCGGCGTGAATCCACCCGATGTACCCGTCCGGCCCCTTGCACTGCAGCCAACGCCCCTCGCGCCGGAACACGATGAGCCGGCTCCCGAGCACGGACTGCGACACCTGCGTGGACTGAATGCGCGGCCCGCCCAGCATGGGCGCCACCGCCGCGGACACCACGGCGTGCACCAGCTCGTCCGGGTGCGCCTCGGGCAGAAGCTGCACCCGGTCCGCCACCTCCGTCCACTCCGTGAGTCCGGCGGCGCGGCGGTGCAGTTCCTCCGCGGCGGCGGGCTCGGAGGTGAAGCCCACAAAGGCCACGCGGTCCCCGTGCACCTCCACGTCCACCTCGAACACGGCGGTGCGCGGGTCGGGGGCGTACGCGTCGCGCACCTCCTGCACCAGTTCCTTGAGCGCCTCCGTGGAGCCCTTCATCATCGCGGCAGGCATTCGTCCAGCACCTCCATCACGCGCGCCATGTCTTCCGGCTGGTTGTACAGGTGAGGCGCCAACCGGATGGCACCCTCGCGAACCACGCATCCCACCCCCGCCCGCTGCATCGCCCCGTACGCACCGCGCACGTCCTCCGGCCGGAACGCAAAGATCCCCGACCGCCGCTCCGGCGCCATGTCGCTGGTGATCACCACGCCGCGCGCATGCAGCCACGCCGCCAGCGGGTCGATCAGCCCGGCCACGTGCGCCTGCACCCGTGCGGGGTCCGCGGCCAGCAGCAGCTCCAGCGACTCCGCCATCCCCGCGTAGTCCTGCCAGGGCTGGGTGGACACCTCGAAGCGCCGCGCCCCGGGCAGCCACTCCGTCCCGTAGTCCAGCACCCGCTCCAGGTCGGCGGAGGCCGCCTGCCCCGTCCAGCCGACCACGGCGGGCTCCATCCGCCCGATCAGCTCCCGCCGCACGTACGTGAATCCGGTGCCGAAGGGCGAGCACAGCCACTTCTGCGCGCCCGTGGCCAGCACGTCGATCCCCGCCGCGCGCACGTCCAGCGGAAGCTGGCCCACCGCCTGGATGCCGTCCACCACGAACCAGGCGCCGTACCGCCCGCACGCCGCGCCCAGCGTGGCCAGGTCGGCGCGCCATCCGTCCGTGAACTGCACGGCGGAGATGGCCAGCATCGCCACGTCTCCGCGCGCCAGCTCCTCCATCAGCCGCGCCTCGTCCGGGTGCCCGTGCTCATCCGCGGGGATGACGGAGAGCGTGACGCCCGCCGTGCGCTCCAGCGCCATCCACGGATACACGTTCGCGGGGAACTCGCGGTCGCTGATCAGCACGCGCGATCCGCGCCGCAAGGGCAGGCAGAGCGCGGCCAGGTTCAGCCCGAAGCTGGTGTTGGGGAGGAGCGCGATCTCGTCCGCCTCCGCGCCGATGAGCGACGACGCCAGCCGGCGGCAGCGCGCGGCCGTCGGCTCGAAGTCGTCGCCCCGCATGCGGTGGATGTCCGCGCGGCGCAGGGTGTAGGCATCCACGGCCCGCCGGGCGCGTTCCGGCAGCGGCCCCATGGAGGCGGCGTTCAGGTACGGCGCCCGGGCGACGTACGGAAACTGTTCGTCCCGCAACGCCCGGAAGTCCGGCGCGGCGGCGTGCGGAAGCGCGTCCAGCGGCAATTCGCGTCCAGTGCGGGTTTCGGGATGCGGCCGGCGCAAGCATAATCCCCCGGTCCCCACGCCGACAAGGCCGCGCCGCCCCGCACCCGACCCATGAAGATCACCGCGCTGGAGCCGCAGAAGCACGCCGCAGAACGGGTCAGCCTGTTCATCGACGGCGTGTTCCGGATGGGACTGGCCCTGGAGCTCGCCCACGCGGCGCACCTTCGCGTGGGCGAAACCATCACCGAATCGCGCCTGGCCGAGCTGGAGCGCAAGGACCGCGGATGGCAGGCGCGCGACGCCGCGCTGCACCTGCTGGCCGTGCGCCCGCGCAGCGCCGCCGAGCTCACCCGCCGCCTGCGGATGAAGGGGTACGAGCCGGAACTGGCGGCGGAGGTGGTGGAGCGCATGCGCGAGCTGGGGATGATCGACGACGCGGCGTTCGCGGGGATGCTGGTGCGCGACCGGGTGCGCCTGCGCCCGCAGGGCACGCGCAGGCTGCAGAACGAGCTGCGCGCCAAGGGCGTGGACGCCGAGATCGCCCGCGACGCCATCCGCGAAACCATGGAGGGCGAGGGGACCGACGACCTGGAACTGGCCCTGCGCGCGGCGCAGAAGTGGAAGCCGCGGGCCGGCGAGGAGCCGGACCGGGCGCGGCGGCGGCTGCACGGCTACCTGGCCCGCCGCGGCTTTGGCGGCGACGCCATCCGCGAGGCGATGGACCAGGTGCTTCCGCGCAGCGGATACGACGGATAACGAGTGGGCCCGCCGCGATGCTCCGCGGCGGGCCCCAGTGTTTACCGGACGACGATCCGTCCCGGTCAGACGGACACCGTGATTTCCGTTTCCGCCTCCACCGGGCGGCTGGTGTCCAGGTTCACCGCGGGGCGGAATACCAGTTCCGAGGCCCAACGGCGCACGCGGTCGTCGTAGCCGCGGTTCCCCGTGCTGGTCACCAGGCGGGCGCTGCGCACCCGGCCGCGGATGTCCACCAGCAGGCGGATGGCCACGTCCTGGCTGGCCACGCCGCGCGGCCGGTCGGGCGGAATCAGCAGCAGGTCCGTTTCCGGCGGCTTGATGCGGCTTCCCCCG
>NZ_DASVTX010000233.1:0-8435 GCF_036387355.1 Longimicrobium sp.
GGGGCTGCAGGTGCACCGCGTGGGCTACCCGCTGGCCTCGTTCTTTACCCCGGTGGCCATTCCCGACAGCTTCACCGTGCGGGCCGGCGCCGTGCTCCCGGTGCTGGACACCGCGCAGTACGTGGGCACGCCCACGCCCACTCGCGAAATCGGCTTCGGCAACACCGTCACCCTGTTCCGCAACGTGACGCTGTTTGCCCAGCTGGACTACAAGGGCGGCCACAGCGTGTTCAACTACAAGGAGTACCAGCGCTGCCGCCTGGCCGGGAACTGCGAGGCGGTGAACACCCGCGAGTTCTTTGCTCCGGTGACGGCCGCGGACTCGGCGCAGCAGCGCGAGCTTGCGCTGCTGGCGGGGCGCGGTGTGCTGAACGGCAACATCATCAACTACGTGGAGCCGTACGTGGAGCGCGCCGACTTCCTGCGGCTGCGCGACCTGTCGGTCACGGTGGGGATCCCGCAGCGCCTGCTGGCCCGCACGGGCGCGAGCGGCGCCTCGGTGGTGTTCGCCGCCCGCAACGTGGCCATGCTGTGGACCCGGTATTCCGGAGTGGATCCGGAGGTGAACACGTACGGCAACCGCTCGTTCGTGCGGGTGGATGCGTACGCCGCGCCGCAGAACCGGCGGCTGTCGGCGGCGATCAACCTCAACTTCTGATCGGGAGCGCGCAGCGATGAAGCATCTTTCCAACCCCGCCGGCCGCCGCTCCAGGACGCTCTTCCTGGGCGCGGTGCTGGCGGCCTGCAGCGCGCTCGCCGCCTGCGACGGGCTGCTGGACGTAGAAAACCCGCAGGTGATCGTGCCGGAGCAGCTGGACGACCCCTTCTACCTCACGCTGGGCACCAGCGGCGTGGTGAACGAGTTTCAGCGCGCCTTCGACGACGTGGCCTACTTTGGCGCCGTCTTTACCGACGAGCTCCGCAACCACGCCACCTTCAGCGAAGAGCCGCTGATCGACCAGCGCGACGTGACCAGCGGCAACGGCACCATCGCCACGGCGTACACGCAGATGCAGCGTACGCGCGGCCTGGCCGACAGCACGGCCGCCCGCTTCCGGCTGCTGCGCGGCGACAGCGCCAACTCCGACCTGCGCCTGGCCCGCGTGCAGGTGTACGGCGGCATGGCGTACGTGATGCTGGCCGAAACGTACTGCGACGTGCCGGTGAACCTGAGCGCGCCGTACACCCCGGCGCAGATCTTTGAAACGTTCGCCCTGCCGCGCTTCGTGGAGGCCATTCAGGTGGCCACGGCGGCGCGGGCGGTGGCGGCGGCCGCGGTGCCGGTGAACACGCGCGGCGTGGCGGGCGCGGACTCGCTCATCAACTTTGCCCGGGTGGGCGCGGCGCGGGCCAACCTGAACCTGTACTCGCTCACCAAGACGGAGTCGTACCGGCAGGCGGCCATCAGCTTCGCGTCGCAGGTGCCGGCCAATTTCGTGTACCTGTCGTACTACTCGGACCTGCAGGATGAGGCGGCGGGCACCAACCTGCACAACCTGGCGGCGCTGCGGCTCACCGTGAGCATTCAGGCGTCGGTGTCGGGCACGCCGTTCGAGAGCCTGCGCGGCGTGGACCCGCGGGTCCCCATCCCCACCACCACCGAGGTGGCGCAGGGCGGGCTGCGGGCCTACGTGCCCAATTCGCCCACGGCGTACACCACGTACTCGGGCACGCTGCCGGGCGCAGAGTTCACCCGGCAGGCATCCATCCGGGTGGCGTCGGGGCTGGAGGCGCGCTACATCCGCGCGGAGGCCGAGGGCCCCACGGCGGACAACATCGCCTTCATCGAGTCGAGGCGGGTCATCGCGCCGGGGACGGCGGCGGACTTCCCGACCACCGCCACCACGTCGGCCAACTACTACGCCAACCTGCGCGACCAGCGCCGGCGCGACTTCTACCTGGACGGCCACCGTCTGGGCGACCTGCGCCGCTACCGTACGCTGTACGGCGACAACATCGAAACGTTCAACAAGTTCCAGACGGGGTCCTACCTGGGGAGTGCGACCACGAACTACGCGGACCGCATCTGCCTGCCGGTGACCTCGGCGGAGATCGCCGCGAACCCCAATTACCCGCGGAGCTGATCCGCGCGGGGTGACGGTGCGGGCGAGGCCCGGCGAGCGATCGCCGGGCCTCGTTGCGTGGGGAGGGCGGAAGTGCGAACGTGCGGAGTACGGAAGACGGAAGTACGAGAGTGCGGCGAGGGGGACACACTGGATGGGGATTGAGGACGGGATGCTGATGATTCAGGGAGGACGCCGCTCCGCCGCGCGGCGGTGGACGGCCGCGGTCGCCGCTGCCCTGGCGGGCGCCTGTACGCCGCCGGCGCGACCGGCCCCCGCGCCGCCGCCCGCGCCCGTGGTGCAGGCGCCGGCGGCCTCGCCCGCGGCGGAGGCCGGCGAGCAGGCGCCGCCGCTGCCGCGCGAGTTCCGCGGCGTGTGGGTGGCCACGGTGGCCAACATCGACTGGCCCTCCGCGCCCGGGCTGCCGGTGGAGCAGCAGCGCGCGGAACTGCTGGCCCTGCTGGACCGGTCCGCGGCCATGAACATGAACGCCATCATCCTGCAGGTGCGTACGGCGGGTGACGCGCTGTACCCCTCCCGGCTGGAGCCCTGGTCCGAGTACCTCACCGGGCAGGCCGGACGCCCGCCGCAGCCCGCGTGGGACCCCCTCGCCTTTGCGGTGGAAGAGTCGCACCGCCGCGGCATGGAGCTGCACGCGTGGTTCAACCCGTACCGCGCCCGCCATCCCAGCGCAAAGACGCCGCTGCCCCCGGGCCACATCGGCCGCGACCGGCCCGAGCTCGTCCGGCGCTACGGGACGCACCTGTGGATGGATCCGGGCGAGCCCGCCGTCCGCGCGCACTCGCTGGCGGTGGTGATGGACGTCGTCCGGCGGTACGACGTCGACGGCGTGCACATCGACGACTACTTCTATCCGTATCCCGAGAACGACGCCGCCGGGCGGCCGATCGACTTCCCGGACGAGCCGAGCTGGCGGCGGTACCAGGCCAGCGGCGGCCAACTGGCGCGCAACGACTGGCGGCGCGAGAACGTCAACGGCTTCGTCCGCGAGATGTACCGCCAGGTCAAGGCGGCCAAGCCGTGGGTCAAGGTGGGGATCAGCCCCTTTGGCGTGTATCGCCCCAACCACCCGGTGGGGATCGCGCCGCGGGGGTTTGACCAGTACGAGAAGCTGTACGCGGACGCGCTGCTCTGGTACCGCCAGGGCTGGATGGACTACTTCACCCCGCAACTGTACTGGCCCATCTCGCGCCCGGACCTGAGCTATCCCGTGCTGCTGCGCTGGTGGGCGGAGCAGAACGTCACGCGGCGCCACCTGTGGCCGGGCAACTTCACCAGCCGCACCTTCGAGGGCGCGCCCGTACCCTGGCGCGCGGACGAGATCACCAACCAGATCTGGGCGACGCGCGGGCAGGCAGGCGCCACGGGGAACGTGCACTTCAGCGCCAAGGCGTTCCGCCCCACGCTGAACCGCGACTCGCTGTTTGAAAAGCTGTTGGCCGGTCCGTACCGCGAGCCGGCGCTGGTGCCCGCGTCCCCCTGGCTGGGAACGGAGACGCTGCCCGCGCCCGCGCTCACCCTGCGCCAGTCATCGCCGGAGAACGTGACCACGGTGGAGATCGCGCCGCGGGGCACGGAGCCGCGCTGGTGGGCGGTGCAGGCGCGCCGCGGGACGGAGTGGAGCACCCGGGTGATCAGCGGCGCCGCGCGCTCGTACACGTTTTCCACCCCGGCGGATTCGGTGCCGCCGGAAGCGGTGGTCGTTTCGCCCATCGACCGCGTGGGCAATCAGGGCCAGCCCGCCAGCGTGCGCCGCGATCCGGCCACGCGCTGAGGTTGGGGCTCGCCTGCACGCCCGGATCCGGTGTGGGTCAGGCGGAGGGTGGCGCGCTCGAAAGGCCTGCTGAGCGACTGAAGTCGCCGCAACCACGGCGGAAAGTCCCCCCGAACGGACGGGGGGACTTCACCTGCACACGGCGGATGTTGCCGGTGTGCGCGGCCGGGTACCCGCGACGCGGTCGGCCTGAGCGGATGAATCCGCCGCTCTGAAGCGGTACGCCCCGACTCGTGGCCGCTGTCGCGTCCACGATCGGGGCTTCGATCGACCTGGCGGACCGCCCGGAGCGCGCGGCCCGCGCCGAAGCCGCCGACGCACTCCGCGAAGGCGGACTTCGTGCTGTTCCAGCGGCGAATTCATTCGTTCTGGACAGGCGGCCGCGCGCGTTCTTTCCGCCTGCACCCATGCCGCCGACGCAGTCCGCGCAGGCGGACTTCGCGCCGTCGTTGCCGCGACTTCAGTGGCCGCCCCGCGCCGGAGGCCGGCCCCCGCTGATCTCTTTCTCCCCCGCGACAGCTGTGCGAGGGGGACTCGCCCCCCCCCCCCCCGAACAGCACCCCTCCGACGTGCACCGCCGTTGTCGCACAGGACCGTGGTCCGGCCGGATGGCCGGGCGGGCCGTCCAACTCGGAGAGGGTGTCGTTTTCCGCCATCAACGCCTCCCCTGAAGTCTCGCCCGCGTTCGGCTTGTCGGGTCGGCTGCGACGGCCTACGTTGCAGATGCCAGG
This sequence comes from Longimicrobium sp., assembly GCF_036387355.1. GTDB lineage: Bacteria > Gemmatimonadota > Gemmatimonadetes > Longimicrobiales > Longimicrobiaceae > Longimicrobium. The sequence goes on from NZ_DASVTX010000233.1 coordinate 4,590, forward strand.
CGTGTCCGCGCGCTTCTCTCCCGCCTCCACCCCGCCGCACGTCCCCTCGGGTTCCCCGCCCGCTCATTCCCCATCCGCCTCTTCATACTGCAATGGCTGAAAGCCGGCCGGAAATCGATCAGGACCGCTGGGACACGTGCGTCCGCATCGCCCGCATGCTGCTGATGATGGACGACAACGACCGCGACCTGGTGAAGCAGTACCTGGAGATCCTGATCGACAAGGGGCTGCCCAGGACGGATGCGCCCAAGAAGGTGCTGATCGTGGGCGCCGGGATCGCCGGGCTGGTTTCCGGATGGCTGCTCCAGGAGGCCGGACATCACGTCACCATCATCGAAGCGAACGGCAACCGCATCGGCGGGCGGCTCAAGACCTTTCGCTACGACCAGTGGCGGCCTGACCTGGGCTCGCCTTTTCGCGACCGGCGGCAGTACGCCGAGGCGGGTGCCATGCGCCTCCCCAACTTTCACCCGCTCACCCTGGCGCTGGTGGACAAGCTGGGGCTGCGGCGCCGCCTTTTCTACAACGTGGACGTGGAGCCAGGGACGGGGAGCGGCACCGTTCCGCCCGTGACCTACACCCCGTTCGACGGCAGCGGCACCTGGGGACGCGAGCCGGACGTCCCCTTCGTGCCCCCCACCCCGCGGAACCAGACGTGGATCCGCGTCAACGGGCTGCAGGTGCGCAAGAGCGAGTACGCCGCCGCGCCGGACCGCGTCAACGCCAGCTTCGGCATGGCGCCGGAACTGTGCGGCACCACCACCAACGAACTGGTGAACCGCGCCATCGACAAGGTGCGCGACTACTACTCCACCGTGGGCGACGACGGCAGGCGGGTGAACAAGACCCCGCTCAGCGCCTGGGTAGAGGGCTGGGCGCGGGTGATCTACGACTTCGACCCGTACTCCATGTGGGGCTTTCTCAAGGAGCACGGCGGCTTCAGCGACGAGGCCATCGAGGCGGTGGGGACCATCGAGAACCTCACCTCGCGCCTGCCGCTCTCCTTCTTCCACAGCTTTCTGGGGCGCAGCGACATCAACCCCAAGGCGACGTACTGGGAAATCGAGGGCGGCACCTGGCGGCTTCCGTACGCCTTCCTGGACTTTCTTCGCGACCGGATCGTCATGGGGCGGCGGATGGTGCAGATGGAGTACTGGGACCCCGCGCGCCCCGGGGAGTGCGGGCAGTGCACGCACGTGGGGCCGGACGGGCCGCGGGTGTGGATCAAGACGGTGGGCGAGGAGGCTCACGAGGACCAGGGCGGCCGCCGCACCCGCCCGCCGGAGTTCGAGGAGTTCACGGGCGACGTCGCCATTGTCACCGTGCCGTTCAGCAGCCTGCGGCACGTGATCGTGGACCCCATGTTCAGCTATCGGAAGCGCCGCGCCATCATTGAACTCCACTACGATTCCGCCACCAAGGTGCTGCTGGAGTTCAGCCGCCGCTGGTGGGAGTTCACGGAAGAGGAGTGGGAGCGGGAGATGGAGGCCATTCGCCCCGGCATGTACCGCGACTACCAGGAGCAGAGCGACACCGAGTCCGGCACGAATGATACGTCGCTCCTGGGCGCCGCGCCGTCCGTGGATGAAAAGCGCATCGCCGGGCGCGAGCGGGCGTTCTACGCCGAGCTGCGTCACCAGCGCGCGCCGGACCGCGAGGCCACCCACGCGTTCGGGGGCGGCTCGCTGACGGACAATCCCAACCGCTTCATGTACTACCCGTCGCACCCGGTGGAGGGGAGCCGGGGCGGCGTGGTGCTGGCCAGCTACAGCTGGGCCGACGACGCGGCGCGGTGGGATTCCATGAGCGACGACGAGCGGTACATCTTTGCCCTGCGCGGGCTGCAGTCGCTGCACGGGCGGCGCATCGAGGTGTTCTACACGGGCCAGGGGCAGACGCAGAGCTGGCTGCGCAACCGGTACGCGTTCGGCGAGGCGGCGGTGTTCACCCCCGGGCAGCTGACGCAGTTTCACCTCGCCATCCCCACGGCGGAAGGGCCGGTGCACTTCGCGGGCGAGCACACCTCGCTCAAGCACGCGTGGATCGAGGGCGCGGTGGAATCCGCCGTCCGCGCGGCGCTGGAGGTGAACGGCGGGGCGGAGGCGGCGTCGTGAGCGGGGCGGCGGATGCAGGCTGGACGGTGGCGCGCTACCTGGCCGCACGTCTCTCGCAGCTGGGGATCGACCACCTGTTCGGCGTGCCCGGCAATCACCTGGGACCGTTTCTGCCCGCGGCGGTGAACGCGGGAATCCGGTGGGTGGGCAACTGCAACGAGATCAACGCCGGGTACGCCGCCGACGGCTACGCCCGCGCGCGGGGCGGCCCGGGGGCCGTGGCGGTCACCTACGGGGTGGGCGCGCTCAGCGTCATTCAGCCGGTGGGCGGATCGTACGTGGAAGAGATCCCCGTGATCGTCATCACCGGGGCGCCCACGTACGAGCAGTGGCAGAACCTGCGGGCCATCGGGCTGCTGACCAGCCACATGAGCCCCAACACGCGCAGCAACGTCGACGCATTCCGCCAGGTCACGGCGGATGCGCAGGTCGTCAGCAACGCCACCCTTGCCCCCGTGCAGATCGATGCGCTGCTCGTCACCTGCCTTACGGAGCGGCGCCCCGTGTACCTGGAAGTGTGGGAGAACGTGTGGAGCGGCCCGTGCGCGGCGCCCCAGGGCACCCTTGCTCCGCTGCCCCGGCCCACGACGCGGGCGAATGAATCCATGCGCGCCAGGGCGGTCGCGGCGGCGGTGGACCGCATCTGCACCCTGGGCTCGCCCATTCTCTGGGGCGGAGAGGAGATCGACCGCTACGGCCTGCGCGCGGAGTTCACCTCTCTGGTGGACGACACGGGGATTCCGTTCTGCACCACCATCGGCGGCAAGTCGGCGCTCAGCGAGAACCATCCGCTCTTTCACGGCGTGTACAACGGCAAGGCGAGCCTTCCCGAGGTGCGCCGGATCTTCAAGGAGGTGGCCAGGTGCCGCGTCGGGCTGGGGTCGTGGAGCACCTCCAAGAACCTGGGCGGCACCCGCGACGTGGGCGAGGACTGGATTGTTGCCGCGCACCAGGGCGTCAGCGTGGGGTCGCAGTACTTTCCCGACGTCAAGCTGGGCGAGTTCATCTCCGCGTTGCGGGACGCGCTGGTGGAGTGCCGGCGCGAGGCGGAGCGCACGGGGACCGGGGGGTGGAAAGCGGACTACTTCCGGGCGCGCGCGGCGGGCGACGCGCCGGACGGCATCGGCAGCCGCGCGGAATTCATCGCCGCGCTGGACGCGCCCTCACCGGCGCCGCAGCCGCTGACGTACGACTCGTTCTTTCAGCGGATCAGCGCGTTTCTGGACGATTCCGCGACCGGCTCCGGGACGGATGCCGAGTCGCCATACGTCGTGGTGTCGGACGCGGGGTTCTCGCTGCTGGGATCGCAGAACCTCAAGATGCCGCAGCCGCGCAGCTACTTCTGCCAGGGCTCGTGGCTCGCGATCGGGTACTCGGTGGGCGCGGTGACGGGGGTGAAAGCCGCGCGGCCCGACCGCCGCGCGTTCGCCTTCGTGGGCGACGGATCGTTCCAGGAAACCTGCCAGGAACTGAGCACGCACACCCGGCTGGGGCAGAACACCGTGGTGTGGGTGATGAACAACGGCGACTTTTACGGGATCGAGCAGATGCTGGTTCACCCCTGCTTTTACGATCCCGCTTCCGGCGAGGCGCCGAGCTTCTACAACGAGCTGCATTCATGGCGGTACAGCCGCCTGGCCGACGTGTTCTCCACCCCGGACCGCCCCATGACGGGGTACGACGTGGGTACGCACGCGGATCTGGATGCGCTGCTCCGCGTGCTGGCGGATGA
>NZ_DASVTX010000234.1:0-14865 GCF_036387355.1 Longimicrobium sp.
CGCGTGGACCGCACCGTCTACACCGCGGACGCCGACGAGTACGATGCGCTGCTCCTTCCCGGCGGCCTCATCAATCCCGACACGCTCCGGCAGAACGAGCGCGCGCTGGACTTCGTGCGGGCCATGGACCACGCCGGCAAGCCCATCGCCGTGATATGCCACGCGCCCTGGCTGCTGATCTCCGGCGGGCTGGTGGTGCGCCGCAGCCTGACGTCGTGGCCGGGCATTCGCGACGACGTGCGCAACGCGGGCGGCATCTGGAGCGACGAGCCGGTCGTCCGTGACCGCAACTGGGTGTCCAGCCGCGGCCCGCACGACATCCACGACTTCACGCACGCCATGCTGCACCTGTTCCACGAGCACGTGCGCATCACGCCCCGCATGGGCCAGGAAGAGCACCACGAGGAGCGTGGCGGGCTTCCGCTGGGCCGCATGCTGCTGGGCGGGCTGGCGGCGGCCGGCATTGCGTATTTGGTGCGCGCCCAGCTTCAGCGCGAGGAGCAGCCGCTGGAGTACGTGGAGGTGGTGGACCTGGAGCCCGAGGTCGTCATCATCGAGGACGCGTATCCCTCGGACGCCGTGCTGGACCGCGCCGCCGCGTACGACGGCGAGGTGGCGTACGACGCAAACGCGCGCTACCCCACGGCCGATGCGAGCGCCGGATACACGGGCACGGCCGGCACCGGGCTCGGCGGCGGCGGGCTGGGTGACAGCACCGGCGGCGGCTACGCCGGTGCGGGCTACACTGGCACGGCCGGCACCGGGCTGGGCGGCGCCTCCACCGGCCTCGGCGCGGCGCCGGGCGCGGTGGGCGGCGCCATGGACGTGGGCGGCACCGGCGCGGGCTACGTTTCCGCGCCGGACTTCAACGGCCCCACGGGCACCGGCTCCATCGGCCGGGATGACGACGACACGCTGGCCAACGGCGGCGTCGGAACCACGTACCGCCCGCCCTCGGTCTGATCCGGGCGGGGTGGATGAACGGCGGGGGGCGGCCACATCGGCCGCCCCCCGCGCTCGTTTCCGGGCGGCGCCGCGCGTGCTAGCTTGCGCCGCATGCCGATCCCGGAAACCCTGTACACCCTCGCGCTCCGCGCCGCCCGCCCGCTGCTCCCGCTCGCCTCGCGCGGGGAAGGCAAGCTGGCGCGCAGCGTCCGCGGGAGGGCCGGCGTGCTCGCGCGGATGGAGGCGTGGGCGGCCTCGCATCGCGATCCCGCGCGACCGCTCGTTTGGTTCCACGCGCCCAGCGTGGGCGAGGGGCTGCAGGCGCGCGCCGTCCTGCAGGCGTTCCGCGCGCGCAGTCCGGACGCGCAGGTCGTCTACACCTTCTTTTCCGCCTCCGCCGAGCGGTTCGCCGCCACCGTGGGCGCGGACCACGCGGACTACCTGCCGCTCGACCTCCCCGGCGACATCCGCCGCGCGCTGGACGCGCTCCGCCCCGACGTCATCGCCTTCTCCAAGACGGATGTGTGGCCGGTCCTTACCCGCGAGGCGGCGCAGCGCGGCGTCCGGCTGGCCCTGCTGAGCGCCACCCTCCCCGCCGGATCCAGCCGCCTGCGCGGTGCGGCGCGGGCGCTCCTCGGCCCGGCGTACGCCCGCCTGCACGTCGTCGCCGCGATCTCGGCGGAGGACGCGGACCGCTTCGCCGGGCTGAACGTCCCCCCCGCGCGCCGGCAGGTGATGGGCGATGCGCGGTTCGACCAGGTGTGGGCGCGAACGGCGGCGGCGGACCGCGCATCCGCCCTGCTGCTCCCCTTCGCGGGCTGCGAGAATCCGACCCTCGTCGCCGGCTCCACCTGGCCCGCGGACGAGGACCGGCTGATCCCCGCCCTGGCCCGCCTCGCATCCGAAGGGCTGCGTGCGCGCCTCATCCTCGTCCCGCACGAGCCCACGCCCGCCCACCTCGCGCGCTCCGACACCGCGCTCCGTGCGGCAGGCCTGCACCCCGTCCGCCTTTCGGAAGTCGATGCGGGCGCGGACCCCGGGGTGACGGTGCTGGTGGACCGCGTGGGCGTGCTCGGCGACCTGTACGCGCTGGCGGACATCGGGTACGTCGGCGGGGGATGGGGGACGGCGGGGCTGCATTCCGTGCTGGAGCCGGCGGCGTTCGGCGTTCCCGTGGTCTTCGGCCCGCGGCACGCGAACGCCCGCGAGGCGGCGGAACTGATCCACGCCGGCGCCGCCTTTGAAGCGAGCGACGCCGCGCCGCTGGAATCCATCCTCCGCCCCCTGATGGCGGATGCAAAACGGCGACAGCAGGCAGGCGCCGCCGCCCGCGCCTACGTGGCCTCCCACCTGGGCGCCGCAGAACGCGGCGCGCAGATCCTCATCGATCTGCTCGTCCGATCGCGGTAACCTCTACCACGGAGCTCGATGGAACCGCTTCTGATCTTTCTGGAGATCGCGCCCATCATCTATCCGCTGTACCTGATCCCGGCCGCCATCGGCACCGTTCCAGCGCTGGTCCTGCTGAAGCGCAGGCGCGGAAAGGCGTTGCCCACCGACTGGCTGGTGCTCATCATCCCGGTGGTTGTCTGGCTGGCCGCGATGGCGCTCGGCGGGCGGGCGAAGTCTCTGTCAAACCTCATCGAGGCGATGTATCTCGGCGGGTGCGCATCGCTGCTCGCCGTCCCGCGATACGCCTTCAGTGGCCGGCGCTGGTCCGAGCGCGTGCTTTCCACCGCATTTCTAACCGCTGTCTGCGTCGCGGGCCTCCTTCTCTGGGCCCTCGTCCCCGCCCTCCCCGAATAGCGGCGCACCCCAACGTCTGCGTCTCGACCGACCGCGGCGCGCAGATCATCATCAACCTGCTCGCATCCGCCGACAAAAGGCGGACGCGGCCTGCCCTTTTCGACGCACTCGGCTGCGCGCGCAATCACCGCCGCCCAGTCCGCGAAGGCGGACTTCGTGCGTTTCCAGCGGCGAACTCATTCGCTCTGGCAGGCGGACGCGCCGATGCTCGCATGCCGCACCGATGCCGCCGCGGCGGTGCGCGGCGGACTTCGCGCCGTTGTTGCCGCGACTTCCAGTCGCCCGTCTTCGCCTCAGATGAGAAAAAGCCCCGCGACTCGCACCGAGCCGCGGGGCCTTCCTTATCCCTCCGCCGCGCGCCCGATCCCGGGCGGCGGCGCGTCATCCATCAGGCCAAGCTCAGGCGCCCGCGATGTGCGGCCCGGCGCCGTGCGGCCCGCCGTGCACGCCACCCACGTGCCCGTTCGGGACCTCGACCTCCACCAGCCCCGTCGGCATCGCGGCCAGCGTCACCGGCGACGGCAGGATGGGGAAGGTGGCCATGTACCAGGTGTAGCTGGCCACGAACAATCCCAGGAACGCCAGCGCCATCGCGATCTCCGGCAGCCCGATGCCCACCGTGCCCCACTCGGCCAGCCAGAAGTTCGGCGTGGCGAGCAGGAAGCGCTCCAGCCAGTGCCCGGCCAGAATCAGCACGCAGAACCCGGCCAGGATCTGCGGCACCTTCTTGACCGAGCGCGGCAGCAGGCCAAAGAACGGCAGCACGAAGATCAGCAGCACGGCCGCGATCACCAGCGGGCCGAACTTCAGGAACTTGAGGATGAAGTACTCCTGCTCGTGCGGCAGCAGGCCGTACCAGATCACCACGTACTGCGACCAGTTGATGTACATCCAGAACACGGCAAAGGCAAAGATCAGCTTGCCCAGGTCGTGAAACTGCCGCTCGGTGATGAACGACTGCAGCCGCAGCGATCCGCGGTACAGCACCACCATGATGGCCGTCATCGCCAGCCCGCTGTGGAACGCGCTGATGAAGAACGCCACCGGGAACATGGTGCTGTAGAAGTGCGGAAGCGTGAGCATGGCCACGTCCATCCCCACGAAGCCCCACACGATGGCGTACGCCACGGCGGTGAACACGCCGATCTTGAGCGCCTTGTGCTGTGACTCCGCGGCGATCTGCCGCACGTTGGCGGTCCCGCTGCCACGCAGCCAGCCGTGCGCAAAGCTGCGGCGGCCCGCCTTGTCCAGCCCGTGCACGTCGGCGCGCAGCTGGTGGTACGCAAACCACATCGCCAGCCCGAACAGCACCGCCATGCCGGCCAGGCTGCGCACGAACAGGAAGGTGAAGTTCAGCCACCCCGCCTTGGCCTCCAGCACCGCGTCGCCCTCGATGGGGTTGTGCATCACCCCGTTGATCTCGTGCGGCAGCCAGTGGTGAAAGAACACGTCCTTGCCGCCCAGCATGAGCGGGATGAAGAGCAGGAACGCGAACGGCAGAAAGGCCACGCCCCCCAGCGGAAAGCGCTTGATGCTCCACGCCCACCGGGCGTTGGTCAGGTGCAGCGCCACGGCGAACATCACCATGCCGATGGCCACCGACGACCAGAACATCCAGTTGAAGTGAAAGGCGTTCCACGTGCGCTGGCTCGACGGCGACAGAAACACCGCCGCGAGCGCGCCCAGAACCGCCAGCACCAGACCGCCCAGGGTGGCCGCCGAATTGGCGGCCATGCGCAGCGGAATGTGGGTCGGATACGAATCGCTATGCCCAGCCATCAGAAACGCTCGTCAGGGGTTTTCTTGCGTGCTCGGCGGCGTCGTTTCCACCGACGGGGGCGTACGGCTGGCGGCCGGGGCCGGCTCCACCGGGGCGGCGTTGGGAACCTGCGCGCCCACGGCCGACACGTTCGGCGGCGGGTTGCGGGTTTCCAGGCGGCCCTGCAGCTGGCGCACGTATTCCACGATGGCCCAGCGGTCCAGGTGCGTCACGCGCGCGCCGTACGGAGGCATGAGCCCGCGCCCGGCGTCGATCACCGCGTAGATGTAGCCGTCCGAGCGGGCCTGCGTGGGCGCCGCGTTGAGCGCCGGCGCGTACGGAAACTTGTCCGGCCCGATCACCGGGCCCTTGCCGTCGCCCAGGTTGCCGTGGCACGCCGCGCAGTGCTGCTCGTACATCAGCTTGCCGCGCGCCAGCGTGCGGGCGTCCGGCGTGAGCGGGTTGCGCAGCAGCGGGGCAATGGAGTCCAGCTGCGTCTGCGAGTAGCGCATGGGCACGTCGCCCAGCGGGTGGCGGGTGGGCACCGTTCCCGGCACCGGCTCGCGCACCATCTCGTACGGGTCGGGCATCACGTCTTCGCGCATCGTCGAGAACGCGGGCACCTTGCCCGACGCCTCGTCGATGTCGTACCCCGCCCAGTCCGTACAGGCGGGGAGGGCCGCGGCGGCGCCCAGCAGCGCCAGGGCGCGCGCGCCGCGGCGAAGCTCAGCGCTGGTCAACGAGCACCTCCTCGGAACCGCTCTCGTTCATGATCCGCTGCACGTCGCCGTAGCGGTCGCGGGGAGCGTGGGCGAACACGCCAAAGTTGCCCGCCGTGAACGACGGGTGGTACATGGGGGCTTCCGGCGGCCCCACGTGGGGCATGCGCCCCAGGATGAACAGGCCGGCCACCGTCGACAGCGCCCCGAGCAGAATGGTGAGCTCGAACATGATCACGCTGAAGCCCGGCAGGGCGATGATCTCCTTGCCGCCCACGATCAGCGGCCAGTCCAGCGACGCCCAGGTGGCCAGCGCCGTACCCGCGGCGGTGCCCGTGAAGGCACCGATCAGGGTAAAGATGCGCACCGGGCTTTCCTTGGTGCCCAGCGCCTCCTCGATCTCGTGGCGCGGCGTGGGCGAGTAGACCGTGAGGTCAAAGCCCTGCGCCCGCAGCGAGCGGATGGCGTCGGTGGCGGTGTCCAGGTGCGGAAAGACGCCCAGCACCCCCGTCTGCAGCTTGCTCATCGGGCCTCCCACTCGTTGTAGCCGGTGGGCAGCGTTTCCACCGCGGTGGCGTGCGATTCTTCGGCGTGGTGCGCCGGGCCGTGCCGCTTCATGGGCGGCGGCAGCACTTCCTTGATCTCGGCGATGGACAGCCCGGGCAGGAAGCGCAGGAAGAGCAGGAACCACATGAAGAACCACCCGAAGCTCCCCAGCAGCAGGCTGGCGTCCACCCAGGTCATGTGGTAGTTCCAGAACTTCCACGGCTCGTAGCTGTGGGCCAGCGACGGCGCAATGATCACGAAGCGCTCGTACCACATCCCGATGTTCACGAAGATCGTGATCAGGAAGAACGCGTTCAGGTTCTGCCGGATCTTCTTGATCCACAGCAGCTGCGGGATGATGGCGTTGAAGGTGATCATGGACCACCCCGCCCACCAGTAGTCGCCCGTCACGCGGTCCCAGAACACGTCGCGCTCGTACAGCTCGCCCGAGTAGTACGCCATGAAGTACTCCATGGCGTAGGCGTAGCCCACGATCGTGGACGTCAGCAGCAGCAGCTTGGCCAGCCGGTCGTAGTGCACCGGGGTGAAGTACGCCCCCAGCCGGAAGATGCGGTGCACCGGCACCATGAGCGTCACCACCATGGCCACGCCCGACAGAATGGCGCCCGCCACGAAGTACGGGGCAAAGATGGTGGTGTGCCAGCCCGGCACGATAGACACGGCGAAGTCCCACGACACCACCGAGTGCACCGAAAGCACCAGCGGCGTGGCCAGCGCGGCCAGGAACAGGTACGCGCGGGTAAAGTGGCGCCACTCGCGGTCCGTGCCGCGCCACCCCAGCGCCAGCGCCGTGTAGATGCGCTTGCGCACCGGCGTGGTGGCCGCGTCGCGCGCCGCCGCGATGTCGGGGATCAGGCCGATGAAGAAGAACACCGAGCTGACCGTGAGGTACGTCGTGACCGCGAACACGTCCCACAGCAGCGGCGACCGGAAGTTGGGCCAGATGTGCCGCTGGCTGGGAAGCGGAAGCAGCCAGTAGAAGAACCACGGGCGGCCGATGTGAATGAGCGGGAACAGCGCCGCCGTGAGCACCGCGAACACCGTCATCGCCTCGGCGAAGCGGTAGATGGCCTGCCGCCAGGGCGCGCGGAACAGGTACAGGATCGCGGAGATCAGCGTGCCGGCGTGGCCGATGCCCACCCAGAACACGAAGGTGGTGATGAGGACGGTCCAGTTCTCACCCACCATCCCCAGGCCGTAGATGATGTTGTGCAGCTCGGCCACCACCAGCAGCCCCACCAGCGCCACCGCCATCCCCAGCAGGGCCACGTAGCCCTTGCCGGGGTTGGTGAGCAGCGACATGGCGTCGCGGTTTACCTGCTGGTACGACTCGACGTCCGGGTGAAACTCGGACCGGGTTACCGTCGTTACCGTCGTCGACATGATCAGTGTCCTCCCTGCATGGCCGGTTCGTGGCCTTCCTGCGGCTGGTGCTCGGTGCCGCCGCCCTTGGCCGCCGGGGGCGCGTCGTGCCCGCCGTTCCTGGGCTCGTGCAGCGTTACCTTCTTGAGGTAGACGATGGCCGGCTGCGTGTTCAGCTCGCCCAGCGCGCGGAAGCCGCGGTTGCTGCGGGCCGCCTGCGCCACGGCGGTGGTGGGGTCGGCGATGTTGCCGAAGACGAACACTTCGGTGGGGCAGGTCTGCACGCAGGCCGGCACCACTTCGCCGTCGCGCACCGCGCGCGCCTCGCTGGCCGCGTTGCGCTCGGCCTCATGGATGCGCTGCACGCAGAACGTGCACTTTTCCATGACGCCCTTTTCGCGCACCGTCACGTCCGGGTTCAGCTGCCAGTTCAGCGGCTCGGCGAACTGGTAGGTGAACCAGTTGAAGACGCGCACCTTCCACGGGCAGTTGTTGGCGCAGTAGCGGGTGCCCACGCAGCGGTTGTACACCTGCCCGTTCAGGCCGTCGGGCGTGTGGTACGCCGCGTACACGGGGCACACCGGCTCGCAGGGTGCCTGTCCGCAGTGCTGGCACAGCATGGGAAGGAAGCGCACGTCGTCCGTGGCGTCGTCCCGCAGCGCCTCTTCCTCGTGCCGGCTCACCCCGAAGTACCGCTCGATGCGCAGCCACGAAAGCTCGCGTCCCTTGCGGATCTCCGTCGGGCCCACCACGGGGATGTTGTTTTCGGCGTAGCAGGCCACCACGCAAGCCGCGCAGCCGATGCACCGCGCCAGGTCCACCACCATGGCCCAGCGCGTCTCGTTCTCGATGTACTCGCCGTAGTTGGTCCCCGCGGGCGGGTACGCCGCCGGGTCCGTGGTGGTGGCCTCGGGCACGAAGCCGCCCGCGCCCTTGAGCTGGTGGATGTGCTGGTCCTCGCCCGGGATGATGCCGGGGCCCTTCTGGTCCAGCTGCATCAGCGCGGTGACGCCCACCGCCTGCGAAATGCGGCGGTCGTGCTGCACGCGCACGCCCTGCTCCACCAACCCCTGGGGAAAGGCGCGGGTCACGTTGCCGCGCCCCGTCTTGGTGAGCTTCACACGCACGCCCGACGTGGCCAGCGCGCCGGAGGCCGGGTCCACCGTGCCGCCCAGCAGCTTCATGGGATTGGCGCCCACGCCCGCCGTAAAGCGGCCGAACGCCTCGTGCCCCAGCCCCATCTGCATGGCGATCGCCCCGCGCATGACGCCCGGGTAGATGTAGATGCGGGTGCGGACGGTGCCGTGCGGCGAGGCGATGTCCACCTCGTCGCCCTGCTCCAGCTCCATCGCCTTCGCCGTGTCCGGGTGCACCTCGGCCCACGACTCCCAGCTCACCTTGGCCACCTGGTCGGGAAGCTCCAGCAGCCAGGGGCGGTTGGCGGTGCGGCCGTCGTAGAAGCGGATCGACGGATACACCACCAGGTGCAGCCCGTCCGCCTCGCCTTCGTAGCGCGGCGGCTGGTAGGCGGCCGCGGCCACGGCGCGCGGCGGCGCCGGCACCTGGGCCGGCGGAGCCAGCGGCGCGTTCACCACCGCCGGCTGCGCGGCCGTGGCGGCCACCGCGGCGGCGCCTGCCGCCGGCGTAGCCGGAGCGGCCTGCGCGGGGGCCGGAGCGGCCGCGGCGGGCTGCGCCTGGCGGTCCAGCGCGGTGAAGCCCAGCGCCTGCGTGCCGCGCCCGTTCTCGGCGAACACGCCGCCGCGGCGCAGCGCGGTGTCCCACGCGGCCTGGCTGCCGGCCCGGCCCGCCCAGGAGGCGCGCAGGTAGTCCAGCCAGGTCTGCCCGGTGAAGCCCGGCGTGGGCGTCACGCGCAGCGCGCGGGAAATGCCCAGCAGGATCTCGCCCACGGCGCGGGTGTTGAACACCGGCTTCATGGCCGGCTGAACCAGCTCAAACACGCCCGGCTGCGGGATGTAGTCGTCCCAGCGCTCCAGGAAGTGGCTCTGCGGCAGCACGTGCGTGGCCGCGGCCGACGTCTCGTCCGGAAAGCTGCTGAAGCTGACGCGCGTGGGCACCTTCTGCAGCGCTTCGGCGAACTTGAGCCCGCCGGGGAGCGAGTACGACGGGTTGGGCGCGTCGATCAGGAGCACCTTGATCTGCCCGGCGCGCATCTGCTCGATCAGTTGCAGCATGGGGCGGGCGTCCGCGGCCGGGGCCGTGGCGCGGCCGTTCAGCCGGTCCACCGCCTGGCGCAGCGCCTCGCCGTTGCTGCCGCGCACGGCGTAGCCCGGCCCGAACGCCACCTTGCGTGCGGACGAGCCCCACCACTCGCCCAGCGTGCGCAGGCCGGTGGCGATGCGCTGCGTGTCCTGCTCCGTGGGCTTCTCCGGCGCGATCTGCGCGGCCACGGCGCTCAGGTCGCCGCCCGCGGCCAGCGCCTGCGCCAGCAGCGCCTCGGTGCCGGGGCGCGTGGGGATCCACAGGTCGGCGTTGATGCCGGTAAGGGGGCGGTGCGGCCCCACCCACACGAACTTGCCGCGGCGGCCCCGGTTGTAGCCGTGCTGCTGCGAGAACTGGTACGCGTAGTCGACGGGCGACCCCCACGTTTCCAGGAAGTCGGCGCCAAAGCTCACCAGCAGGTCCGCGTCGGCGAAGCGCAGGTCGCGCGGCGTGTCTTCCAGCGGCGCCCAGTCCACCCGGCGCGCGCCGATCGCGTTGGCGAAGTCGGTGGCCAGGCGGTCCAGCGTGCCGGTGTAGCCGCCGGTGAGGTACACCACGCTGCCGCGCGGGGCGGTGCGGATGGCCTCGGCCACGGCCGTCTCGGCCTGCTGCCAGGTGGTGCTGCGGGGCTGGTTGACCCCGAACTCCATCAGCGACGGGCCGGTGTACCGGTCCGGGTGGTAGAGCCCCTGGGGCGCCGCCTGGCCGCGCGGGCACAGGTTGCCGTGCGAGATGGGGTGGTCGGGGTTGCCCTCCACCTTGGTGACGCGCCCTTCGTGCGTCTCCACGTGCATCCCGCACCCGGCCGGGCATTCCCGGCAGGTGCTCGTGTAAAAGGTCGGCACCCCGGGAACCACTTCCTCGGGGGGCACCACGTACGGGACCAGCTTCTCGATCTGCCCGGTGGAGCATCCCACCGTGGCCGTCGCAGCGCCCGACGCGCCAAGCACCTTCAGAAAGGTGCGCCTCTTCATTCCGTCAGACATGCCGTCTCCTCAGCAATCCTTCACAGTGCCGGCCGTCAGTAGTGGCAGACCACGCAGTCCGTGGACGCGCGCTGGTTGGGATAAGTGGCCTGCTGGCCGCGAATGTCTCCGCCTTCCGCGCGGAGCGCCCGCAGCCTTCGAACGAACGACGACCGGCTGCGCACCGCCGCCTCTTCCGGCTCCGACAGCTTCTGGTTGCCGCGGTGGCAGTCGATGCACCAGCCCATGCGCAGCGACGAGAACTGGTACACCTTCTTCATCTCCTGCACGGGCCCGTGGCAGGTCTGGCACTGCAGCCCCACGTTCACGTGCGAGCTGTGCGGGAACTTGGCGTGCTCGGGGATCTTGTGGATGCGCACCCAGGGAATGCCTTCGCCGCGGCGCCAGTAGTCCACCAGCTTGAGCCCTTCCTTGTGCCACGCGCTGTCCGGCTTCTGCGCCGTGCCCTTGACCTTGGGGAAGGCCAGGGCCGACTGGCCGCGCAGCGAGGTCGGCGCGCTGCTGGCGGGCACGTGGCAGCCCACGCACAGCTGCACGCTGGGGATCCCCGCGTCGGGCGACCGGTCGGCGGTGTAGTGGCAGTACATGCAGGGCATCTTGTTGTCGCCCGCGTGCACGCTGTGGTAGAACGCGATCGGCTGGTCGGGGCCGTCGCTTTCGTCCGCCCTGTACGGGCGGCACGAAGCCGCGACAACGACCGGGAGCAGCGCGAGCGCCGCCATGCGAAGGAGCTTTGTCATCGTCTGCCTGAACGGAGAATACCATGGGCCGCGCACACCCGAGCGCCCCCTTTTTTCGCTCGGCCGCGCGCGGCGTCCCCCCAGCCCCCGCCGGCTCTCCTGGGCCGGGTGGCTGTTCGGAGCACCCCATATAACACGGTGGCAACCCCGCTGCAATATCGGGCGCGGCCCCACCTTGTGTAGTCGTTTTCCCTACAATCTGCAACCCCGCTTCCTGCAACGACTTGCGAGAAGCGGGGCGCGGGCTCCCGAGCGGGCTTCCTGCCGAGAGAAGTTGATAAACGTTCTCAACCGCCGATCACGTGTTTACCGGACGCGCCGGTGCTCCACCATGAGGCAGCGGTCCTGAACCACCTTGATGCCGGCTTCGGCGAAGCGGCGGGCCGCCTCGTCGTTGCGGATGCCGCTCTGCATCCACACCGACTTGGGCTTCGCCGCGAGGATGTCGTCCACGTGCGCGGCGACGTCCTGCGGGCGGCGGAACACGTTCACCATGTCCACCGGCTCGGGAATGCCCGCCACGGTGCGGTACACGGGCTTGCCCAGGATCTCGGTCACGTCCGGGTAGTAGACGGGCACGGGCACCACGTCCACGCCGGCGTTGTGCAGGTACTCGGGGACGTAGAACGCCGCCTGGCCGGACTGCGCCTCCGTCTTGATCCCCAGCACCGCGACGCGCCTGGTTTCGCGGATCAGCTCCGCGATCCCGTCGCTGGTCGTCACCAGGTTCTGCTGCCAGTCGTCCATTTGCTCGCTCTCCGTGGTAGGCCGGGGTTTCGCTGGCTGTCGTGCGGCGGATTCGGCTGGGCACTGGGCACTGGGCACTTCCGTTCCCGCACTCACGCACCCCGCACTCACGCACTCACGCACTGCTTTTCAGGGCGTGCCCCTCCGCTGCGCTCCGGGTCGGGCTTCGCGCGCCGTAGGCAACGATACAACTGTTGCCAACGGCGCCGAGCCCCCTCCGTTCCGGGGCAACGGTACTGCTGTTGCCCCTCCACTCCGGCGTCTCGGCCCTGCGGGCGCGAATCCCTCACGCGGGAACGGCAGTGCGGAGTGCGGAGTGCTGAGGGCCCAGTGCTTAGTGCCAAGTGCCCAGCCCTCTTTCGTACTTTCGTACTTTCGTACTTTCGTACTCTCGTACTCTCGTACTCCCTCACGCACTCCCCGCCGCCCGCCACCTCTCCACCCCGCCCTCCGCCTCGCGCGCGGCGGCGCCGATGCCGGCCAGGTAGGCGAGGTGCGCGCGGGCCTCGCGCAGCGCGTGCAGAAAGTTGTCCGGCGGCAGCTCGGGAAACAGGCCCAGCGCCACCTGGTACGCCGTCCGCGGCTGCCGGATCAGCTCCAGCGTCTGCTCGTTGCGCTCGTCGTGATGCGCCAGCAGAACGTCAATCCGCTCCGCGAAGCCGGTGAACGGCTCGCCGTGCGACGGCAGGACCAGGTCCACCGGCAGCCCGCGCAGGCGGCGCAGCGAATCCAGGTAGTCCGCCAGCGGGTTCTCGGCGTACAGGTCCGCGCCGATGTTGGGGCTGATGCGCGGCAGCACGTGGTCGCCCGCGATTAGCAGGCGGCGCTCCGGATGGTAGACGGTCACGTGCCCCGGCGAGTGGCCGGGGGTCAGGATCCACTCCCACCCGCCGCCGCCGGGGAGCGCGCCCCGCTCGCCGCGCAGCAGTTCGTCCGGCGCATAGTACTCGTACCGCTCGTGGATGCGGTCCGACGCCGCGAGCAGGGCGTGCGCCAGCGGGTCCGGAATGCCGCCCGCCAGAAAGGTGGCGCCCACCTGCGCGCGGTCGTCCGCCCACCCCTGCACCCAGCGCAGCGCAAGCTGCTCCTCGCGCTCGTGGATGGCCAGGCGCGCGCCGCTCCACTCGCGCACGGGGCCGGCCAGGCCGTAGTGGTCGATGTGCGCGTGCGTCAGCACCACGTGCCGCAGCGACTCCGGCGTCACGCCGATGTCCAGCGCACCCTGCTTGAGCGCGTCACGGGCGGGGCGCGTGTCGATCCCCGTATCCACCAGCACGTGCCCGTCATCCCCCTCCAGCACCCAGGCCGCCACCTCGCGCGGCGGAAAAGGGAGGGGAATGGACAGGCGGTGCAGCCCCGGCGCAATGCGCCGCGCCGGGGCGTCCGCGGCGCTCAGGCGTCCTCGGGAAAGAAGAGGGTGTTCTGGCGCACCATCGTTTCCAGCAGCGGCGCCGGGGCGTAGCGCGCGCCGAAGCGCTGCTCCAGCGCACGCAGCCGCTCCAGCACCTTTGCGGGCCCCGTGCGGTCCACGTACCAGAACGGGCCGCCGCGGAACGGGGGAAAGCCGATGCCGAAGATGGCGCCCACGTCGCCGTCCCGAGCGCTGCGCAGCACGCCCTCTTCCAGAGTGCGGATGGCCTCGTTCACCATGATGAGCGCCAGCCGCTCCTGCAGTTCCTCTTCCGGCACGTCGCGCTTGGCCGGGTTGCCGATCACGGCGTAGACGGACTCGTCCGGCCCCGTCTTCTTGCCGTCATCCCCGAAGCGGTAGAAGCCCTTGCCGTTCTTTCGCCCCAGGCGCCCGTCCGCCACCATGCGGTCCACCACGTCGCTGGGCTTCATGCGGTCGGCAAAGGCCTGGGACATGATCTTTCCCGCCTTCTGCGCCACGTCCAGCCCCACCTCGTCGTACAGCGTCACGGGGCCCACGGGGAACCCCCACTCCGTCATGGCCTCGTCCAGCGCCTCCATCCGCACGCCCTCCTGCAGCAGCAGCGCGGCCTCGGCCATGTACGGGCTCAGGATGCGGTTGACGTAGAAGCCCGGCGAATCGTTCACGATGATGGGCGTCTTGCCGATCTTCTTGGCGTAGCCGTGCGTCGTAGCCGTCACCCAGTCCGCCGTGCCCTCGTGGGTGATGATCTCCACCAGCGGCATCTTTTCCACGGGGGAAAAGAAGTGCACGCCGATCACCTGGTCCGGGCGCGCCGAGGCCTGGGCCAGCGTGGCGATGGGGATGGTGGACGTGTTGCTGCCGATGACGGTGTCCTTGCCGACCGCCGCCTCGATCTCCTTGATCACGCGGTGCTTGAGGTCGATGTCCTCGAACACGGCCTCCACGATCATTCCGCTGGCGTAAAAGCCGGCGTACTCCGTGGTGGGCTGCACGCGGTCCAGCAGCTTGGTGAGTTCGAACTTGCGCAGCCGCTTGCGCTTGGCGCGCTTGCTGAGGCTTTCGCGCGCGGTGCGCAGCCCCTTGGCGGCGGCCTCGGGCTTCACGTCCTTGAGGCGGACGCGGATCCCCGCCTCGGCCGAGGTGGCGGCGATGCCCGCGCCCATGAACCCCGCGCCCACCACGGCCACCTGGTCGATGTCGCGCGCCTTGGCGCCGCTCTCCAGCCCCGCGTCGTTCTTGGCCGCGGTGCTGGTGAAGAAGACGTGGACCAGCGCCCGCGCCTCAGGCGTCACCGCCAGTTCGCCGAACGCCTTCGCCTCCAGCTCAAGGCCCTGGTCGATGTGCTTTTCCAGCCCGCGCTCCACCACCTGCAGCAGCCGCAGCGGCGCGGGGTAAAGGCCGTGCGTCTTGTCCATCACCCCCTGCCGCGCCTTGCTGAAGATCAGCCGGCGCATGGGGGCCAGGCGCTCCAGCCGGTCGGGCGAGCCGGAGCTGCGGCCGGTTTTCGGCTTCTTCTTGCGGTCGGCCAGCTCCATGGCCACGCGGCTGGCGACGGCCAGCAGCACGGGCGCGGGCACCACTTCGTCCACGATGCCGGCCTTCATGGCGCGGCGGCCGT
>NZ_DASVTX010000235.1:0-5472 GCF_036387355.1 Longimicrobium sp.
ACTGCTCGATGACGGAGTCCAGCGTGCGCCCGCGGTCCTCGATGTCCCTGCGCATGCGGCGGATGAACCGCACGTCGGCGTCCGTATCCACAAAGATGCGCAGGTCGAACATCTCCCGCAGCCGCGGCTCGGCAAAGAGCAGGATGCCGTCCACCAGGATCACGTCGCGTGGCACGGTGCGGATCTTTTCCGGCGCGCGCGTGTGGCGGGCGAAGTCGTAGACGGGCTTTTCGATCGGCCGCCCCTCCATCAGCTCCGTCAGGTGATGGATCAGCAGGTCGTTGTCCAGCGAGTCCGGGTGGTCGAAGTTGACCCCGGCGCGCTCCTCCAGCGACAGGTGCAGCAGGTCCTTGTAGTACGAATCGTGGTCCAGGAACACGGCGGCGTCCAGGTGCAGCGAATCGTAGATCCGCCGCGCCACCGTGGTTTTTCCCGATCCGGTCCCGCCCGCAATGCCGATGAGGAACGGCTTCATCTTCCCTGTCGTCCGGTTGAGTCCCTTCCCGACTGCGCCGCGGCCCTCCCCACGCCGGTGGAAGAGGGCCGCTTGTCCCGCCGCGCCGTCCCGCCCTACTGCGCCAGCACCTTTACGGCGAACCTGCACATCTCCGCCCGGCAGTCCGACATGATGACCGACAGCGGATACGCGCCGTCCTGCGTGGCGGTGAACTCCAGCACCGGCACGTCGTCCTCGCTCACATCCTCGTCCAGCCTCGTGCCGTCCGGCGCGCCCACGCGCAGGTCCAGGTCCTGGCAGTCGCCGTCGCACACCGCCACGACCATGTAGTGCGCCCCGGCCCGCAGCGAGGCGTCCACCACGACGGACCCGCCGCGCGGCAGCATTCCCGTCAGCCCGCGGGCGTCGAACACCCGCGGCTCGGCGCGGAATCCGGCCCGCGACGCGGCGCGCGCGGCGTCGGCCAGCAGGCGGGCCAGGTCTTCGCGCGCGGCCGACTGCGCGCGCGCTTCGCGGGGAACGACGAGCGCGGCCGCGAGCGCGGCGGCGGCAACCAGGGAACTGCGCATGGCTTGGCTGGCGGGGCGTGGCATGAGTGCGCCCAACCTAACCCGCCCCGCGCCGGCCCGGCAAGCGACACGCCGGTTGCGGCGCGTGCGGCACGCGCTCTAGCTTTGCGCCCCAACCATCAACCGGAGGATAGCCGATGTCGCGTTGGACCCCGGCGCTCATCGCGGCGTTCGCGCTCGCGGGGTGCGCCTCGCGGCCGCCCGCCAGCGGACCCGCGCCCGTGCAGGCCGGCCGCATGGAGCGGCCCATTCCCTACCCCGTCACCCCGCCCGCCGGCTACCAGCGCGCGGTGCGCAACGGCACCCGCACCCCCGGCGGCGCGCCCGGGGCCCGCTACTGGACCAACCGCGCCGACTACGCCATCCGCGCCCGCGTGCTCCCCGCCGACAAGCGGCTGGAAGGCTCGCAGACCATCACCTACACCAACAACTCGCCCGACACCCTGCGTTCGCTGCAGGTGGACCTGACCATGAACCACCACGCGCCGGGCGTGGTGCGCAACGAACCGGCCGAGGTCACCGGCGGCGTGAACCTCACGCGCGTGGCGGTGGGCGGGCAGACCATCGCCGCGGCGGGCGGCTCGGGCGGGGCGCAGGGCGCGCGCTACACCGTCAACGGCACGCGCCTGGCCATCGTCCCCGCCGCGCCGGTGCTTCCGGGCGCCACCGTGCGGCTGGAGATGGACTGGAACTTCCGCATTCCGCAGCAGGGCGCGGGCGGGCGCATGGGCTGGGAGGCCGACAACCTCCTCTTTCTGGCGTACTGGTACCCCGCCATGGCGGTGTACGACGACGTGCTGGGATGGCACCCGGACCCGTTCCGCGGCACCGCCGAGTTCTACGCCGACTTCGGCAGCTACGACGTGACGCTGGAGGCGCCGGCGCAGTGGATCGTGTTCGGCACCGGCGTGCTGCAGAACCCGGAGGAGGCGCTGGCCCCCGCCGTGCTGGCCCGCTACCGCGCGGGAATCCAGAGCGACACCGTGGTGCACGTCGTCCGCGCGGCGGATTTCGGGCGCGCCACGCAGGCCGGGCGCGGCGGCATGGTCAGCTGGCGCTTCCGGGCGGACAGCGTGCGCGACGCGGCGTTCAGCGTTACGCGCGAGTCCAACTGGGACGCCACGCGCACGCAGGTGGGCGACCGCACCGGCGACGGCCGGCCGGAGTACACCGCCATCCATGCCTTCTGGCGGCAGAACGCGCCCCGCTGGGCCGGCGCCGCGCGCGACGAGGCGCACGCGATCCGCTTTCTGTCGGAGTACACGGGCGTGGAGTATCCCTGGCCGCACATGACGGCGGTGGAGGGCGAGGGCATCATCGGGGGCGGGATGGAGTATCCCATGATGACGCTCATCAGCAACTACACGCAGGCGGGCGACACGGCGCTGTACAGCGTGATCGCGCACGAGCTTGCGCACATGTGGGTGCCCATGATCGTGAGCGTGGACGAGCGGCGCTACTCGTGGATGGACGAGGGGATGACGACGTTCCACGAGGCGCAGGCCCGCCGCGACAGCTTTCCCGGCACCACGCCGGAGCTGGACGACCGCACCGGGTACCTGAACCTGGCCCGCGCCGGCGGCGAGGGTGAGGTGATGCGGCGCACCGACTTCCACTACACGGCGGCGGCGGGCGGCGTGGCGTCGTACTACAAGCCGGCGACCAACTTCGCCACGCTGCGCGGGCTGCTGGGCGAGCAGACCTTCAACCGCGCATGGACCACCTTTCTGGACCGGTGGAAGTGGAAGCACCCGTATCCCTGGGACTTCTTCAACACCGTCAACGAGGTGTCGGGGCAGAACCTGGACTGGTTCTGGCGCAGCTGGTTCTACGAGACGTGGACGCTGGACCAGGCGGTGCAGAGCGTCACGCAGGGCCCGGGCGGCACCACCATCGTGATCGCGGACCGCGGCGACGCGCCCATGCCGGCGCGCATTACCCTCACGTTCGAGAACGGGCAGACGCAGACGCTTGAGGTGCCGGTGGAGGAATGGCTCGCGGGGCATCGCACCGCGACGCTCACCCTTCCCG
Organism: Longimicrobium sp.; assembly: GCF_036387355.1. GTDB lineage: Bacteria > Gemmatimonadota > Gemmatimonadetes > Longimicrobiales > Longimicrobiaceae > Longimicrobium. The sequence continues at coordinate 3,058 of NZ_DASVTX010000235.1, forward strand.
CCACGTCCACCTCGCCCGTTGTCCGGGTGGAAATCGACGCCGAGAACGTGTTTCCCGACATCGACCGGGCCAACAACGTCTGGACGCGCAGCTGATCTAAAGGAGAAGGGATCGACGGAGCGCAGCGGCATGGAGCGAAGATGGACGTCGCCTGCGTCCGTCTCTCCGAAGGAAGCTGCGGTTCAGCGGTTCGAAGCGGTTCCGAAAACAGGGATGCCGCCCCGAGGCTCGGGGCGGCATCCCTGTTTCTACAGACTGCGATCCGCGGCGACGCGGACCGGCGGCTCAGGCGGCGGCCAGGCGGCGGACGCCTTCCACCAGCCGGTCCACGTCCTCGTCCGTGGTGTACGGCGCGACGCCCGCGCGGATCAGCCCGCCGCAGTCGGACAGGCCCAGCACGTCGCACACGGTGGTGGCGTAGAAGTCGCCGTTCCACACGAACACCCCTTCCCCGCCCAGCGTGCGCGCCACGAAGTCCGGCGACACGCCCTCGATCACGAACCCCGCGGTGGGCGTCCGCATGCCGTCCGCGCCGGGCCCGTGGATGCGCACCCCGGGGATGGAGCTCAGCCCCTGGTACAGGCGGGCGAAGCGGGCGGTCTCGTGCTCCTCGATGGCCGCGTACGCCGCCTCCAGCGAGGCGCGCAGCGAGGCGCCGGGGCGCGGGGCCAGGCTGGCGATCCACTCCACCGCCGCGGCGGTCCCGGCGATCCCCTCGTGGTTCAGCGTTCCCGTCTCCCACCGCTCGGGGGCGGCGTTGCTGGCCGGCGGCACCTTGTACGGCGTCAGCCCCTCCAGGTGCTCCGCGCGCCCCCACAGAATGCCCACGTGCGGCCCGAAGAACTTGTAGGCCGAGCACGCCAGAAAGTCGCAGCCGAACGCCTGAACGTCCGGCAGGCGGTGCGGCGCGTAGTGCACCGCGTCCACGAACGACAGCGCGCCCGCCTGGCGCGCGGCCGCGCACACCCGCGCCACGTCGTTCACCGTCCCGATGGCGTTGCTCGCCGCGCCCACCGCCACCAGCCGCGTCCGCGGGGAGAGAAGCCCGGCCAGCGCATCGTAGTCCAGCGTGTACGTCCGCTCGCTGAACGGAAGCACGTGCACCTTCATCCCGCGGTCCTCCGCCAGCAGCCGCCAGGGCGCCACGTTTGCCTGGTGGTCCAGCTGGCTCACGATCAGCTCGTCGCCCTCGCCCCAGCCGCGGCCCAGTGCGCGGGAAAGGGAAAATGTGAGCGTGGTCATGTTCTGCCCGAACGCGATCTCCCGCGCCGACCCCGCGTTCACGAAGGCCGCCATGGCCTCGCGCGCGCGGGTGATGGCCGCGTCGGTTTCCTCGCTGGTGGCAAAGAAGCCGTGCGTGTTGGCGTTGTGCATCAGCAGGTAGTCGCGCACGGCGTCGCCCACCTGCCGGGGTACCTGGCTGCCGCCCGGGCCGTCAAAGAAGGCGATGGGGCTGCCTCCCACCCGCCGCTCAAAGACGGGAAAGTCGGCGCGGACGCGGGCGGCGAACGAATCGGACATGCGGATCAGACGGGCTGCGGGTTGGGTGGACTGCGGCGGACGCCGCGCCCGGCGGCAACCTACGCCGCCGCCGTCCCTCCCGAAACCGTCACCCGTTCGCGGACCGCGCTTCCCGCGCCGGCGCGTCCAGCTCGCCGAACTGGTTGAGCGCCACGTCGCCGTCGGGAAAGCGCGCCAGCAGCACCAGCTCGCCGCCCATGGCCTGCACGTAGCGGCGCAGGGTGCTCAGGTACAGGTCGGTGCGGCGCTCCATCTTGCTTACGCTGGCCTGCGAAGTCCCCAGCGTGGCCGCAAGCTCCTCCTGGGTCAGGCGGCGCGCCTGGCGCAGCTCGTGGAGCGGAAGCTCGGCCAGGTGGCGGCGGAACAGGGCTTCGGACCCGGCGAGGGCTTCGGGGCCCATTGCATCACGAAGGATGCTGAACGGCTTGGCCATGGTGGTTCCTCGGTCAGGGTTTCCCGGCGGCCTGCGCCGCGCGGATTTCAAAGAGGTGCTGGTCGTAGAGCCCGTCGGCGACGGGGAGGAAACGCTCGTACCAGCGGCCGTCGCCCGTTTTGTCGCCGCCGATGAGCAGAATGGCGACACGGCGCGGATCAAAGGCGTACAGCACCCGGTACGGCCGACCCCGGTGCTGCTCCCGCAGCTCACGCATGTGGCTGTAGCGCGACCCGTGAACCGCGCTGCTGTGAGGATGCGGCAGGTGCGGACCGCGCCGCTCCAGCAGCCGCACCGACGCAGCCACCGACTCCTGCTCGCTGGTGGACAGCCGCTCCCACCACCCGCCGAACTCGTCCGTGTACTCCACCTCGTACTCTTCCACGATAACCTCCCGTGCATATTCCGTCAAGGGCATTCCACTTCACCGGCCCCGGTGCCGGGTGTGCGGACATGCGGTG
>NZ_DASVTX010000236.1:0-6069 GCF_036387355.1 Longimicrobium sp.
CTCCGGCACCCGCCCCTGCTTCGGCGCCGGGCGACGAGCTATCCACCCTGCGCGACCGGCACCTGCGGCTGGCAGCGGAGTTCGACAACTACCGCAAGCGGGTGGAGCGCGAGCGGTCCGACAACATGGTCCGCGCGCAGGCGCAGATCCTGGAGCGCCTGCTGGAGCCGCTGGACGACCTGGCCCGCATCGCCGACTTCGACCCCGCCACCACCGCGGCCGGCGCGCTGCACGAGGGGGCGGAGATGGTGGAAAAGAAGTTCCTGCGGGTGATGGAGGCCGCCGGGCTGGAAATGGTGGAGGCCGAGGGCAAGCCGTTCGACCCCACCATTCACGAGGCGCTTACGACGGTGCCGGCGGAATCGGCGGAGGAGGACAACACGGTGGCCCAGGTGTACCAGAAGGGCTACCGCTTCAAGGGGGTTCTGCTGCGCCCGGCGCGCGTCGTCGTGAAGAAGCACCAGGGCTGAGCGCGGCCGCCTCCGTACCGGGGGCGGCCCTGTTTCTTGACCGGACACACGATGGCGACACAGACCAAGGACTTCTACCGCGTGCTGGGCGTGGCCGAAAACGCCAGCGCGGACGAGATCAAGAAGGCGTACCGCAAGCTCGCCAAGCAGAACCACCCGGACGCGAACCCCAACAACGCGGCCGCCGCGGAGCGCTTCAAGGAGCTTTCGGAAGCGTACTCCGTGCTGTCGGACGACGCCAAGCGCAAGCAGTACGACCAGATGCGCCGCCTGGGCGCGTTCGGCGGGCTGGGCGGCTTTGGCGGCGGGGCGGGGCCGCGGCCGGGAGGCGGGGCGCAGTCCATCAACCTGGAAGACCTGGACCTGGGCGGCAGCCCGCTGGGCGACATCTTCGGCTCGTTCTTTGACTTCGGCGGGCGCAAGCGAGGGGCGGGGGCGCGTCCCGGCGGGCCGGAGCGGGGGGAGAACATCGAGTACGCGGTGGAGATCCCTTTCACCACGGCGGTGCGCGGCGGCAAGGTGACCGTCACGGTTCCCGTCACGGAAGAGTGCGCCACCTGCCACGGCACCGGCGCGGCGCCGGGCGCCACGGTCAACACCTGCACGGAATGCAAGGGGACGGGCTCCATCACCTTCGGGCAGGGGAGCTTCGGCGTGTCGCGCCCGTGCCCGGTGTGCGGCGGCAAGGGCAAGGTGCCCACGGAGGCGTGCCCCACCTGCGCGGGCGCCGGCCAGGTGCGCCGCAACCGTGCGGTGCAGGTCACGGTGCCCGCGGGGGTGGACAACGGGGGCAAGCTGCGGCTGGCGGGGCAGGGGGAGCGCGGCGCGGCCGGCGGCCCTCCGGGCGACCTGATGCTCACCTTCCGGGTGGAGCCGGACCGCTTCTTCACTCGCGACGGGCTGGACCTGAACTGCACCATCCACGTGAACCTGGCCCAGGCCGTGCTCGGCTCCAAGGTCAAGGTGCGCACGGTGGACGGCCCCTCGGTGGTGCTGCGCATTCCCCCGGGCACGCAGCCCGGGCGCAAGTTCCGCATCAAGGGGATGGGCGTGGAAAAGGCGGGGCGCCGCGGCGACCAGTTCGTAAAGGTGCAGGTGGACGTGCCGGAGACGCTGCCCGACGAGGCCCGCAAGGAGTTCGAGGAGTTCGCCGACGCGGCGGGGATGAGGCATTGAGGGGAGGTGCAGCGTGCGGAGTGCTGAGTGCGGAGGAACAGAAGTGCCCAGGCCCGAGTGCCCCGTGCCCGGCACGCGCTTCCCGCACTGGGCACCGGGCACTTGAACCTGAGCACTTCTCCGGGCACTTGAACCTGAGCACTTCCCCGGGCACTTTCCTTTTCCCGAATCACTGACATGAGCCAGACTTTTACCGATGCCAACCTGGTCACCTGGGAGGCGTTTTCGTCCGGCGGGCGGTTCGGCCTGTCCATCCGGCCCAAGGTGATCTTTCACTGCCTCACGGACCCGGCGGTCGCGCCGCGCTTCGTGGAGATGGAGGGCGACGAGGCCGATGCCGAGCACGCCATCCATCAGTCGTCGGTGGACCAGCTCCGCGCGCTGCTCAGCCAGTCCAAGGTGCTGGAGTAGCGTCGCGCCCGATCGGCTGAATCGGCAGCGAAAGAACGGGAGCGGCGCAGGGTGCGCCGCTCCCGTTCTTCATCCATCCCGCTTTCTTCCGCGGCCCCAGGTGGGCACGTCCGGCGTTCTGAACGTCCGCCAGATCAGCAGGACGGCGATGAGGGCGCAGAAGCCCAGAATCAGGTCTGTCGCGACGGCCGCGGGATTCCAACAATCCTTCATGATGTCCATGCGCAGCGGCTCCGGACGAGGTCGGATTCGAGTTCCCGATGGAACGCCGTTCCGCGGCTCCGTCTGACGCCCGCGCCGATCAGGCGGCGATGCGGCCGCCACCCAGGACGATGTCGCCGCGAAAGATCACGGCGGACTGGCCGGGCGTCACCGCGCGCTGCGCCTTGTGCAGCGTGAGCCGCACGCCGTCGCCGCCGATGGATTCCACGCGCGCGTCCACGGCGGGCGAGCGATGGCGGATCTGCACGCGCACGGCGTCGCCGGGACGCGGCTCCTGCGCCAGCCAGTTGAGCCCGCCGACGGTCACGTCCGTGCGCTCCAGGTCGTCCGCCGTGCCCACCACCACCTCGCGCGTGGCCGGCCGCGTGCCGATCACGTACAGCGGCAGCGAGCGCCCGCCGCCCAGCCCCTTTCGCTGCCCTACCGTGTAGCGCGCATACCCGTCGTGCTCGCCGATGACCTCGCCCGCGGGCGTCACCAGGTTGCCCGCCGTGAGCGCCGCGTGGTCCGGGCCCAGCTTCTTTTCCAGAAAGTCCACGTAGTTGCCGGACGGAACGAAGCAGATCTCCATGCTTTCCGGCTTTTCCGCCGTCACCAAGCCGAGTTCGCGGGCGCGCTCGCGGACCTGCGGCTTGGTGAGCTCGCCCAGCGGAAACAGAAGCTGCGGAAGCATTTCCGGCGGCAGCGACCACAGGAAGTACGACTGGTCCTTCTTTTCATCCAGCCCGCGCAGCAGCACGGGGGCGCCGCTGGCATCCGTCCCCATCCGCGCGTAGTGGCCGGTGGCGATGGCGTCGCACCCCAGCATGCGGCCGCGGCGCAGCAGATCGCGGAACTTGGTGTTGCCGTTGCAGCGCACGCACGGGTTGGGCGTGCGCCCGGCGGCGTACTCCGAGACGAAGTCGTCGATCACGTCGCGCGTGAATTCGCGCTCCACGTCAAAGACGTAGTGCGGAATGCCCAGGCGGTCCGCCACGCGGCGCGCGTCCATGATGCCGTCCAGCCCGCAGCACGTCTTGCCGGGGCCGTTGGCGTCCGCGCCGGACTCCGAGTAGCAGAAGGTCTTCATCGTCACGCCGATGACGTTGTGCCCCTGCTCCTGCAGCAGCGCCGCCGCCACGGACGAATCCACCCCGCCGGACATCGCCACGAGGACGTTCTTCTTCTCCATCTCTCTGCTTCTGGACTGGATCGGTTCCGCTACGAGTTGGCGGCGCGGCCTTGTACACCGCAGGCGGGATGTCGTGCGGCGGAGACCGGGGAACCGCGTCTCTCACGGAGGGCACGGAGGAGGCACGGAGGTCACGGATGGTTCGGCACCGCCTCCGCTGCGCCGCGCGGATCAGAGGCGGACGCGCTCGGCGACGGCGGGAAAGACGTGGATGACGCGGTCAATGTCGGCGTCCGTGGTGCCGCGGCCCAGGGAAAAGCGGACGGAGGGGCCGGCAGCCTGGGGCGCGACGCCCATCGCGGTCAGGACGTGGGATGGGGTGACCGCGCCACTGCTGCACGCGGAGCCGGAGGAGACGGCGATTCCCTCCATGTCCATCCCGATCAGCAGCATCTCCGCGTCCGCGCCGGGAACGGAGACGTTGCTGATGGTGGGCAGGCGGGGCGCGCCGGCCGCGTTCAGCACCAGCCCCGGCACGCGGGCAAAAAGCTCCGCTTCCAGGCGGTCGCGGAGCGCGGCCAGGCGCGGCATCAGCGTCTGCCGCTCCGCCGCCGCAAGCTCGGCGGCGACGGCAAGGGCGATGGCGCCCGCGACGTCCTCCGTTCCCGGGCGCATGCCGCGCTCCTGCCCGCCGCCGTGCAGCATGGGCTGGATGGCGGTGCCGCGCCGGACGTACAGGGCGCCCACGCCGCGCGGCCCGCCCAGCTTGTGCGCGCTGAACGCCAGCAGGTCCGCCGCGACCTCGTCTGCGCGGACGGGCACCTTGCCCAGCGCCTGTACCGCATCGGAATGGAAGACGACCCCCGACGCGCGGCACAGAGCGGCGATCTCCCTCACCGGCTGCATGGCCCCGACTTCGTTGTTGGCCCACATCACGGAGACGACGGCCGGCTTCTCCTCCCCCGCGAGGAGGGCGCGCAATGCATCGAGGTCCACCAGACCGTTGCCATCCACCGGAAGCAGATGGACGGGATGGCCGGCCTCGCCCGCGGCGCGGACGGCGTTCAGGACGGCGCTGTGCTCCACGGCGGAGCAGGCCAGGGGCGCGGACGGGGCGAGGCGCGCGCGTCCCCAGAGCGCCATGTTGTCCGCTTCCGTGCCGCCGCGCGTAAACACGATCTCCGCCGGGCTCGCGCCGATGACGGCGGCGAAGCGGGCGCGCGCGTCGTCCAGCGCGGCGCGGGCGTCGCGGCCCCAGCGGTGGATGCTGGACGGATTGCCCCACCGGCCGTCGAGCGCGGCGAGCATGGCGTCGCGCGCCTCCGGCCGCAGCGGCGTGGTGGCGGCGTGGTCCAGGTACACGGGGTCGGACATGCGATCAGAATCAGGGGGCGGACGGACGGCGGATGGCGAACCTTGAGGCGGAGCAGGGAAACACCCTGCGTCCCGCGACGGACGCGCTCCGCACCCGCGCCACACGCACGCATGATTCCGCCGCTGCCCCAGGACCAGCCCGCCACCTTCGAAACGTTCGTGCACGGCACCATCTTTGGTGACCGCACGGCGCTGGCGGCGGGGCTGCGCGAGGGCGATGAACTGGTGCTGATTCCCGATCCGCCCATGGAAGACGATCCCAACGTGTGGGTGCACGTTTCCTCGGGCGACGTGGTGGGGCATCTGCCGCCGGACATCAACCAGTGGATGGCCACCTGGCTGCTGCGCGGCGGGAGCGCCCGGGCCACCGTGCTCAAGGCGCACGGCCAGGACGTGCCCAGCTACAAGCGGCTCGAGGTCCAGATTCAGTGCGCCGGGCCGGACGCGTGAATCAGATGCTGCGCACGCCGAGCGTGACCACGTCGTCCACGCGCATGGTTTCGGCGATGTAGAACGGCTCGCCGTACTCCGTGCGGATGAGCGAGCCGTAGCGGGCGGCGTGCATGCGCACCTGGTCGTACAGCAGGCGCTCGCCGCCGGGGAACACCTCGCCGCCCCACGTCTTGCCGTCGAACTGGCTGCTGTAGCAGTGGACGGCCTTCATCTTGGTTTCCATGAACGCGGTGATGTCCACCACGAAGCTCGGCTTGACCGGGTCTTCGCGGTAGGCGAGCGCGTACAGGATCTTTTCCGGGCGATGGGGCGCGCCGGGGGCGTCCAGCTTGGCGAGTCCGGCCAAAAAGCACGCGTCGTACGCCAGCTGTGACGCGATCCGGTGGTCCGGGTGGCGCCCGTTCATGTACGGGATGATGACGACGCGCGGCCGGAACGCGCGGAGGAAGCCCGCGACGAGGCGCCGCGTCTCGGGCGTGTTCTCCAGCCCCGCGTCGGGAAGGCCGGCGTTGCGGCGCGCGGTGACGCCCAGGATGGCCGCGGCCGCGTCGGCCTCCTGGCCGCGCAGCTGGGCGCTGCCGTCGGTGCCGCGCTCGCCGGCGGTGAGGTCGAGGATGCCGGTGCGGTAGCCCTGCGCGGCCATGCGGGCCAGGGTTCCGCCGCACAGCAGTTCCACGTCGTCGCGGTGCGCGGCGATGGCCAGCAGGTCCACCGGCGGGGCGAGCGGTTCGGACGGGGCGGTGGGCGGGGCGTCGTTGTCGGTCACGATGGGCGGGGAGTGCGTGAGTGCTGGGTGCGTGAGTGCTGAGTGCTCTCGGGGCGTTCCGGAGGGCCCGGCGCGGCGGAGAGGGC
>NZ_DASVTX010000237.1:0-3650 GCF_036387355.1 Longimicrobium sp.
TACAGGTCCACGATGATGGAGCCGTCCGGGTTCTTGGGCGCCTCCAGCGGGGTGGAGTCGGTGACGATGGACATCACCTTCTTTCGCAGCGGCTTCTCGTCGCTGAAGATGTCGAGCGTGTTCCCGTAGCTCTTGCTCATCTTCTGCCCGTCCAGCCCGGGGACCACGGCCACGTCCTCGCTGATCATGGGCTCCGGCAGCTTGAGCGTCCCCGCCCCGAACGCCTCGTTGATCTTGACGGCGATGTCGCGCGTGGCCTCCAGGTGCTGCTTCTGGTCGCGCCCCACCGGCACCACGTCCGCGTCGTACGCCAGAATGTCGGCGGCCTGCAGGATGGGGTAGGTGAACAGGCCCACGTTGCTGGCGATGCCGCGCGCGACCTTGTCCTTGTACGCCGTCATCCGCTCCATCAGCCCCATCGGCGTGACGGTGGACAGGACCCACATCAGTTCCGAGTGCAGCGGCACGTCGCTCTGGCGCCACAGGATGGTGCGCTCCACGTCCAGCCCGCACGCCATCAGGTCGACGGCCGCGGTGCGCACCGCCGTCCTCAGCGCGTCGGCGTTCTGCAGCGAGGTGAGGGCGTGCAGGTCGGCCAGGAACAGAAAGACGTCGCCCTTGCCCTGCATGTCCATCAGCGGCTTGATGGCGCCGAAGTAGTTGCCGATGTGGAGCACGCCCGAAGGCTGAAGCCCGGTTAGAATGCGCATGCGAAGAGCTCTGGATCACGAGAATGCGGACGATGATGACGGGCGGATGGGCGAGGGAGCGAAGGGCGCGCCGGTTGCCCGCGCCTCCCCCGCGCCCGTACCCTGTCCCGGTACGCTGAAAACTGTGCCCTTGCCGCGGTCCCAGCAAGAGAACCCGAGCCCCCACGGACGTGACCGACTCCCAATTGCACCCGCTGCACGGCCTGCGCGCCGCGCCGGACCCCCGCGACCCCCGCGCCCCCGCCCTGCTCGTCCGGCCCGCGGACGGCGAGCCGCTGGAGGGGCGGATGGTGGTGATGGGGATTCCGTACGATGGCGGGATTCCGTCCCGGCCCGGCGCCCGCATGGGTCCGCGCGCCATTCGCGACGCGCTCGCCGGCTTCGGCGCGTTCGACGGCGAGCGCGACGTGCCGCCCGCCATTGATCTGGGCGACATCGCCGTGCCGACGATGAACGGGGCGGACGCGCACGCGGCCATTCAGGAAGCCGCGCGGCGCGTGTTCGCCAGCGGCGCGCGCCCGGTCTTTCTGGGCGGCGACCACGGCGTGACCGGCTCGCTGATCGCCGGATTGGCGGCGGCGCGTCCGCAGGCGCGGCTCGGGCTGGTGACGGTGGATGCGCACCTGGACGTGCGCGAGTTCGACGACGAGGCGCACCTGTCCAGCGGCACGCCCTTTCGCCGCGCGCTGGAAAGCGGGATTGGCGACGGGCGGCGCACGGCGATGATCGGCATTCGCCGCTTCGCCAACTCGCGCTACTACCTGGAGTGGGTGGCGGAGCGCGGCGTGCACCTGGCCACGGTGGAAGACATCAGCACGCACGGCGCCACTCGCGCCGCGCGCGCGGCCCTGTACCGCGCGACGGAGGGCGCGGACGCGCTGTACCTGAGCGTGGACATGGATGCGTGCGACGCGGCGTACGCGCCCGGCGTGAGCGCGCCCGGCACCGGGGGCCTGACCGCGCGCGAGATGATCGACATCGTGCGTACGGTGGCGGCGGACGGCAGGCTGGTGGGCGCCGACATCATGGAAACCTCTCCGCCGTACGACCAGGACGGCCGCACCGCCCGCCTTGCCGCGCGCCTCCTGCTGGAGATCCTCGCCGCCCGCCCCTGACCTCGCGCCGGGCCCGCTTCCACGGCCGGCGCACGCGAAGGACGCGGACGCAGGCGAACGTCCCCTCCCGCCTGCGGAGAACAGCAACGGGGACACAGCGGCACGGAACGCCGCGCCGGTGCTGTCCCTATCCCCTATTCCCTATTCCCTATTCCCTATTCCCTATTCCCTATTCCCTATTCCCTGCCGTCACGAGAAAAGCCCGGGACCTCACGGTCCCGGGCTTCCTTTCGCGCAGAAAACTCCTGCGGATTACTGCGAGCCGTTCTCGCGCAGCACCTGCTGGCGGTACGCTTCGCTGGCGAAGATCGCCACTTCCACGCGGCGGTTCTGCTGCTTGCCGGACGCCGTGGTGTTGTCGGCGATGGGCTCCGACTCGCCGCGGCCTTCCACGCGGATCACGTTGGCCGGAATGCCCTGCTGCACCAGGTAGTTGCGCGCGGCCGAAGCACGGCGCAGCGACAGGCCCATGTTGTAGTCGTCGGAGCCGTCGGAGTCCGTGTGGCCCACGATCAGCACCTCGGTGCCGGGGTAGCGCTGCAGGCTCTGCGCAAGCTGCTGCAGGTTGCTGCGGCCGGCCGGCTGGATCACGTCGGAGTTGGTGGCGAACAGAATGCCGGACTCAAAGGTCACGGCGATGCCCTCGCCCACGCGCTGCACTTCGGTGTTCGGAATGTTCTCCAGCTCGGCCGCCTGCCGGTCCATCCGCCGGCCAATCACGGCTCCCGCCGCGCCGCCCACCACCGCGCCGATGATGGCGCCGCGGGCCGTGTTGCCCGTCTGGCGGCCGATCACGGCGCCGATCGCGCCGCCCGCGCCCGCGCCGATGCCGGCGCCGCGCTCCGTGTTGTTCATCGACGCGCAACCCGTCGTGCCGAGCGTGGCAACGCACAGCGCCGCGGCGATAGAACGCTTCATCTTGGTCATGCTTCCGTCTCCTCGAGTTTGGAATCCACCCTGCCGCTTCACCCCACCGGGGCGAGCGTGCCCATCCCCTGTGCACGGGGCGTGCCCCCAAGCACCACCCTTCCAACCGCACCGCCAAACTGGCGCCATCTCTGGGAAAAGCAAGGAATCCGGGCCGGGAAACTACCGTTCCCACCACCCTGCGGATCCGCACGCTGTCCTCAAAATGCTACGCGGCAACGACTTAGCCGACCCACAGACCGGTCGCGCCCGCGAACGCCCCGCTCCGACCGCGCCACGGCGAGGGCGGAAAACTGGCCCGGCGCTTGCCCCGGGGTGGCCGTCGTTCGCAGGACCCTTCGTACCGAAAGGCATTCGCGTGGCCGCAACCGCACCGGGCGCGGGCGAAGATCTCGCCCAGGCGCTCCGCCAGCATTTTGACCTCTCCGAGTTCCGCCCCGGCCAGGAAGAAACGATCCGCGCCGTGCTGGACGGGCGCGACGCCATCGTGGTCCTGCCCACCGGGGCCGGCAAGTCGCTGATCTACCAGCTTCCCGCTCTGCTCCTGCCCGGCCTCACCGTGGTCGTGAGCCCGCTCATCGCGCTCATGAAGGACCAGACCGACAAGCTGGACGAGCTGGGCGTGGCGGCGTGGACCATCAACAGCGCCCAGTCCGCGGGGGAAAAGCGCGCGGCGGAAGAGGCGGTGGAAAGCGGCGGCGGCAAGATCCTGTACGTGACCCCCGAACGCTTTCGCGACCGCGAGTTCTTCGAGCTGCTGCTGGAGCGCAGGGTTTCGCTCTTTGTGGTGGACGAGGCGCACTGCGTGAGCCAGTGGGGCCACGACTTTCGCCCCGACTACATGATGCTGGGGAGCATCGCCGAACGGCTGGGGCGCCCGCCGGTGCTGGCAGTGACG
>NZ_DASVTX010000238.1:0-45001 GCF_036387355.1 Longimicrobium sp.
GGATGATGTACAGCCCCGTAACCGCCAGCGCCGTCGCCATCAGAATGCCGGTGATGTCCGCCGCCGCACCGGTGATCACCGTGGCCACCAGCGTGCCCAGGCCAATCGCCCCCACCCCGGCGATCACCGTGGTTCCCGCGCCGCCGCGCACCTCTTCCGCCAGCTTGCGGGCCTCCGCCTCGCGGTTGTATCCCAAAACCACCTCCCGCGCCGCGCTGCCGATCGAGCCCAGCAGCGCCTGCCGGTTGTAGTTGAACCCGGCCCCCACCTCGCCGATCATCCCGTCGCGGTGCCGGCTGATCTGCCGCCGCTCGATGTACGCGGTGATGTCCTGCCACAGCTTCAGGTTGCGCTCCACGATCCAGTCGATGATGCGCCCCACCTCGTCGTCGATCTTCTGCGGCGTGTCGCCCACCACCTGGCGCTCGAACTCGCGGCGGATCTCGTCGCTGCGCATGAGCGCCCGCACGTTGCCGATGCGGATGGTCTCGTCAAAGAAGTTGAGTCCGCGCACCTCCATCTCGCTCAGCAGCGCGTCCAGCCGGCCCAGCCGCGGCGCAAAGTCGCGCAGCATCTCCTGGTGGAACGCCCCGAGCTGCGTGTCGATGTTCTGCAGCGTGGCCACGTCTTCCGCCAGCACCTTGAGCCGCTCGAACGCCGTTTCCTTGTACTTGGAGGCGAGCGTGAGCCCCACGTTCAGCGGGTTCAGCAGCTTGAGGCGAATGCGCTCCTGCTGGTCCAGCGTGTTGAGCAGGTAGTCGTCCACGGCGGGAAAGCCGCTGGCCGCGAACTCCGCCTCGTTGCCGGACGCGCGCGCGTTCATCGCCAACTTTGCCGACACGGGCAGCACCAGCGGCGCCTCGCCCAGCAGCGCCGCGCCGTTCTCCGACACGAACGCCAGCACCTGCGCCCGGTCCGACTCGGCCGACAGGATGTCGATCTTGTTGACGATGAAGACGATCTTCTTTCCCCAGGCGCGGATCTGCTGCAGAAAGCCGCGCTCGCTTTCCGTGAACGGGCGGTCGGCGGAGGTCACGAACAGCACCAGGTCCGAGCGCGGCACGAAGTCGCGGGTAAGCTCCTCGTGCTCGCGCAGCACGGCGTTGGTGCCCGGCGTGTCCACGATGCTCAGGTCACGCAGCAGGGCGGCGGGGTGGGTGCGCTCCAGCAGGTACGCCTCCACCAGTTCCTCGGTCACCTCCTCGCCCCACTTGAGCACGTTGATGCGGTCCGTGGTGGGCGTAACGCCTTCCGGAAGCACGCGTTCGCCAATGAGCGCGTTGATGAAGCTGCTCTTGCCGCTGTTGAACTCGCCCGCGATCACGAGCAGAAACAGCCCGGAAAGCTGCTCCCGCGCCTGGTCGAAGTGCTTGCGGTCCACGGGGTCCACGTCCCCGCCGAACCGGTCCAGCGCCGCGGCCAGCCGGTCCAGCATCTCGCGCTCGCGGGTGCGGAACTCCGCCTCGCGCTCGCCGAGGATGCGGTTGCGCCGCAACAGTTTGCCGATCACCATTCCGTCCCCGCCCCCTGACCCCGGGTGTCCCGCGCCGGCGTGCACCGGCCCCATACCCGCATGGACTCGCAAAGCCGGGGCCGCGGCGGGGCGTCACGAACGCGAACACTTCCGCGTTTCTGGGGTGCAAGGGCGGACGGGCCGGGGTCCCGTGCTCCGCGCCGCCACCTTTCGCATCCACCGATTCGCGATCCACCCCACGCTCCGCGCCGACCCATGCTCCGACTCCGCATCGCCGCCCTGTTCTCCCTGCTCCTTGTGGCCGCCGGCTGCGGTGGCAACGACCTGCTCCCCATCGTGGAACAGATTCCCGGTGCCTGGATGGGGCAGGTCTCGTCCGGCTCCGGCGGCGGGGCCCGCACGCAATCCACTCACCTTGTGCTGGGCGGCGACGGCCGGTTCGTCTGGACCGAGACGCTGTACGGCGACGGCGCGGGGCATCCGGACCTTCCCATGCACCGCTACGCGCGCTTCGGCCAGTACCGTCTCCGGGGCGAGATCCTGGAGATCCGCACCGAAGCGACCGAGAGCGCGTCCGGCCCCGCGTGGACGGTGGTGGAGCGCACCCCGGTGCAGAACCCCGTGTGGTCCGGCGACCAGTACCGCGTCACCTTTCAGGGCGAGTTCATGACGCTGCGCTTTACCACCGCCCCCGCGGACGAGCCGATTGAAACCACGCTGGTCCTGCAGCGCACCCGGCCCATCGACTGAGGGCGGGTGGATGATGATCAAGAACGGGGCGCCTCCCATCGCGGAGGCGCCCCGTTGCTTTTCCCGACAGCGGCGGCCGTCCGGCTACGCGGTGCAGCCGGGATCGTTGAAGCGTACGACCGTCCCCGAGAACAGCGGGTCCGAGGCGCCCGCGGCCTCCGTTCCGGAACGGGCCGACCCGCCCGACACGAGCCCCACGATGGCGTCGCCGCCCATCTGCTTCGCCCGTTCCCGCATGGCCGCCAGCACGGCGTCCGGCGACTGCGTGGGGAGCCGCCTGCTGCCGCTCACCCATCCCACCTCCGTAAACGCGCAGGTCGGGCGGTTCTGCTGATACACCCGTACCTGCGCCTCCGCCGGGCGCGGCGCCGTCTCCCCGGCACCGAAGCGGGCGGACTGCACCGACGGCGCGCACGCCGCCAGCGCCACCAGCGAACCCAGAAGCAGACGTGCGCGCATGGGGACTCCATCATGGCGGGAAAAGGGGATGCGGACTCATCGGATGGTAAACGTCCGTCGCCCGCGCGTCCAGACGCTTCGCGCCCCCGCCATCCTCCGTGCGGCGGCGGCTCCGTCAACGGACGCGATCAGGCGGTGTGTTGGGCGGCTTGGTTGTCGTCGCCCCGCGAAAGCTTCCCCCGCCACCACGCGGCCGCCGCCCTGAACGAGTGCAGCCACCGGTCGCTCTGTCCCCGGAATCCGTCAACGGACGCGATCAGGTGGTGTGTTCGGCGGCTTGGCTGTCGTCCACCACCGATAGTTTCCCCTCCGCCGGCCGCCGCCCTGAACGGATCCAGCCACCGGCCGCTCGGTCGCCGGGTCCGTCAACGGACGCGATCAGGGGGTGCACGCGGCGGCCTCGTCGTCGTCAGGCCGGCGGATGTGCTCTCCAAAAAATGCGGAAAACTCAGCGCGGGCGCTGCGATCGGCACCGGCCCGCCGCCTCCCGCGTCCGCCGTCCGCGCCGATGCGTGCCGTGATAGCGAAGGCCCGCCCCGCGCCGTTCATCCGATCGCGTCCTGAATGCCTGCGCGGCGCCGGGTACGGGGGATGCGACGCGGGGACGGACCCTCGCACTCTCGACTGGCCGATGTTCCCGATCCGCGCCACCCTCGTCCTGCTTCTCGCCCTCGCGGCCGCGCCGGCGCCCGCGCAGACGGCGGTGCGCGGCCGCGTGCTGCTGGCGGACACGGCGGGCGCGGACTCGCTGTACGCCTTCGCCCGGTGGCGCGCGCCGGGCGACACGATCACCCGGACTGATTCGGCGCGGGTCGGGGCGGACGGCCGGTTCGCCATCCCCGTCCCCGCCGCCGCGCCGATGGAGATCGTCGTGGACACCCGCGGATCCGTGCGGAACTACCATCCCGCGCTGGCGCGCATCACCGCGGCGGAATCAGCGGCCGAGCAGGCGTTCGTGCTCGTCCCGCGGCGGTGGACCATCCCCGCGGGCAGGTTCGCGGGGCAGACCGTCCCCATCAGCGCGGACCGGGCGCGGCGGCCGGTGTGCGAGGGGTGCGTCGCCTTCTGGCTGCGGGTGGAGGGATTCCGCGGCCCGTCGTGGTTCCAGAGCTGGGACGCCGCGTCGTTCCCCCTGCGCATCGCCCTGGACCGCGAGAACGGCGTGCCCCGCGGCGCCGTTCCGGACTCCTCGGCGTTCTGGCGCATCGCGCGGCGCATGGAAGACGACTACGGCGCCGACCTGTTCCGCCCCGTCCGCTTCGCCGACGCCGATCCGCAGGACGACGACATCGACCCCAACAACGTCATCCTCCTTCTGGCTGACGCCACGCTCCCCATCTCCGGCCTCACGACGCTGCTGAGCCGCGGCGGGCGCGTCACGTACGGCACCCTGCGCCTGCGCAACCGCGCCCTGGTGCTGGGCCACGAAGGGCCGCGCGTGGTTACGCACGAGTTGATGCACGCGCTCGGGGTGGGCCACACCTGCGCATGGCGGTCGGTGAGCGCCGACCTGCTCCGCTGTCCGGACATGGGAAGCGACGAGCTCACGCCCGAGGACGTGGCCTACGTGCAGGTGCTCTACCGCGTGCGCAACGTGCAGCGCGCCGCCCGCGCCCGCTGGGGCCTGGACGCCGCCATCGCCGGCGAGCGCGCCATCCTTCTCGGCCGCCCCGCGGACTGAAACAACAACCCCCTCTCACGGAACACGCGGAGAAAAACACGGAGGTTCACGGTACAGATCCACCGTGAACCTCCGTGCAGCGGCCGTGAACTCCGTGAGAGGCGGTTTTCCTCCCCGCGTCCGCGAGACCCCGGCTCTGCGCTACTGGCGCGGATACAGGGAATACCGCGCACGGACGGTGTTCCACTCCGCGTTTTCCCGCTCCCATCGCGCGTTGATCTCGCGCGGGTCCTGGCCGGCGCGCACGGCGGCGGGCGCCCAGCGGCTGCCCAGCATCTGCAGCATGGGTCCCATGCCCAGCTGCCGCGGGTTCATCTTCTGGATCTCCGACAGAAACACGAGCCCCGTGAGCACCGGCTTGAACGCGTCGCGGTCGGTGATGCGCAGGCGCACGCCGCGGCAGCGCTGGTTGGGGAACTGCATCCAGTCGCTGCCCCGCGGGGTGAACTCCGCCAGCTCGAACGTCACGCCCGGCAGGTTGTAGCGCCGCACCCGCCGCAGCAGCTCCTGGTTGTCGATGTAGGGCGCGCCCACGTAGCTGAACGGCGTCGGCGTCCCCCGCCCTACCGACAGGTTGGTCGTCTCCAGCATCACCAGCCCGCTGAACGCCAGCGCCGCGTTCAGGTCGCGGATGTTGGGCGACGGGTTGATCCACCGCAGCCCCGTCTGGTCGAACCACTGGTTGCCGCGCCACCCATCCACCGGAACCACCTTGAGCCGCGTTCCCAGCCGGTACTCGCCGTTCACGTAGCGCGCCAGCTCGCCCGCCGTCATCCCGTGGCGCAGGGGGACGGGATAGTGGCCGGTGATCAGCGGGCCCCGGTTGCGCATCTCGAACTGCATCAGCGGCCCCTCCGCCCGCGACGTGACCGGGTTGGGCCGGTCCAGCACGATGAAGGGAATGTTGTGCCGGGCCGCCTCCTCCATGGCCATCGTCATGGTCCACACGTAGGTGTACGGCCGCGCGCCGATGTCCTGCATGTCGAACAGCAGCACGTCGATGCCGCGCAGCATGGCCGCCGTGGGCCGCTGCGTGCGCCCGTACAGCGAATGCACGATCACCCCCGTACGCGGGTCGCGCCCGCTGGCGATGGCCTCGCCACCGTCCACGTTGCCGCGGATGCCGTGCTCCGGCCCAAAGAGCGCCACCAGCCGCACCTCCGGATGCCGGTGCAGCACGTCGATGGAGGTGCGCCCGTCGCGCGTGACCGCCGTGTGGTTGGTGATGAGCCCCACCCGCTTGCCGCGCACCAGGTGCAGCGAATCCCGCAGCAGCACCTCGATGCCCGGCACCACCGGCCGCTGCTGCGCCTCCACCGCCGTGGCGGCGACGGGGGCGGCCGAGGGCGGAGCGGTGGGACGGTCGTGATCGCGCGAAAGGCGCGGGGCCAGCAGGGCCCCGCCCGCGGCGCCCAGCACGGCGGCCGTACGAAGAACGGCGGACAACGTCATGCGTGCACTTCCTTGTCGAACAGGGCACCCGGGTTCAGATGGGCGCGTTGACGGATTTCTGCTACCTCTGCGGGGACCAGCGGCGGTCCCGATCCTGCATGCGAGGCACTCCCCGCGACGTCAGGTGTTGTCGCGCAACTGGCTTGCACAAACGAACATGCCTGTCATTGCCCCGAGAGTCGCGTCGGAGTACGTCGTTCAGCCCCGGCACGAAACGGACCCGGCATACGCCGCCCTGATCCGCTGCTTTCAGCAGCCGGCGGGGACGGTGGCGGTTCCGCGCGTGCTGCTGCTGGCCGCGCACCCCGACGACGAGAGCATCGGGGCCGGTGGCATGCTGCCGCGCCTGGCCGAAAGCGTGCAGGTGGTGCACGTGACCGACGGCGCGCCGCGTCACCGGCGGCAGTGGGGCCGCAACGAGTTCGCGGACTGGGACGGCTACGCGGGGCAGCGCCGCCGCGAGGTGCTGCGCGCGCTGGAAGTGGCCGGCGTTCCCGCCGAGTCGTGCCGCGCGCTGGGAGTGATGGACAACGAGGTGTCGCACAACCTCGTGGCGCTCACCCATCGCCTGCGCGAGCTGGTGGAGGAGCTGCGCCCCGACGTGATCCTTACGCATCCGTACGAGGGCGGGCACACGGACCACGACGCCGTCGCCTTCTGCACCCGCGCCGCGCGAACCCTGCTGGCCCGCGCGGGGGGGCCGGCGCCCGCCATCGCCGAGTTCACCTCGTACCACAACCTGGGCGGCGAAAAGGTGGTGAACCGCTTTCTTCCCTTTGACGGCGCGCCGGAAACGGAGATCGTGCTGACGGCGGAGGAAAAAGCGCGCAAGCGGCGGATGTACGACTGCTTTCCCTCGCAGGGCAACGCGCTGCGCGACATGCCCATCCGCGTCGAGCGGTTCCGGCCGGCGCCGCGCTACGACTTCACCGCCGCGCCGCACGCGGGGCGGCTTCGGTACGAGCGCTACCCGCTGGGCATCCGCGGCGCGCAGTGGCGGCGCATGGCGGCGGAGGCGCTCGCCGCGCTGGGCCTCCCGCGGGATGCAGACCCGCCGCGGGCCCCGCTGGTTCCCCGAATGTGAAAACGGCCGGCGCTCGCGCGCCGGCCGTTTTCCTTCGCCCGTCCCGCTCCCCCGGGAATCAGGCGGCGCGCCGGAGCGCGGGGGGCGCAACCGCGCCCATGATCCGCGGCTCCAGCAGCTGCGCGGCGGGGCGGCCCACCAGGTGGCCCTGCACGCAGTCCACGCCCAGCCCGCGCACCGCCTCCAGCTCCTCGTCCGTCTCCACCCCTTCCACCACCACCGTGGCGCCCATCGCGTGGCCCAGGGCGATCAGCGAGCCCACCACGTGCCGGCGCCCGGTGTGCGCGTCCACCCCGCGCACCAGCTCCAGCGCCACCTTCAGGTAGTCCGGCCGCACCTCCGCCAGCACCCGCAGGTCCGAGAACCCCGTGCCAACGTCGTCCAGCGCGATGCCGAAGCCCAGGTCGCGGTAGCGCATCAGCGCGCGGATGAACTCCGGGTTGCTGCGAATGCGCGATTCCTCCGTCACCTCCACCACCACGCGGCTGGGGTCCACCCCGATCTCCTGCACCGTGCGGCGCGCGAAGTCAAAAAAGGTGGGCTCGGCGATGCGGTCGGGCGACAGGTTCAGAAACAGGCGCGTCCCGGGGCGGCGGAACAGTCCCTGGCGGCCGGCGTGCAGCAGCGACGCCGTCCAGCACACCCGCTCCAGCGCGGGCAGCTCGCCCAGCCCGCTCGCCGTGGCGAACAGGGTGCGCGCCGGGTGCAGCGGCGAATCCGCCGGGCCGCGGGCCAGCGCTTCATATGCCATCACGCCGAGGTCCGCGGCGCGGACGATCGGCTGGTAGAAAGGGGTGACCGTGCAGAAGAACCGGGCTTCGGTCGCTGCCTGAACGGGGGCCGGGGGCGCGGCGGCGATGGTCGCCGTGGCCGAAGCATCACTCGAATCCCAAAGCTGCTCAATATCGAACATGAGGAGATCCCCTCAGAAAGGTGCCCTGAACCGCCGCCATTCCCGCGCCGTGGATGGAATCTCGTCGCGAAGCCCGAATCGCGAATGGGTCGTACTACCCAACTGAACCCTTTCGAACCGGTTCAGGGGCGTTCAACCCCGAACAGCGAAATTGCAGAGGAACAGAGAAAAGCCAGAGGAACAGAGGACCGCACGGGTTTCCTCTGTTCCTCTGGCCCTTCTCTGTTCCTCTGTACCCTGCGCTTTTCTTCCCCGCCCACGAGAACGGGCGTGCTTCAGGCACAAGGCGCATTCACAGCCGCACCCCGCCGTGCTGTGTCCCGCTCAGCTGAACATCTCGTCGCCGAAGGTAAAGCCGCCGCCCTTGCCCTTTCCCTTGCCCGGCTTTTCCGGCTTGGCGCGCCCGTACGCCCCGCTTTCCGCGCGGCTGATGCGGCGGTGGGCGGCCAGCCCCTCCAGCAGCAGCTCCGCCGCGGCCACGGTCATCGGCACGTCGTCGGGCTGCATCATCCCCGCTTCCTCCAGCGCCTCCGCCAGCCCGGGCACGCCGCGCACCCCCTTCATGCACGCCTCGGCGCTGGCGCCGTCGCTGATCTGCAGGACGCCCCCGCGGTCAAAATGCTCGATCACCGTGTCCAGCATGTCGACCTCCCACACCCGGTCGAACACCTCGCGCGCGGCCGCCGCGATCAGGTCGCGGGCAATCACCTCCGAGCCCTGCAGCTCGCCCTCGTACTCCAGCTCCATCTTGCCCGTAATGCTGGGCATGGCCGCGTACACGTCCGCCACGCGCGGCAGAATGCGGTCTTCTCCCGCCAGCAGCGCGCGCCGCTCCGCGTTGCTCACCGCCGTTTCCAACACGGTGATGGGCATGCGCTGGCTCACCCCGCTGCGCCGGTCGATGCGCTTGTCGCCGCGCGCCAGAAACGCCACGCGCTCCACCAGTTCGGAGATGAACGGCGGCACCGTGACGGGCGACGAGCCCGCGCGCTCCACCCACGCCTCCTGCGCCGTGATCTCCATCCCCTCCTCCGCCGAGCGCGGGTAGTGCGTCAGGATCTCGGCGCCGATGCGGTCCTTGAGCGGGGTGATGATCTTGCCGCGCGCCGTGTAGTCCTCGGGGTTGGCGCTGAAGACGAGCATCACGTCCAGCGGCAGGCGGACGGGAAATCCCTTGATCTGGATGTCGCCTTCCTGCAGCACGTTGAACAGGCCCACCTGCACCTTGCCCGACAGGTCCGGCAGCTCGTTGATGGCAAAGATGCCGCGGTTGGCGCGCGGCAGCAGACCGAAGTTGATGGTCAGCTCGTCGCTCAGCAGGTGCCCGCCCCGCGCGGCGCGGATGGGGTCCATGTCGCCGATCAGGTCCGCCACCGTCACGTCGGGCGTGGCCAGCTTTTCCACGTAGCGCCGGTCCGGCCCGATCCACTCCAGGGGCGCGTCGTCGCCCGCTTCCTGAATCAGCTGCCGGCCGTGCTTGCTGATGGGGGCAAACGGGTCGTCGTTCACCTCGCTCCCCGCCAGCACCGGGATTTCCGGGTCCAGCAGAGTGGCCAGCTGGCGAAGAATGCGGCTCTTGGCCTGCCCGCGCAGCCCGAGCAGAATGAAGTTGTGGCGCGACAGCACGGCGTTCACGAGCGACGGGACCACGCTGTCCTCGTAGCCCACGATGCCCGGAAAGAGCGGCCCGCCCGCCTTGAGGCGGGCCACCAGGTTGTCACGGATCTCCGCTTTTACGGAACGCGGCTGGTAGCCGGCGGCGCGCAGGGCGCCGAGCGTCGTGGGGCGCTGCGTCATGACTCCGGATTGGATCTGGGGATCAGGGTCGGCCGCGTGCGGGGCCGCAAGAACCGTGAACGGGGCGGCGCCATCACCCGCCGCCCCAAGCGTAGTCCAACGTACGTCTAAGCTTGCCCGATGGCTACGCCTCGTCTTCCGGCGGGAGCACGATGGCCACGCCGTCGCCCTGCCTGCGCATCACGGGAAGGATCATGGGAACCGGCGCGCTGCCCAGGGCCGACAGCATCTCGTCTACTGAACCGTAGCGCGCCAGCCGGCGCAGCGTGTGGACGGTGGGCGGCAGCATCTTGAGCGATTCGGAGCGGAAGTGCTCCACCGCCACGGCGGGCGTGAGCCAGATGGATTCCGTCATCTCCGCCTCGTGCGGAACGCAGAGCGCGTCCGCGCCCACGGGCGCCAGAAAGAAGCGCGTGTCGTAGCGGCGCGGCTCCGGCTCCGGCGTCACCCAGTGCGCCAGGTACACCATGCGGTCCGCGGCCAGGCGCACGTTGCGCGTCACCGCCACCTGCCGCATCCCCACAACCTCCGAAAGCAGCGCGCGGCGCGCCACGTCCAGCGACTCCGCGTCCGCCGCCACCCCGGCATCACTGGAGAGAAGGATGCCGGTTTCTTCGAATGCCTCGCGGATGGCGGCCACCACGAACCCCAGCGCCTCCGCGGGGTCGTCCAGTTCCATGCGCGCGGCCCACTCCTCCGGCGACGGGCCGTCCAGCCGGTCCGCGATCAGCGGCTCGCGGTCCTCCTTGTCCACCGTGCCGCCGGGGAACACCCAGGCGCCCGCCGCAAACCCGCTGCGGCCGTGGCGGCGCAGCAGCAGCACTTCCGGGCCGTCGTCGCCGTCGCGCACCAGCACGATGGTGGAGGCCGGGCGCGGCGGCGCGGGCACGAACCCGCCCTCGGCCACCTTGTCCGCAAAGCCCGCGGGCAGATGTTCTTCCGGAATCAGGAACACGCCGGGGTCGCCCGTGGCGCGGCGCGCGGCGGAGGCGGCGGACTGGCTGGTGTTGGACGGGTCGGTCACGGAGGTCTGGTCAGGCTTTGGTGATGCGCGGCGATCTGCCCGCGCCTGCGCGCGCGGCCCACTGCACGAATCCCGCCGCGGGACGATGCGCCCCGCACAGGCGGTTCATGCCCTGCCATTCAGGTCGAAGCCGGAGAACGTGCCGGTCTCCACGTCGAATTCGATGGACCAGAACCCGAGCCAGCCATCGCAGGAGTTCACGGGGCTCGATCTCCACCTCACGGTGTCCGCGGGAAGCCCGCCGCCCCTTCGGATGAGGTCGGTCGCGAACGCGTTCACGTAGATCGCCCTTCGCCCGTCCGGGCGCACCAGGCCGATGTACTGGCGGTGGTAGCTGATCTTTCCGCCGTCCTTCTTCTCCCGGCGCAGAAGAGGGTTCACCGCCGCGGGCAGTCCCGCCTCCATCCGCGCGATCTGCTCCCGCGTGGGTTCCCAGAACCCCGCCACGTGCGCGGGTGGCGTTCGGCACGGCTTCACGAGTTCGGGGCCGTCCGCGAACGGCATGATCACGCTGTTCTCGGGGCGGATCACCACCGACGTCGAAGACGAAAGCGCGTCGCAGGAAACCAGCTGCAGAACCGCGAGCAGTGCGGCCACGCTTCTCCAGCCCGCTCCGCGCGACGAGGGCATCTCACGCATCAACCACAATCCTGTGATGGTTCCGAACCGGCAGGCGCACATACACGATCGTCCATCCCGCGCCGCGCGGACAGATCATCCGTGCCATCCCACACTCACGTGCGGACCCATGCGCCGTCAACAGACGCGCGGCAGACAGGTGCAGGGGCTGATTCGGCGGCGATCCCAACGACTCCTTTCCCCCGAAAACGCGGATTCAACTCAGCGTGCGCCCCGAACGACAGTCGCGCCCTCTCCATACCACCTGATCGCGTAGTTGGCCCAATCCGTCGCCGCGCCACACATTCCGGCGCGCGCGCAGCCGCATCGACCGAATATGCCCCCTCCAAAAAATGCGGATGAACTCAGCGCGAGCGCCGGCCATCGTGCGCGCGTGGCGATGGCTCGCGCAGGGGCGGGTCCTCCGCAGTCCTCCTCTGTGATCCTGTGCCTCCGTGGGAGCCCAATCCGATCCTGAGGTTCCCCCGCGTACCCGCGTGCAATCCCCGCGTCCTCCGCGTGAACCGCCGTTCCTCCCGTTCCGGGGTACCAGAAGAAGACAGCCGATCGCCCCAAATCCGTTACCCCATGCCTCCCCGGCAGTTACGCCGCCGAACCGGCACCCGGGTTCCGGAAACCAGGCCGCTTTGGCAGTCGGCGGCAAACACGGGTTAACGTTGCATTATCCAAGCAGTTACGCGGCACAACGCATGGTCTGCGGGGGTATACGAGCGTGGCCGAAAAGATGCGAAACACCGAACACAGCAGGCGGCCGCTCTCAGCGGCCGCAACCGATACAAGAGGCAACACGCCATGAGTGAAAAGCTGATGCTGCCCGTTCTCCCGCTGCGGGAAACGGTCATCTTCCCCGGGACCGCCGTGCCGATCTCGGCCGGGCGCCCGGGCACGCTGCAGGCCATCGAGGCCGCGCTCGCCGGCGACCGCCGCATGCTCGCGGTGGCCCAGCGCGAAAACCGCGACGAGGTGGAGCCGGAAAACCTCTACAACGTCGGCACCATCGTTCGCATTGCCCAGGTGCAGAAGGGCGCGGGCGGGGTGCAGCTCCTGATCCAGGGCGAGCACCGTGCCCTGGCCCTGCACTACGCGCAGACCCCGGGCACCGGGTTGAGCGCGCACGTGCGCGAAATGACGGACCTGGCCCCGGTGAACGCCGAAGACCCCGCGTTCCTGGCGCTGCACCGCGAGGTGCGCGACCGCGCCGCCGAGCTGGGCCGCCGCCGCGGCATTCCCGCGGAAATGCTGCAGCAGTTCATGGAGGGAGTCACCGAGCCCGGCGCGTTCGCCGACCTGGTGTCGTTCTACGTGGAGATGGCTCCGGAGGCCAAGCAGAAGCTGCTGGAGATCCTGTCCGTGGAGGAGCGCCTGCGCTCCCTGCTGCTCATCGTGCAGCGCCAGCTGGCCCTGCTGGAGGCCCAGGAAGAGATCCAGGCCCAGGTGCAGGAGGAGCTGGGTGAGCGCCAGCGCGAAATGCTGCTGCGCGAGCAGATGAAGGCCATTCAGCGCGAGCTGGGCGAGGAGGACGAGGGCCGCGAGCTGGAGGAGCTGCGCGAAAAGATCGAGGCGCTCGCCCTTCCCGAGGGCGTGGCCGAAGAGGTGGAGCGCGAGCTCAGCCGCCTGGAGCGCACCAACCCGCAGAGCGCGGAATACCAGGTCATCCGCACGTACCTGGAGTGGATGACGGACCTTCCGTGGAACACGCGCACGGAAGACAAGCTGGCCCTGGGCGCCGCCGAAGAGATCCTGAACGAGGACCACTACGGGCTGGAAGACGTCAAGGACCGCGTGCTGGAGTTCCTGGCCGTGCGCCAGCTGGCCGCCCGCCGCGCCGAAGCCGAGGCCAAGGAAGAAGCGTCGGTAGAGGCCGAGGCGCTGGAAGGCACCGAGGCCGAGCAGACGCCCGAGGCGCTGGAAAAGGAGATCGTGGTGGCCAAGGCCAAGGCGACCGCCAAGGGTCCCATCCTGCTCTTTGCCGGCCCTCCGGGGGTGGGCAAGACGAGCATCGCCAAGTCCATCGCCCGCGCGCTGGGGCGCAAGTACGTGCGCATCGCGCTGGGCGGCGTGCGTGACGAGGCCGACATCCGCGGCCACCGCCGTACCTACGTGGGCGCGATGCCGGGCCGCATTGCCCAGGCGCTCAAGCAGGCCAAGAGCCGCAACCCGGTCATCCTGCTGGACGAGGTGGACAAGCTGGGGGTGAGCTACCAGGGCGACCCGTCCAGCGCGCTCCTGGAGGTGCTGGATCCGGCGCAGAACCACGAGTTCACCGACCACTACCTGGGCGTGCCGTTTGACCTGAGCGAGGTGCTGTTCATCGCCACGGCCAACTACACGCAGAACATTCCGGCGCCGCTGTACGACCGCATGGAGGCCGTGGAGTTCCGCGGGTATACGGAGGCGGAGAAGAAGAACATCGCCGAGCGCTACCTGCTCCCCCGGCAGATGGAGCAGGCCGGGCTGCACGAGGGCGAGCTGCAGCTTACGCCCGACGCGCTGGAGCGGGTGATCAGCGAGTACACCCGCGAAGCGGGCGTGCGGCAGCTGGAGCGCGAGCTGGGCAAGGTGGCCCGCAAGGCCGCGCGCCGCATCGCCACCGGCGGAACGACGGGGGTGGAGGTGGACGGCGAGGCGGTCAAGGACTTCCTGGGGCGCACCCGCGTGCACCCGGAGCGGGCCGGCCGCGAGGACGTGGTGGGCGTGTCGACGGGGATGTACTACACCCCGGTGGGCGGCGACATCATGTTCATCGAGGTTTCGGCGCAGCAGCGGTCGCAGGCCCCGGCGGCCGAGGGCGCGGAGCAGGCGCAGCCCGGCTTCGGCAACCTGGTGCTCACGGGCCAGCTGGGCGACGTAATGAAGGAGTCCGCCCGGGCGGCGCTCACGTACGCCCGCGCCAACGCGGCGCGGTACGGCATCGACCCGCGCAAGGCGTGGGGCTCGGAGCTGCACATCCACGTGCCGGCGGGCGCCATTCCCAAGGACGGCCCGTCCGCGGGCGTGGCCATGACGACGGCGCTGGTTTCCGCCCTGTCGGGCACCCCCGTCCGCAACGACGTGGCGATGACCGGCGAGGTGACGCTGACGGGCCGGGTGCTCCCCATCGGCGGCGTGAAGGAGAAGCTGCTGGGCGCGCACCGCTCCGGCATCCGCACCATCCTTCTGCCCAAGGAGAACGAGGCGGACCTGGACGACCTGCCGGCGGACGTGCTGAGCCAGATGGAGGTGCACGGCGTGGCCACCATCGACGAGGCGCTGAGCATCGCGCTTCGCGGCGCGCAGATGACGGAGGGCAAGCTGCGGTTCCCGGAGCTGCCCCTGCCGCCCGCGGGCCGCGGCCTGGAGGGCGAGGTGCGGCTGCACCGGCCGGTTTGAGGGGGACTGCAGGGAATAGGGAATAGGGAATAGGGAATAGGGAATAGGGGGTCCGCTGCGAGGCGGGCTTCCTACCCGCAACCACGGCCTCCGGGGATTCGTCTCCGGGGGCCGTTCTCCGTTCAGCCGGGCAGGATGCTCGCGATCGGGATGTCCGCGGCACTGGGCACAGGGCACGGAGCACTTCTGTTCCGCTCTCACTTTCGTACTTCCGTACTTTCGTACTGCTGTTGTGGGCGTGTCCCTCCGCTGCGCTCCGGGCCGGGCTGCGCGCGCCGTAGGGCACGGTACAACTGTGCCCAACGGCGGCGAGCCAGCCCCGCGCCACGGTGCCGATGTGGCCAGCCAATCCGATGCGCGGCGCGGGGCCGTCTCGCCCCTGCGAGCGCGCATCCCTCACGCGAGGGCGGCGGGTCCGCACCTCGGGCGGCAGGCGCGCCGCCGCGAGAGGCGGCGGACGGTACCGCCGGCTGCACCCGCGCTGAGTTTTCCGCATTTTTTGGAGGAGCCCCCAACGCCCTCCTGTCTCCCCGAATCGGCCAGCCGGAGAGCGGCGCGCCTGTGCCGGACAGGCGTATGGCCGGGATGGACCCAACGCGGCCTCGTCGCGGTACGACACTCCGCACCCACGCACAGAGTCCGCGGCCCCATCTACCTGCCGCGCGTCCCGAAAAGCCTGCCCCGCCCCGGGGCCGGCCGAACGCACGCCCAGCAGACCGCGCGACGGCACCGTCCCCGCTCACCCGCATCGCCGACACGAGAGCCCGCGGGAGAGAGATCGCGGCCCCATGCCGCGCTTGCCCGGCCGCTGGCAACGGGTTCGGATGGGAACCGTTGTTTGTTCCCGGATCGCGCGGATCCGCGTACCAGATGCGGATGCCTCCGAACGAACGTTCCGACGACGCATCCTGTTGCGGCATTTCAGCTTACCAGGCATCAACGCGCAATGTGCGCACATTGATCCGGCTGGTATGACGGGGGGTCATGTAGCAGTTGTTTCCAGCGCGGCGCCTGAGTGAACGCCCCCTTTGCCCCGCCGCACATGACACCTCTAAGTCGAGTTTCTTGACATCGATCCAACACGGCACTACCGTGGATGTCCCACTCGCAGACTCACCCGCAGTTTCAACCGGAATCGCAGGCCTCCCATGCCGTTCCCCGCTCTGCTCACGCTGGCGGCGGCGCTCACCGCCGCGCGCGCCGACACCCTCCGGCTCCCCGATCCGCCCACCCGCGCCCGCCACGAGCTTTCGTCCGCGGCCGCCGCCGGCTTCAGCCCCACCGCGCTGGCCCGCGCCGAAGACGCGGTGCTGGACGAGATCCGCCGCGGCTCCTTTCCCGGCGCCGCGCTGTCGGTGGGCCGCTGGGACCGCGTGGTGCTGGAAGAAGGCTTCGGCCGCCTGGGCGCCGGCGACGGGGAGGTGGACCCGGACGCGACCGTGTACGACCTGGCCTCGCTCACGAAGGTGGTGGGCACCACCACGGCGGTGATGCTGCTGGTGCAGGACGGCCGCATGATGCTGGACGAGCCCGTGTCGTCGTACCTGCCGGAGTTCACCGGAGGCGGCAAGGAGCAGGTCACCATCCGCCACCTGCTCACCCACACCTCCGGCCTGCCCGACGGCGTGGACGTGAGCGGGAGCACGCCGGAAGAGGGGCTGCGCCGCGTTCTGCGCACGCCGCTGCGCTCCACGCCTGGCATGCGCGTGGAGTATTCGGACGTGGGCTTCGTGGTGCTGTTCGCCGCCGCCGAGCGCGCCGCGGGCGAGCCGCTGTACCGCCTGCTGGACCGCCGCGTCTTTGCGCCGCTGGGAATGAACCACACCAGCTACGTGTACGGCGAAGGGTGCTGGAACTGCGCGGCCACCTCGCGCGCCCTGGGGATGGGCTACCGCGGCAAGGTGCACGACCCCATCGCGCGGCGCCTAGGCGGGCTGGCGGGGAACGCCGGGCTGTTCAGCACCGGGCACGACCTGGCCCGCTTCGCTTCCATGATGGCCAACGGCGGCGAGCTGGACGGTGTACGCATCTTCCGAGAATCCACCGTGCGGATGTTCACCGCGCGGCAGCCCGGGACGGGGACGCGCGCCCTGGGGTGGGACACGCCCAGCGCGCCGGGCACCGGAGCGGCGGGCGCGCACGTGTCGCCCAACTCGTTCGGGCACACGGGCTTTACGGGAACGTCCATCTGGATTGACGCGGAGCGCGGCACCTGGGTGGTGCTGCTGGCCAACCGCACGTACGAGGACGGCCCCAACCGGATGCAGACGCTGCGGCGCACGGTGCACGACCGCGTGGCCGACGCGGTGCGGCCGGAGTCAACGGGCAACGTGGGCGGCTGACCCATCCCGTTCCCGCCACGCACGCTGCGACACCGCGCCGGACCTTCCGGCGCGGTGTTTGCTTTTTGGGCCGTCCCTGTCGGCGCGGACCCAACACCCGGAGACCACACGATGCACAGCGCCACCCTCCCGTTTTCGCCGGCACGGCTCTCCACCGACCAGGACCAGGAGAAAGCGGACGCCCTGCGTGAGCTGCTGGGCCCCGGCGCGGACACCCCCGCGCCCGGCTCGCCGGACGACCGCACGGACCCGGCGGATCCCTCGGGCGGCATCATCCCCGGCACGGGGCGCCGCGCGGAGGATCATGAGTCCGCACCGGGCGGCGGCCACGGCGAGAGCTAGTTCAGCTGCTTTCCGCGGAAGGGGACGAGCGGCAATCGCGTCCTACGCGAAGGACGCGGAGATACGGATGGAGGGAGCGGCGGGCGGCCTCGGGGGCCGGCCGCCGCGTTCGTTTTGCGGGAGGGTCAGACGGGAACGTAGGTGAGCCGGATCACGTCGTCATCCATCGGCTCGTGCGCCACGAGGCGCAGCCGGGGCCGCGGACCGGAGAAGTACGGCGTGCCCTTGCCCAGCACGACGGGGTGCAGGTAGATGCGGTATTCGTCGATCAGGCCCAGCTCCGTCAGCGTGCCCGCCAGGTCCGGACCGGCGACCTCGATTTCCCCTTGGCGCTCGGCCTTGATGGCGCGGATCGCGCCCTCGAGGTCATCTCCCACCAGGGTGGCGTTGGGGCCCACGGACGTGAGCGTGCGCGAAACGACCCACTTGGGCTGGTTGCGCCACGCCGCGGCAAAGGCCCGTTCATCCTCGCTCCACTCAGGCTGATCGTTCTCCCAGTACCGCATCAGTTCGTAGATCTTGCGGCCGTACACGCTCCCCGCCTGCTCGCGGGCCTGCTCGACGAAGTGGCGAAAGAGCGTGGGCCCCGGCGCAAACTCCGTGTGGTCCACGTAGCCGTCCAGGGACTGGTTCATCCCGAATACGAGCCTGGCCATCCTCGTCCTTTCCTCGTTGGAAATCGGCGTCGTTGTGATCGGCTGATATGTCGGGCCGCTCAGGGCGTGCGCTGGGCGGGGGTGGTCTGGCCGCCGGCGGCTGGAACACCGGTGGCGGTGGGCGCCGCCTCGGCCGGGGCGTTGCGGCCGGGCCTGGCCGCGCCGGAATCGGCGCCCGGCTGGGTGCGCCCGGTGCGCGCCGCGGCCGCGGCGGCGGGGTCCGACACTTGGCCGCGCGCCTGCTGCGCAGCCCGCTCGCGCGCGGCGCGCACGCCCTCGCGCTCAAAGCGCTGCAGCCAGCTCATCACGTCCGCCGGGGGCGTGTAGTTCGCCTTGGCCCGGCTCTGCGCCTCGCCACGCTCCAATCCCGCCACGAACGGCTCGTAGTTGCTCCCCGGGTGCCACAGGATCCAGTCCTCCAGCCCCACGTCGTACACGCCCTGCTTCTGCTGGCGGATCTGCTCCGGCCCGTACGTCTGGTGGTTGCGGCCCAGCCACGGCGCCGAGAACGCCTGCAGCCAGGGCATGATGCGGGCGGGGCGCACCCCCACGCTCTGCAGCTGGTCGGTGCGCCAGCGCGCCATTCCCGCGCTCTTGAACAGCACGTCGTACGGCTGCAGGTCCGGCCGGCGCACGCCGGGAAGGTGCGTGGGAAAGTAGTGCGACGGGTACATCATGGGGAGCACGCCGTCGGCGATGGCGCTGATGGTTTCCCACTGCTGCCCGATGTTCACGTCCCCCGCCTCGTTGGGCGACAGGCCGAACACGTCGGCCGTCACCGTGACGCCCAGCGGGTGCAGCCGGCGCTTGGCCTCGTTCAGGAACGCGGCGATCGCGTCGGCGCGGTCGCCGCGGGCCTTGGGATGCACCTGCGGCGGCAGGCTCTTGTACGGCTCGGCGAAGCGGATGTAGTCGAACTGAATCTCGTCGAACCCGGCGCGCGCCACCTCCTCGGCAATGTCGAGGTTGTAGTCCCACACGTTCTCGTCCCAGGTGCTCACCCAGGTGTTGCCCGCCTTGTCTACCCAGAGCCCGCCGCCGGGGCGCTGCACCGACCAGTCCGGCCTGGCCTTGGACAGAATGGGGTCCTTGAAGACGACGATGCGCGCGATGGAGCGGATGCGGTGCGCGCGCAGCGTGTCGGCCAGCCCCTTGATGTCGCGAAGGGTGATTTCCGCGGGGGGCGTGAGCTGCACGGGAAGGGGAAGCTGGCTGCGGTAGTGGATGCCGCGCTCGTCCTTGACGTCGATGACGAAGGCGTTGACCTCCGTCTGGTCGGCGATCTCGATGAACCGCTTGCGGTGCATGGCCGAGCCGGCCTTGTACGCGTTCAGGTAGATGCCGCGGATGATGGGCGGGGCCTTTTCGCGCGGCGACGGGCCGGACGGCGCGGCGGCAACGGCGGCGGCGGTGTCGCCCCCCGCGGCCTTGCCGCTGTCCGCGGCCGCGGACTTGTCCGCGCCCTGGTTGGCTCCCCCGCCGCACGCGGCCAGCAGCACGGTGATCGGCACCGCCATCAGGCGCCGCACGGCAACTTTCCCCATCATCCCGCTCCGTCGTTCTTGCAGTGAATTGTCGTCTTTGCCCCCACGGCCCAACGTGCCGCATCGCCCCGCGCGGGGCAAGGGCCGTGGGCACGAAAGTTCGTCCCCCGGAGCGTGTTACCGGCGGCGGGCGGATGGCGGCGGGTGAATGGCGGCGGGGTGGGATGGGCGTGGATCGGATGGGGCCGATGCGGCGGAAGGAGGCCCCCTCCCCCCAACCCCCTCCACCCTCTCCGCGGGAGAGGGGGAGCCGTTCGGCGCGGGTGATGGTTCGGTGTGTGCGGCGGCCTCTGGAGGCCCCACCCCCGCCCCTCCCCGTGCAAACTGCGCACGGAGAGGGGAGAACAGCAAATGACCGTGGCCCGAAGCAGTTGAAGCCTCGATCGTGGACGCGGCAGCGGCCATGAGTCGGGGCTTACCGCTGTTGGAGCGGCGGATTCATCCGCTCAGGACACCAGCCGCGACTCGAATGATCGCAGGTCGCCCGGCAGCATCCGCCACGTGCAGGTGAAGTCCCCCGGCTGTTTGGGGGACTTTCCGCCGTTGTTGCGGCGGATTCATCCGCTCAGGAGACCATCCGGCCGCGCGAGCCTGCGCAACCCTCGCTGAAGCCTCCGCCGCTCCCAACCCTCCCCCATTCCGTTTTGGGGAACAATCTCGGGGCGGCTCCGCTCCGGAGCCGCCCCGATCGTCATCCCTCCACCTTACCTGCCGTGCGGGTCAGCGCCCGCCGGGAGCGGTCCAGCTGTTGTTGCGGCGGTTCACGTCGGGGAAGTAGCGCCCCGGATCCAGTTCCACGCGCGCCACCGTTCCCGTCACCGGAATGGTCACCGTCACCGCACGGGTAGACGGATTGAGCCACTGCTGAATGGGAATGGTCTGCGTCACCGACTGCCCCGCGGTGTTGGTCACCACGATCTCCGCCGGCGCGGGCGCCTGCCCGAAGTCGCGCACCGTCACCGTCACGTTTCCCGCGCCCGGCGTCACGTTGGCGATCCCCTGGTCCAGCGTGACGGTGCGGTACCAGAACGGATACCAGAACCAGTCCAGGTCCTGCCCCGCCACCCGCTCCATCGTGTTGAAGAAGTCCCACGGATACGGGTGCTTGAACTGCCACTCGCGCGAGTACGTCTGCATCCCGCGAAAGAACACCTCGTCGCCCAGCGTGCGCTGCAGGGCACGAAGCAGCGTTCCCGGCTTCATGTACGCCGACACGCCGAACGCGGGGCCGAACACCAGGTCGATGTGCTGCATCAGCGGCGCCTCGGCCTTCTCTCCCGCGATCTGCAGATACGCCTGCTGCGTGGTGCCGAACGGGTCGCTGGCGGGGAACAGGTCCTTGGTCGCCCGGTTCTCGATGTACGTGGTGAAGCCCTCGTCCATCCACGCGAACGCGGCCTCGTCCTGCCCCACCATCATGGGGAACCACTCGTGCCCCAGCTCGTGCGTGATCACCTCGTACAGCCCCATGCGCTCCGTGGGCCGCCCGATGAAGACGATCATCGGGTACTCCATCCCGTAGATGGGGCCTTCGGTAATGGTGATCTGCGGATAGGCGTACGGCACCATCTGCTGGCTGTGGAACTCGATGGAGTGCTCGCCGTAGCGCGCCGACTCCTCCCACCCGGGCGCGCCGGGGCGGTAGAGCGTGTGCACCAGGATGTCGCGCGTGCCGCCGCCGCCCGCGTTGGGAATGCGGGCCCGGCGCGCGTCCCACAGGTAGCGGTTGCTGGTGGCCCAGGCGAAGTCGCGTACGTTCTGCGCGGCGAAGCGCCAGGTCACGCGGCCGTTGTTGCCCAGCGCGGTGCCGTTGCCCAGCAGGTCGCGCCCCACGATGCTGGTGGTGGAGTCCGACCGCGCGGCCGCCTCCAGCCGCTGCCGCACGATGGTGGGCAGCACGTCCTGCGGGTTCTGCAGCGTTCCCGTCCCGCCCACCAGCCAGCCAGCCGGGAGGGTGAGCGTCACGTCGAAGTCGCCGTACTCCAGGTAGAACTCGCCCTGCTCGCGGTACGGCGTCACGTCGGTCCCCACCACGTCGTCGTACACGGCGATCTGCGGATACCACTGCGCCACCTGCAGCACGCGTCCGCCCAGCGCGTCTTCCCACCCCGTGCGCGGCGCCTGCTGCGGGGGAACCGTGTAGTTCCACGCCGCCTGGAACACCGCGCTGTCGCCCTGCGCAATGGGCCGCGGCAGAATGACGCGGGCCAGCGTACCGGTGACGATGTAGCCCACCGTAGACCGGTTCTCGCGGACGTTGGCCTCGTACTGCGTCTGCGTCATGGGGCGCAGCGTGTCGCCGTTGAACACCAGCGCCGTCAGGTTCAGCCCGCCGGTGTTGAGCGGGTTGCCGCGGCCGTAGAACGCCTCGGTGAACAGGTTCTGGTACAGGTTGAAGCGCACTTCCGGCAGTGCGTTGGGCGAGCGGTTGCGGTACGTGAGCCGCTCCTGGCCGGTGAGCACGCGGGTCTGCGGGTCCAGCTCGGCGGTGATCTGGTAGCGCACCGCCTGCTGCCAGTAGCGCGCGCCGGGGGCGCCGGTTTCGCTGCGGGTTCCCGCCTGCACGGCCCGGGCATACTCCGCCGTGGGCTCCACCCGGCGCAGGAACGGGCGCCCGGCGGTGTCGAGCGCCGCGCCCTGCGGCAGCGGGGCAATGATGGGCTCCGAAACGGGCGCGCACGCGCCCAGGACCAGCACGGCCAGCAGGGCCGTGCGTCGTACGTGCATCAACAAGGTGGTCTCCCGGTCAGGTGTGCGGGACTGCGTGCCGGCTTCCGGCGGATCAATTCTCTTGCCACACTCCGCACGCGGATCCCGCCGTCGTGCTACCGTGTTGGGGGACAAGGAGTTCCGGGAACTGCAGGGAATGGGGAATAGGGAATAGGGAATAGGGGATAGGAGGCTGCCGGTGTGGCGACGAGGGGCGGGCGCGAAAAACGGGCGCCGCGGTGGCGCCCGTTTCTTGATGCGTTTTCGATGGGGATGCGTGGAGCAGCGGATTCCATTCCAGCTCCCCCATGCCTTCGCCGCGGCCTCCGGGTGGGATGCCGTTCAGCGGACGGTCAGGGCGACGATGAGCCGGGGCCGCGCAGGACGAGTTCCATCTCCACCTCGGGCGAGTACACGGTCGCGCCGCGGTAGCGGAAGCCGGCCTTCTGGTACGAGCGCAGCGCGGGACGGTTGTGCGGCTCCACGGAAAGCCAGAGGCGCTCCAGGTCCAGCGTGCGCGCCACGTCGGCGGACAGCCGGTTCACCTGCGTGCCCAGGCCGCGCCCGCGCACGCCGTGGTCCAGAAAGATGGCGTACTCGCGCACTCCGGGCCGGTCCGTGGGCATCAGCATCGCGTGCCCCGCCAGCTTGCCTTCCACCTCCACGATGAGGTGCGTGCCGCCGGGCAGAATGCCGTCCAGCCAGCGCGCGATGCGCCCCTCGCCCTCGGGCGGCAGGCCCTGGGCGGCGCGCTTGGGCTCGAAATCGTGGTAGAAGCGGTCCAGCTCGGCGCGGTCGGCGTCGGTGTAGGTGCGTACGTGAAACACGCGGCCCTGCCGGTCAAAGAGGGTGGCGGGAACGAGCGCGGAGGGAAGGTCGCGCGCCATGGGCACGGACGGCGGGGCGCTCACCAGCCCAGATCCCAGCCGCGGATGAGCGGCAGGGCCTGGCGGCGGAGCGATTCCAGGGTACGGCGGTTGGTGGCCTCGATCTCCTCGCGCCGGGGCACCGGCTTGTGCGCGGCGGGGTCGTCGCGCACGCGCTCGGGAAGCAGCACGGGGGCCTCGCCCTGCCACCGGTTCAGCCAGTCGTGCGGAATGCGGTCGGGCACGGGCTGGCCGGAAAGCCCGCCCCAGATGAGCGTCCACGCGCGGGGAACGACCTCCCACACGGCGTAGCCCCCGCCGCCCGTGGCGATCACGCGGCCGTTGCAGTGCGTGTCCGCCAGCTCGCAGACCAGGCGGATCGTTTCCTCGTACAGCCGCGTGCTGGCGCGCAGGTGCGTAAGCGGGTCCAGCGCGTGCCCGTCGCAGCCGTTCTGCACCAGGATCACGTCGGGCCGGAACGCCTCCATCACCTCGGGAAGGAGCTTCGCGTGGATGGCGAGCCACGAATCATCTTCGGTGAACGGCTCCAGCGGCACGTTCAGCGAGTATCCGTATCCTTCCCCTTCCCCCAGCTCGTCCACAAAGCCGGTGCCGGGGAACAGGTAGCGCCCGGACTCGTGCAGGGAGAGCGTCATCACCTCGGGATCGTCGTAAAAGATCCCCTGCACGCCGTCGCCGTGGTGCGCATCGTAGTCCAGGTACAGCACCCGCCCGCCGTGCTCGCGGCGAACCCAGGCGATGGCCGCGGCCAGGTCGCTGTACACGCAGAACCCCGATCCGCGGCCGCGGTGCGCGTGGTGCAGCCCGCCGCAGATGCTGAAGGCGCGCTTCACCTCGCCGCTCATCACCAGCTCCGCCGCGCGCAGGGTGGCGCCGGCGACCAGGGAGGTGACCTCGTGCATTCCCGGAAACACGGGCGTGTCGTCCGTCCCCAGCCCGTAGCGCGGCGCGTCGTCCGTGCCGCCCCCCGCACTGAAGCGGCGGACGGCGTCCACGTACTCGCGGGAGTGGACGGCCAGCAGCTCCGCCTCCGTGGCCATCCGCGGCGCCACGACACGCGCCGTGGTGTCGTTGATGAGCCCCAGCGACTCCATCAGCGAAACGGAAAGCTCCAGCCGGCGGGGGTTGAACGGGTGGTCGGGGCGAAACTGGTAGCGGGCGACGGCCGGATCCCAGATGAGCGCGCTGGGAACCGTCACGCCAGCCCCCCGGCGCGAAGGTCGCGCTCCAGCGAGGGCCATCCCACCTGGAACCCCGCCCCCTCCAGCGCGGCGATCACCTCGCGCGGGTCGATGGTCCCCACGTGCACGATGGCGACGCGCCGGTCCGCCGGGCCGCCGGGGGGCACCATGAGCGAGCACACGTTCACGCCGCGCTCCTCGCCGATGATGCGCATGGCCCGGGCGAGCTGCCCCGCGCGGTCGGGAAGAACGATCTCCAGCCGCGACGAGGCCCCTGCGGGCCCCAGCAGCTCCACAAAGGCGTGCAGCACGTCGGTCTCCGTGAGGATGCCCAGCAGCGCGCCGTGCGCGTCCACCACGGGGAGCGAGCCGATGTGGTGGCGCTGCATGAGCTTGGCCGCGTCTTCCACCGCGTCGGACGGGCCCACGGTGATCACGTTGCGGCTCATGATGCCGGCGATGGGCGTGGACTGCAGAAAGTCCGCGCGCCCGGGGTCCGGCTCCGTGAGCGGCGAGGGCATGGCCAGGCGGATGTCGCGGTCCGACACGATCCCCACCAGCTCGCCCTGGTGCACCACGGGAAGGTGCCGGATGCGGTGCTCGCGCGTGAGGCGCAGGGCGTCGGCCAGCGACTGCACGGGGGACACCGCGACCGGGGCGCGGGTCATCCGTTGGGATACCAGCATGATGGCTTCAGGGAGGTGCTGCGGGAGCGCGGGCGCGGCGGCCGCTGCGGAGAGCGGCGCGCCCGCGGAGCGGCTCAGAGGTCGATCTTCTGCCCGGGAAGGCGTCCCGCGAATCCGGCGCGGGTGCACACCAGCGACGCGGCGCCGGCGCTGTCGACCCACACCACGGCGTTCTGGCCGAACACCAGGCCCAGTTCCACCAGCAGCGGCCGAACGTCGCCCAGCAGCAGAAAGCCCGGCTCCGTCCACGCCGGGTCGGAGCCGCGCCCCTCGGTGCGGCGGAACGCGACGCCCAGCGAGCGGACGTGGCGCATCAATTCCTGGTCGGCCGCCCGGTTTTCCTCGTCGGGGCGGGGCATGGACGCCGGATTGTACGCCGTGATGATGCCGGACGGCCGCAGCGACTCGTCGGGCGCGGGCCCGTCGAGGCGCACGGAGAGGGTTCCCGCGGGGGTTTCCACGGACCACTCGGTGCGGCGGTACTCCTCCAGCAGTTCGGCGTGGCTCGGGATCACGGGATCGGTCTGGGTTGGCACGGATCAGAGTCGCTGTTCGCGGGCAAGGGCGCCGGATGCGTCGTAGATGCGCATCACGTTGGCCGTGCCGTCGTAGTCGGCGTCGATGTACTGAAAGGCGAGTCCGCCGTTGCGGAACACCTCGATCATGTCGGCCCGGCCGTCGCCGTTGCGGTCGGTCCACTGGGCCACGGGGCGGGCGCTGCTGGTAAAGCGCACCATCCCCGGGCGGGCGCCGCCGCCCTCGCCCAGGGCGCGCACGGACGCCAGGTCGCCGGCCCCCGCGAACCACGCGCCGAGGTCGCTGCGCCAGCCGCCCGCCAGCGCAGAAGACGCCGGCATTTGCGGCATTTCCCGCGAAGGGGGCGTCCACTCCTGCGCGCGGAGACGCGAAACGGCCAGCAGGGTGAGCCCCGCCGCGGCCAACGCCAGCCCGAATGAGCGTCGCATGTGTCCTCTCAGGTTGAACGGATACGATACTCCGCTACACGTCCCCCGCGCCAGTGTTCCGTTTTGTGCCCATGCCCGGGCGCGCCTTTGGGGGCGTGGGGGCGGCCGGGCGCGGGGCGCTCGCCACGCGCGGGCGGGCAGGGGGTACGGGCGTTGCGTAGGGTTCGTGGATCGAGAAAGCATCTTTCCGGGGGCCGCCCCGCGGCGGCGTTCCCGCTGTCCCCGTCAATCCAGGCAGTACATGTCTCCTCCGTCCGTTGCCCGGGCGCGCTACCAGGGGCTGGCGGCGGCGCGCAGGTGGGAGCACGAGCCCGCCCGACCGCGCGAAAAGTTCACCCTTTCCGTGGGCGACCGGGTGGGCGAGCTCACCGTGATCGGCCACGTGGCGCGCGGCCGCATCGCGGAGCTGTACCAGGTGTGGAGCAACCGCCACTGGTGTGCCCTCACGGGCAAGCTCGTCCTCCCTGAATACTGCGTGAACGGGCAGGCTCCGGTTTCATTCCGGCGCGAGGCGGAGGTGCTGGAGAAGCTCAAGCACCCCAACATCGTGCGCCTGTTCGGCAGCGGCGAGGCGGACGGGCGCCCCTTCATTCTGCTGGAGTACCTGGCCGGGCCCTCGCTGTTCGACGTACTGGAAGGGCTGGAGCACCGCCGGCTCAACGTGCCGGATGCCATCCGCGCCATCATGCACGTGGGCGCCGCCATCCACTACCTGCACCGTTGCGGGTACCTGTACCGCGACATGAAGCCGGCCAACGTGCACCTGCGCGAGGGCGTTCCCGTACTGCTGGACTTTGACGTCGTCCGCGAACTGGAGCCGCTGCGCCGCCCCGCGGACCGGCTGGGAACGGCGCCGTACATGGCGCCGGAGCAGGTGCGCCGCGAGGTGCTCACCACGGCCACGGACGTGTACGGCCTGGGCGCGCTGCTGTACGAGCTGGTGACGGGAAAGTGGCCCACGGAAGAGCCGGTGCACGAGGACGACGAGGAGTTCTGGGACGAGCTGGACGAGGACACGGACGAGCCGGAACCGGTGATCCGCGAGCGGACGGCGGTGGTGAGCCAGGAGCTGACCACGAAGGAGCTGGAGCAGCGGTATCCGCAGCTGTGCCAGCCCGTGGTGCCGCCGCGCGCCCACACGCCGGGGCTGCCGCGCGACTTCGAGGCCGCGATCCTGCGCGCGCTGGACCCCGATCCTTCCGCCCGCTACCAGACCGTTTCCGGCCTGCTCGCCGCGCTGGCGCCCATGCTCAAGGGAAAGAACCGGCTCTGGCCGGAGAATGCGCCGGTGGAGCGGCGGGCGGATACGGTGACGCGGTGAGGGGAGGGAGTACGAGAGTACGAAAGTACGAAAGTACGAAAGTGAGGGGCTGAGCGACTGAAGTCGCCGCAACGCCGGCTGAAAGCCTCACGGTACTGCTGTGAGGCTGGCCGCCGCGCGGGCGAGGAGGTCGGTGCCGAACTCCTCGCTCGCGCTGAGGTCTCCCTTTCTCCCGCGACAGCGGGGGAGAGGGCCGGGGAGAGGGGGCCTCTCCGCATGCGCGGCACCATCCCGAAGCGCACCGAGCCGCCGTTCTCCCCTCTCCGCGCGGCTGTTTGCGCGGGGAGGGGCGGGGGTGGGGCCCGCGCGCAGCGCGACGCAGTGGCTCCCCATGCTCTCCTGAGCTTATACGCGGCTACTTGAGGCGGCGGTCGTCGGGGATGAGGGACTTGTGGATGCCCAGCGCGGCGCGAATCCCCTCCGCCGCCGCGCGCATCGCCAGCCGTGAACCCGGGGTGATGTCGCCCGCGGCGTACACGCCCTCCACCGTGGTCTCGTGCTCCTTGTCCACCTCCAGGATCCCGTCCAGGTCCGCCTCGCACCCCAGGTCCGCCGGAAACGACGAGCCGGGGCCGGACGCGATGTGAAAGAACATCGCCTGGAACGGCTGCGTGCTCCCGTCGGCGAACACCACCCGCTCCACGATGCCGTCCGTGCCCTCCAGCCGGTCGATCACGTCCTCGCGCACGGGGATGTTCCACCGCTCCAGCGCGCGGCGCGCCCCGTCCTCGATGTCCGGCGGATGGCCGTCGGTCAGGATGGTCAGCTTGTCCGTCCACGTGAGCATGTACATGCAGAACGCCGCGATCTGGCGCCCCCAGCCGATCACGCCGACTTCCTTGTCCACCACGGAAAGGCCGTCGCAGTCCGGGCAGTGCCAGATGCTGGTGCCGTAGAAGTCGTCCAGCCCCTTGATCTCGGGCTTGATGTCGCGCAACCCCGTGGCCAGAAGAATGCGGCGCGCGCCAAAGATGCGCCCGTCCTCCATCTCCAGCTTGAACTCGTCCTTGCCCCCCTTGATGCTGACAACGGTGGCCCGCTCGTACTCCGCGCCGGCGTCCACCGCCTGCAGCCTGCCGATGCGCCTTAGTTCCGCGGGGGGCGGGTCCTGCAGCCCCAGGTAGCCGTGCACG
Organism: Longimicrobium sp.; assembly: GCF_036387355.1. Classification (GTDB taxonomy): domain Bacteria; phylum Gemmatimonadota; class Gemmatimonadetes; order Longimicrobiales; family Longimicrobiaceae; genus Longimicrobium. The sequence continues at coordinate 28,409 of NZ_DASVTX010000238.1, forward strand.
CCCCACGTGGCGGCATTGCGGGGGTCTTCCGTATCAAAGATGCGCACCTTGCGGCGGTACCGGGCCAGCCACAGGCCGCCCGCCAGCCCCGCCGGGCCGCCCCCGATCACGATCGCGTCGTACATCCCGCCGTACGGGTTCGCTTCCACTTCCATGTTTCTCCCCTGGTTTGCGAAAGGTCCGTACAGGGTGCAAGGGGCAGGCCCGCCGCCGCGCCGGGCGGTGCGCGATTTGCCCCGGTGCGGCGGCGCTGTATACTGAAATCCATCAGCCACGCCGTCCTACGACATCCCCCGCCCGGCGTCCCGCCCGGGAGGCCGGCCCCCGTTTTCACCTGGAGGTAGCGGTGCCCCGCTCTGCACAATTCCTGTCAGCCGCCCTGCTCGCCGCGTTCGCCGCCGCCCCGGCCGCGGCGCAGACGCCCGCCGCCGCGGCTTCGGTGATTCCGGCGTCGGACAACCCGCGCATTCTGCAGATCGTGCGCGACGTGTCGCCCGCGCGCATGGAGGGGGACGTGCGCCGGCTGGCGGGCTTCGGCACGCGGCACACGCTCAGCGACACCGTTTCGCGCACGCGCGGCATCGGCGCGGCGCGGCGGTGGATCTTCGACGAGTTCCAGCGCATTTCGCGCGAGTGCGGCGGCTGTCTGGACGTGGAGTACATCGGCGAGGACATTCCCGGCGGCAACAACCCGCGCATTCCCCGCGACACGCGGGTGGTGAACGTGGTCGCCACCCTGCGCGGGCAGACGGATCCCAACCGCCACGTGCTCATCATGGGGCACTACGATTCGCGGGTCACGGACGTGATGAACGTCACATCCGACGCGCCGGGCGCCAACGACGACGCCTCCGGCACCGCGGCGGTCATCGAGGCGGCGCGCGTGCTGAGCAAGCACCGCTTTGACGGAACCATCGTCTTCGCGGCGCTGGCGGGCGAGGAGCAGGGGCTGAACGGGGGCGAGATCCTGACGCGATGGGCCAAGTCGAACAACTGGCAGATCGCGGGCGTGCTGAACAACGACATCATCGGCAACTCGCGGGGAATGAACGGCGCCACCGACAACACCGTGGTCCGCGTGTTCGCGCCCGGCATCGCGCCCGACGCGCCGGCGGCGGAGCTGCGCCGCTACCTGTACAGCGGCGGCGAGCTGGACGTCCCCGCGCGGCAGCTGGCGCGCTACGTGGACCGCATTGCGGACACGTACGTCCCCAACCTGGACGCGATGGTCGTGTACCGCCTGGACCGCTTTGGCCGCGGCGGCGACCACACGCCGTTCTTTCTGGCCGGGTACCCCGCCGTGCGGCTCACGGAGCTGTACGAGGACTACACGCGGCAGCACCAGGACCTGCGGACGGAAAACGGCATCCGCTACGGCGACGTTCCCGACGAGGTGGACTACGTGTACGCGGCGCGCATCACCTCGCTGAACGCGGCCTCGCTCGCGGCGCTGGCCTGGGCCCCCGCCGCGCCGGACAGCGTGACGGTGCGCGGCGCGGTGACGGCCAACACGGTGCTGCGCTGGCGCCCGGTGAACGCGCCGGACCTGGCAGGCTACCGCGTGTACTGGCGCCTCCCTACGGACGCCAACTGGACGCACTCGCGCTTTGTGGGCAACGTGACGGAGGCTACGCTGGAGAACATCGTGATCGACAACTGGTTCTTCGGCGTCGCCGCCGTGGACCGGGACGGGAATGAGAGTCTGGCGGTGTTTCCGGGGCCGGGGAGATGAAGTGCGGAGTGCGGAACTGCAGTACGAGAGTACGAGAGTACGAGAGTACGACAGCGATGGACCGCAGCACTTGTGATGGATGAGGGATGAGGGGAAGCCGCCGGGGCCGTCGGGCTCCGGCGGCATTGTTGTGCTGAGCGGCTGAAGCCGCCGCAACAACGGCTGAAAGCCTCACGGTACTGCTGTGAGGCTGCTCCAGCGCGGCACCATGGATTCGCGCCGAATGCCGCACACGCGCTGAGGTCTCCCTTCCCCCAGGTTTTTTGGGGGAAGGGCCGGGGATGGGGGCCTCTCTCCGCCGCCGCCAATCCGTCCGAAACACTTCGCACTGGGGTGTGCCCCCTCTCCCACATCTGTTCGTGGGAGAGGGTCGTCGTGCGCAGCACGCGGGGTGAGGGCCACAGCCGGCAGACGCGCCACCGTCGCTCCCCGCATCAAGCATAAAGGACAGCCTGATCACGCGCCTCACCTTCAGCCGCATCCCTCACCCCCTGCCCCAGATCCCCAATCTCCCCTCCTCGTTGCTGCGGGTTCGCCGCGCGGGTTATCTTTTCCCCTTCGGCACCGCAGGCTCAACGCGCACAGACAGAACGGCTCATGGCAATCTCCCGCAGCTCCTCGTGGAAGGAGCACCGGCTGGCGAACCGCCTCGCGTGCAACGGCACGGAATACAGCGTGGACCTCGTCGCCCGGAAGGCCACGGGCGTGGAAGGCTGGAAGGTCACCATCATCTTCCTCCCCCGCGAGGACGGCGAGGAGATCAAGGTAGATCTGCCCAACGCGGCCTCCACCGCCGACGTGCGGCGCCTGGTGACGGAATACGAGGGCGCCGATGACCGCCTGCGCGAACTGTGCGACGGCGCGCGCCAGGCGTGACCGGATCCGCGCCGGGCAACTCGAAGGCGAGGTACACACGATGACGGATACGATCACCCCCGCCCCGGCCTCCCCGTTGCGCGCGGTTCTGGATGCGGCCGGCGCGCGCTGGGCCGAGGTGGCCGGCCGCGAGGTGGCCCGCCACTTCGGTGACGCGGCGGCGGAATACCAGGCCGTGCGGCAGTCCGCCGGGTTCGCGGAGCGGGCCGACCGCGCGCGCTTTCGCCTGTGGGGCAAGGACCCCGCACGCATGCTGCACGGGCTCATCACCAACGATCTGCTCAAGGCGCCCCCCGGCCAGGGCGTCTACGCCGCCATGCTCACCCCCAAGGGCCGCACCCTCGCCGACCTGCGCGCGTTCCGCCGCGAGGGGGAGGGCGGCGCGGAGGTCATCGTGGATCTGGCGCGCGAGGCGCTGGAAGGGTCGCGCGACCACTTCAAGAAGTTCGTTCCGCCCATGTTCGCCCGGTGGGCCGAGGCCACGGACGCGCTGTGCGAGATCGGCGTCTACGGCCCACGCGCGGCGGAACTGCTCAGCGCGGTGCTGGGGACGGAGATCCCGGAGATGGCGGAAGACGCGTTCGTGGAGCCGGAGTTCGCCGGGGCACGGCTGCTGGTTGCGGCCACGCGCGAGGCGGGGCTGGAGGCCGGCTTCGACCTCTTCGTCCCCGCGGAGCAGGCTGCGGCGCTGTGGGCTGCGCTGGTGGAGCACGGGACGCCGATTGGTGCGCGCGCTGTCGGGTTCGGAACGCTGGAAACGCTGCGCATCGAGGCGGGGCGCCCGCGCTACGGCGCCGACATCACCGAAGAAACCATCCCCACCGAGGCGTACCAGGAAGCCGGGCTGATGGAGCGCGCCATCTCCTTCAGCAAGGGGTGCTACACGGGGCAGGAGGTCATCGTCCGCATCGCGCACCGGGGGCACGTGAACCGCCACCTGCGCGGCCTGCTGCTGGGAGGCGCGGCCGCGCCGGGCCCTCGCGCGCCGATCATCAACCCGGAGAACGGGCGCGAGTCGGGGTGGATCACCAGCGCCGCGTTCTCGCCCCGGCTGGGGCAGACGATCGCGATGGGGTACGCGCGCCGCGAGCTGGAGCCGGGCGCCACGGTGCGCATCGGCGCGGCGGACGGGCCGGAGGCGCGCGTCGTCGCCCTGCCGTTCGCGGGGGCGTGATGGAAGCGAGCAACCGGTCGGCGCTCAAGGAGTGGTCCGTGGTGGACGAAGCGCTCGCCACGGGGCGCCTGTCGCTGCTCGTCCGCAAAGGCGGCATTCACGAACGGACGGGTGAGTTCGGCGTCGACCACCGCGAGTTCTGGATTTTTCCCACCGGATGGCACCAGAACCCGGCGGACTTGGCGCAGGAGTTCCATCCGCTGCTGGCGGGAACCGGTCCGGAACGGCGCGACAGCATTCCCTTCCGCGTGTACTGCGCGGTGCAGGACGTGTGGCGGATCGAGTCCACGGACGCGCTGGACCGCATCCAGGGGCTGCATCCGCTCTCGCCGCCCGCCGCGCACGCCCGTTTCGCCTATCGCGGCAAGCCGTTCGTGCACGCCATGCTCGTCCGTGCGTACCGCCTGGCTGATCCGGTCGCGCTGCCGGACCTGAACCGCTACGAGGGATGCGTGTCGTGGGTGGAACTGGAGCAGGCGCTCCCCACGCACGAACTGCTTCCGGTGATGGCGGACAGCGAGTTCGCGGCCGTGCGCAGGGAGATTGAGGCGCGCATGGGGGATGACGGCGTCGTACGCCTGGACGTCGGCCCGCCGAGCGCGCCCCCGGTGGGCTGAAGTTCCTGCGGGTCGCGGCCGAGGCCGCCGCGGGGTTTCGGAGAACCGGCGGGCTGAGCGACTGAAGTCGCCGCAACAACGGCGGAAAGTCTCCCCAAACAGACGGGGAGACTTCACCTGCACCGGGCGTCGGCTGCGGGTGCCGGGTGCACGGCTCCTTGTCGCCCGGGCCGTCCTGTGCGGATGAATCCGCCGCTCTGAGAGCGGAAAGCCCCGAACGGCGCCACAGGCGCCCTTCGGGGCTTCAACTGCATCAAGGGGAAATGCGAGCGCGGTGCCCGTGTGTCCGGCGAAGTTGGAACCGGCGAAGAGTAGATCCTTCGTCGGCGCCAGAGGTCGGCACGGGGAAGGCTGTGTTCGGCGCCTCCTCAGGGTGACAAGTGCCGGGCGTGCAACACGTTGCGGCCTACCCGCGCGCCGGGCTCGCGGGCGTACGCCGTTCCCGCCGCCGCAGTCCGCGAAGGCGGACTTCATGTTTATCGAGGCGCGGTTTCAACCGCCGGTCACTCAGCCCGGCCGCACGTGTCGAACCGTCCCCTGCGCCGAACGTCTTCGGTCGCGGCCCGCCTCACCCCTGCTCCACCGCCTCCCCGGACAGCGTCGCCCGCCGCTCGCCCAGCATCTCTTCCATGCGCGACAGGCAGCGGGAAAACTTCTTTCCGTACGATCCGGTCAGCCACTCGGGGCGGAACAGCTCGCCCAGGTCCGCCTCCGCCGTGGCGGCAAGGGGAACGGCGCCGTCGTACACCTTGTCCACGAAGTGCACCCACCGCAGCGCGTCGTACAGGTCGCGCATGGGCTGCACGTCATCGATCAGCAGCTCGTCTACCGCCTCCACCAGCGCGTGAAAGCGGATGGGGTGCACGGTCCCCAGCCCCGCCAGCAGTTCGGCGAAAGGGACGACCAGGGAGCGCGGACCGGCCTGCGCCCGCGCGCGCTCCATTGCCTTCGCGTCCAGAAAGTACGACCGGCGCGGATCCGCCTGAAACCGGCGGTGGCGAAAGTCCTCCCCCTCCACCCGCAGAACCTCGAACGCCGTCGCCAGCTCCTCGATCTCCGAGGTAAAGCTCTTCTGGTCAAAGCGGCCGCGCCCCAGCTCATCGGGAATCGTGTTGGACGTGGTCGCCACGCGCACGCCGTCCGCCAGCGCGCCGCGCAGAAAGGCGATGGCCAGCTTCAGGTTCCCCGGATCGTCCAGCTCCCACTCGTCCACCGCCACCAGCCGCTGCCCGCGGAACGCCTCGCGCGCCGCATCCACCCCCAGCAGCCCGATGGTGTAGACGAGCTCGTCAAAGCTCAGGTAGGCGCTCGGCCGCGGCGACGCGTGCCAGAGCGCCGCCAGCAGGTGCGTCTTTCCCACCCCGAATCCGCCATCCAGGTACACGCCCGCCCCGCGCGGCGCCCGCCCGAACGCCGCGCGCATGCGCGACCATCCGCTTTCCGCGGCCTGCAGTTCCTCGCTCACGGCGCGCAGCCGCGCCACCGTGGACGCCTGCGACGGGTGCCGCGGGTCGGGCGTGTAGTCCGCGAACCGCTTGGCGGCAAAGCGCGGCGGCGGCACGAAGCCCGCCACCAGCTCGGCCGCGTCGGGGCGCGCGGGAATGCGTTCCAGCAGGGATGAAAGACGGAGCACGCGGGCGTCAGTTCCTTTCCGCAGTCAAGGAGAGCCGCGGAAGGTACACCCCGCGCGCCCCGCCACAAGCAGGACGCCCCATCCCGTTCCCGTCAGCGGTCAAACACGCTCACCGTACTCAGCGCCAGCCTCGCATCCACCCGCATGGCGACCGCCTGCCCGGGCGACGCGCGCAGCGGCTGGCTTACAAAGGGAGTGAGGCCGCCCACCGGGTCCGCCACCAGCTGCAGCGGGCGCGACGACGAGAGCAGAGTGGAGCGCATGCTGAACGAGCCGGTGCTCATTCCCGACACCGTGCCCAGCCGCCGGCGCATGGTGCCGTCCACCACGTACACCGTCACGTCCTGCCAGCCGTTGTTCGCCACGCGCACCACGATCTGCTCCGGCGCGGGCCCCTCGGCCGGCCCGCCGTTTTCCGCCGCCGGCGCGCACGCGGCGAGCCCAAGGAGCATCGTCGATACGGCGATGCGGATGGAGTGCCCAGCAACCATGGCCCACCTCCCAGTCAACACACCCGGTGCCGCCCCGGACTTCGGTGCGGCTGCATGTCCATCTGTCAAGGGCCGTGCCGTAGATGGGCTTCGTTGCTGGATTTACGAAAACGTCTGACGCGGCGCCCGGGCCGCCGGATCCGATCCGCCCCGCCCCGCCGCTCGCGATCCGCGCGGCGGGGGCGAGGTTGGACGATGCTTGGATCGCATCGAAAGAAAAAAATCCCGGGGGGCGGCATCTCTGGATGCGTCCCCCGGGACCGTGCCGCCCATCGCGCCACGCCGGTCAGCCCTCGCCGGAGATCTCGCGAAGCTGGTCGGCGGTCAGGCGGTAGGTGTACCACTCGCTCATGCGGCGGGCCTTGAGCTTTTCGTAAAAGTCGATGGCGAGCTGGTTCCAGTCCAGCACCACCCATTCCATGCGCCCGCAGCCGCGCCGCAGCGCCTCGCCCGCCAGAAAGCGGAAGAATGCGCTCCCGATCCCGAAGCGCCGCGCAGGGGGGATGACGAACAGGTCTTCCAGGTACAGCGTGGGAAGCGCCAGAAAGCTGGAGTACGTTTCCAGGACGATGGCGTACGCCACCGCGGTCCCGTCGCGCTCCCCCAGGTACACGCTGATGCGCGGCGCCGGGCCGAACGCGTCGCGCACCAGCCGTTCGCGCGCCTCGGGAGAAGGGCGGTCCAGCTTCTCGTAATCCGCCAGCGCGTCCACCAGGCCCAGAAAGGTGTCCCCGTCCGCCGCGGTGGCGGGGCGAATGACGACGCTCATCCCTCCTCCTCCGCCGCGCCCGGCTGCTCGCTGGACGGCGCGGCTTCTTCCGGCGGGGGCGGCGGGGCCAGGTAGAAGGTGACGGCGGTGGTCTCGTCCATCTGCCGCCGCTTGCCGCCCGGCGGAAGCTCGTGCGAGGCGGCGTGCTCCACGGCCAGCAGCGACGCGAACGGCGTCTCCATCCACATCTCGATCAGCCGGTCCAGCATGCGCGACTCGTACGGCGGATCGGCGAACGCGATGTCGTACTTGCGCGCCGGGAGCGCCGCGGCGAACGGGAGCGCGTCCTTCTTGAAGATGCGCGCCTTGTCGCGGACGCGGAGCGCGGTGACGTTGGCCTTGAGGGCGTGCAGGCTGTCGGGCCCGCTTTCCACGAAGTCCGCGTACCGGGCGCCGCGCGACAGCGCCTCCAGCCCCAGCGCGCCGGTGCCGGCGAACAGGTCCAGGACGCGCGCGCCCTTGAGCCGCGGCTCCAGGGCGGAGAGCCATGCGTCGCGCACGGTTTCCGACGTGGGGCGCACGCGGCCCTGCTTGGGCGAGGTGAGGTGGCGGCCGGCGAGCTTTCCTTTTACGATCCTCATCGGCGGTTCACGGCGTGATCCAGGTTTTCCACTTGGCTTCGTCCCAGCCGATGGTGAGATGGTTTCCGGAGCGCACCAGCGGCGTGGTGAGCAGCAGCGGGTCGTCCGCCAGCAGGGGCAGAATGCGTGCTTCGGGCACGTGCGCCACGTGCAGGCCGCGCTCGCGGAACTGCTTGCCGTTGCGGTCCAGCAGCGCCTCGGCGCCGAACCGGTCGGCGAAGCGCTTGAGCTCGCCCGGCGAGGCGGGGCGGTCCTTGAGATCCACGAAGTGCGTCTTGATGCGCCGCTCCTTGAAGAAGCGCAGCGCCTTCTTGCTCTCGTTGCAGCTTTTTGTGCCGAAAATCTGGACTTCCATGGACGGAAGAAGGAGTGCGTGAGGGCTGGGTGCGTGAGTGCGGAACGGCGGTACGAAAGTACGAAAGTCCGAAAGTGCCCGGTTCCGAAGGGTCGGTCCGCGCGGACGGTGTGGCCCTTACCCGGCCGCGGCCCTCACCCGGCCGCGCTGAGACGCGTCCCCCCTCTCCCACGAACGGATGTGGGAGAGGGGGCCCACCAACGGCGCCCCTCCCCCGGCCCCTCCCCGTGCAAACAGCCGCACGGAGAGGGGAGGTTTCGCACCGGGGGCTCCGGGCTCGTGCAGTTGAAGCCCCGAGCGTGGACGCGTCAGCGGCCGCGAGTCGGGGCTTACCGCTTTCTGAGCGGCGGATTCATCCGCTCAGGAAACCGTCAGCAACACGACAATCCCCCACCCGGATCAAACCCGCCACCCCCGTGCAGGTGAAGTCCCCCCGTCTGTTTGGGGGGACTTTCGCCGTTGTTGCGGCGAATTCATTCGCTCAGCCGCCCCGACTTTCTGCGTGCTCGCGCGGCGTGTGTCTCTGGCCCTGATATGAGCGGATCGCTGTCGCGCCGGTCCCGGCCTACCGCGCCGGTGCGGCCGCGCGCCCCATCCGCCGCTTGCGGTCGCGCGCCACGACATCCGCCGGGAGCGGCGCGGCCTGCATGAACCCGTGCACCGCGTACGCGATCGCCAGGTTGATCGGCAGCGCCAGGCAGATCATCTGCGCGTTGCGCTGGTCCAGCCCGGGCAGCACCTGCATCACCACGCCCAGCACCGAGAGCGCCGCCACCGTGGCCGCCACCATCCACGCGGACCGCAGCGCCCAGCGCGCGCCGTACGCCGCGCACGGAACCAGCACGATCAGCAGCAGCGCCAGCGGCGAAAGCTGCAGAATGTTCTCGTTGCGGTACGCGATACGGTGGTTGGTGCTGGTCCACAGGTACACGAGCACGAACCCGCCGATTCCCGCCACCAGCAGCCAGAGCGTGCTCACCGCCGCAAAGCCGAACCGCGCCAGCGCGGAACGCCGCGCCCGGCGTCCCAGAAAGGCCAGCAGACCCGCGATCAGCAGCCCCGCGATGGCGAAGCCGATGGTGTAGGGCGGGGGCGCGTCGCGTACGGGGCCGCGGCCGGGGGTCTCCAGCAGCGTCCACTCGCGCCGCACCAGCGGCTGCTCCGAGCCGTCCGCCGCGCGAATGCGGGTGGCGCGCACCTGCTCCTGCAGCTTGAACGGCAGGAACATCTCTTCCCACGCCGTGATCCGACGGTCCGCCGACGGACCCAATCCCCCCGCCAGCCCGAAGTACGACAGCCGGTCGTCCGCAATCAGCCGCTCGCTGTGCCAGCGGTACGACGTATTCGTCATCACGCTCCCCGTGCGGGCCAGCATGACGCCGCCCAGCACGCGGTCCAGCAGGTCGCGCACCCGGGTGGTGCAGTTGTCGCGAAAGTAGTCGTACAGGTACTCGCGGTTCTGCGGCATCTCGTTGATGCGCAGCATCTGCTGCACCTGCCGCGCCTGGGCCTGCGTAAGGTTCAGCTCCTGCCCCCACACCGCGCGCTTGAAGTAGTCGTACTCGAACAGCGTACGGTTGATGTCGCTGCGCGCCAGCTGGTACAGCCAGTTCCCGGCGATGAAGCGGCTCCAGTACCCGGGCGACTTGAAGTCGAACGCGCCGTAGTTGTACACGTCGTCCGTCCCGGCCGCGGGGTCGTGGATCCACACCGCATTGTGCCCGAACTTCTCCCACACCATGTCGCCCTGCCCCATCGTGAGCAGCACGATGGTCAGCGTCGTGTCCGGCGCGGAGGATGGCGGGCCCGCGGCCGGCTGCGCGGCGTACTGCGCGCGCGCCGGCGCGGCGGCCAGCCCCAGGGCCAGCGCGAGGGCCGCGAGCGTGCGGTGGAGGAAGGGAATGCGCATGCGATGAGGAGCGTTTGTGACGCGGCGGAAATGGTTGATTCGCCTGCAAGTTAGCGCCGCGCTCCGCCCCCGCGCCACTGCCCGGCGGCGGGTGTGCCTGCGCGTCGCGCCTCATGCGCGTGATCGGTGGCCACAAGCTGCAGATGAGAGAAGGGGCACCCCTGATCAGGTGCCCCTTCTCTCACTTTCGGATGGACCGAGGACGGGTCAAACCGAATGCTGGTCCATCGTGCGCTTACGAACGAGCGTAACCCTTGCGCTGACTGGGACTCGCGGCGTGAACGCCTCCCACCCAATGAGGAAGATTTCCCAAAGAGAGCGTCTGGGCCTGGGCTCGCTCTTGGCTTCCGGCAGAAGGGCATAGTCAATCTCGAACGCGTCTTCCAACTCGTTCGTGACTGCGGATTCATCCAGCGTATGGCTCATGTAGTCGGCCTCCGATCCTGGGTGACCAGCGCCAGCCCAATCAACTGCGCAATGGGATTCACAAACGGTGCCAAGTCCCGTACGGATTTCTTGTTGAACACGAAAGGGACTGTCGCGTCCAGCGTAAGGACTGCGCGAACTCGCCCTCCCTCACCACGTGTACCCACGACGACGGGAAAGGCTCCGATAGATTTGTAGGGACGGCCTCTCATACGATCCCCTTCCTCGTCGGTATTGCGGACGTAGGACGGCTGGCCTGTCGTGAACGCGACCCCGGCACCGGGTGAATCAAGGTCAATCAACGCGTGTGACCGGTCAGGTCGGTAGTCATCGTGGAACGTCGCGCGCAGCCCGACAATCACCTTGGTGCTGCGACGATGCTTCCACTCCGGGAGCAGCAGATGCGCCGTGATCTCGCAGTCTGCGTGAGGACGGAGTGACGCGGTTGCGATCTCCTGGACTCGGCGAAGCAGGGCGTTGATCGCACGGGAAGGTTCGCTCAGCAGCTGCGGCGAGCCTGAGCCTTCCGGATCAGCAGCCAGGCCACTGATGATGTCCCCCACCTGCTTGAATGCATTCCCGTACGCAAGCAGCTCAGAACCCGTCACCAGTTGCGACACGTAGTGGCCGAGTAGCCAGAGCACCACAAGGCCGAGCAAGCCCCACCGCGTCTGCAGTCTCTGAACGCCAAAATCCGGTGCTGCAGCATAGACATAGCCGATAAACGTGATGAGAGGTGGCAGCCAGCGCGCGAACCGGCTGCGGACGCCCATGTGCCACCAGCTCAGGGGATAACCCGCCCAATGGCCGAACCGGCCGCGCCTCCACACGGGCAACTCGGGAGAAGATACTGGGGGAGCGGGAGGCAGACTGGAGCGACCTGGCTTCGAGGTGGCCAAAATGAGCGGCTGGGGAATGGTCGGCAGGCGAGACCTCACACGGGCATTATGGCAGGAGCGTGCTGTTTGCGCCAGAGTTTCAGTGCCCGAACCCCGTCGCAGAGGGTCATTTTGCTCCCCCCGGCCTTTCGCCGCGGGGCGCGCGCGCGTAGTGTCACGCCAGACCACGGGCATCACACCCAATCGCGCGCGACGGAGGCAAACGTGTTCCGGGACGATCTGCTGGCGAACAAGACGGTGCTGGTGACCGGCGGGGGCTCCGGCCTGGGGCTTTCCATGTCCAAGGCCTTCGCGGCGCTGGGCGCGCGCGTCGCCATCACGGGGCGAAGCGAAGAGCGCCTGGCCAAGGCCGCGGAAGGCGTCGGCCCGGCGGACCGGGTGTTCACGTACCCCTGCGACGTGCGCGACTTCGCCCAGGTGGAAGCGATGGCCGCCGCCGTCGCCGAGCGCCTGGGCCCGGTGGACGTGCTGGTGAACAACGCCGCCGGCAACTTCCTTTCGCCCACCGAAGACCTGTCGCCCAACGGCTTCAACGCCGTGGTGTCGACGGTGCTCAACGGGACGTTTCACGCCACTCTCGCCGTCGGCCGGGCGATGATCGCGTCCGGCAGCGGGGGCTGCATCCTCAACATCGTCACCACGTACGCGTGGACGGGTTCGGCGTTCGTCATCCCCAGCGCGGCGGCCAAGGCCGGCGTGCTGGCCATGACGCGCTCGCTGGCGGTGGAGTGGGCCACGTACGGCATCCGCACCAACGCCATCGCCCCCGGCCCGTTCCCCACGGAGGGCGCCTGGAACGCGCTGATGCCCACGCCGGAGCTGGAGGCGGAGGCCAGGGCGCGCATCCCCATGGGCCGCTTCGGCAAGCACGACGAACTGACCAACCTGGCCTCGTTCCTGATCTCCGACGGCGCGCCGTACATCAACGGCGAAGTGGTGACCATCGATGGCGGCGAATGGATCGGTTCTGGCGGCGAGTTCAACGGGCTGACGCGCATTCCCCGCGACGCGGTGAAGTCGGCGTTGAAGGCGATGCGGGGGAAGTGACGGGAGTGCGTGAGTGCGGAGTGCGGAACAGCAGTACGAAAGTACGAGAGTACGAGAGTACGAAAGTGCGACGGATACCAGATTCGCTGATTGAGCCCGGCGTGTCTGTTCCTATTCCCTATTCCCTATTCCCTGCCCTTGAAATCCGCCTTCCTTGCCATCGGCGACGAGATCGTCGGCGGGCTCACGACCGACACCAACTCCGGCTTTTTGGCGGGCGAACTCCGCGCGCTCGGCGTACAGCCGGTGGCCGGCTTCTCCGTTCCGGATGACGAAGACGCAATCGTCCGCACCCTCCGCCGCGCGCTGGAGGAGGCGGACCTCGTGGTCTGCACCGGCGGCCTGGGGCCCACCGCGGACGACCTGACGACGGCCTGCGTCGCCCGCCTGGCCGGGCGGCCCATGGTGCGCGACGAGGCGTCCGCCGCACACATCCAGCAGATCTTTCGCGACCGCGGCGTGGAGATGCCGCCCAACAACCTCAAGCAGGCGGACTTTCCGCAAGGCGCCACCGTGTTTCCCAATCCCACAGGGACGGCGCCGGGCTTCGTATGTCCGGTAGAGGTAGATGGCGAGACGCGCCACGTGGCGTGCTTTCCCGGCGTGCCGCGCGAGACCAAGCGGATGGTGCGGGAGTCGCTGCTGCCCTGGGTGGCGGCGAGGAATCCGGGCAAGCGCTTCGCCTCGCGCACCTTCAGCACCTTCGGCCTGGCGGAAAGCAAGTTGGACGAACTGCTCGTGGGCGCCATCGATCCGGCCGAGGCGCGGCTCGCCTTTCGCGCCGCGTTCCCCCGCGTGCAGGTGCGCGTGACCGTGGATGGCGCGCCCGACGACGATCTGGAATCGCGCCTGGACGCGCTGGAGGCCACGGTGCGCGAGCGGCTCGGCGCTTCCATCTACGCCGTGGGTGACGAGGGGATGGAGGAAACGGTCGGGCGCATGCTGCGGGAGCGCGGCCTTACCCTCGCCCTCGCGGAATCGTGCACCGGCGGGCGCATCGGCGACCGGGTGACGGACGTGCCCGGGAGCAGCGCCTACTTTCTGCTGGGCGTTGCGACGTACAGCAACGGGGCCAAGGCCGGCGTGCTGGGGGTGGATGAGGAGACGCTGGCGGAGTTCGGCGCCGTGAGTCCGCAGACCGCGCGGGAAATGGCCGTCGGCGCGCGCCGCCTCGCAGGCGCGGACCTGGGCCTGTCTACCACGGGGATCGCGGGGCCGGGCGGCGGCACGCCGGACAAGCCCGTCGGCACCGTCTGCATCGGGCTGGCGTGGGAGGGCGGCGCCTGGTCGCGGCGCTTCGACATCGGCGACCGCGGGCGCGAGTGGATCAAGGGAATGACCGCGCAGATGGCGCTGGACACGCTGCGCCGCTGGCTCCTGGATCCGGACTCGCTGACCTGACGAGTCCGCCATCGACCTGCGGCAACGGCGCGTGAGTGGGCCACGGCGCGCCGTTTGCGACTGTTCCGTCCCCCAATTTTCGTTCGGGGACGGGCCCCGGCGCGGGGGACCAGGTACGCAGGAGATCGAAACGATGCCACGTGGCGGACGCGAAATCATCGACCGGGCGCGGGGACTCTGGGACCGGGTCGCGGGCGGCGGCGGCGATCAGGGCTACATTCAGCACCAGGATTCACCCGGCACTCTGAACCACGGCTTCGGCGGCAGCCGGGCGGCCTTCCGCGATCAGCACAACGCCGGCGCCACAGGCCCGGCCGGCCCCGGCGCGCGGCAGACGCAGAGCTTCCGCACGGAGTTCGGCGACCAGGGCGGCCAGAACCGCGGCATGCAGCAGGGCCGCGGCGTGCAGGGCGGCTTCACCAGTTCGCCGCAGCACATTCAGCCGTACCACAGCGGCCCCATCCGCGGCTCCATGTCCGACGGCTACTCCGGCGGGATGAACCGCGGCACGCCGGACGGCTACGCGGGCGGGATGAACCGCGGCGGCATGTCCGACGGATATTCCGCCGGGATGAATCGCGGCGGGCTGTCCGACAACCACTCCGGCGCGATGAGCCGCGGCGGGCAGGGCGGGCGGATGGATTACCGCGACCGCGGATGGGACGACCTGGGCGACCGCGGCTTTGATCCGGCGCGGATGAGCGGGTCCGGCGGGATGGGCGGGATTGTGGAGAACCGCGGCTGGGGCGACGAAGACGACGTCCGCAACGGCTACTCCGGCGGGTCGCAGCGAATGGACCGCGGCGGCCGGCAGGGCCCGTACGCGGACCGCCACCCGGGCGGCACCGGGTACCAGGCCGGCCGCTACGAGCGCGACATGGGGCTGCGCGGCAACGGCTTCGAGGGGCCGCGCGGCGGGTTTCAGACCCAGGGCGGGTACGAGGGTCCGCGTGGCGAATTCGAGGGCCCGCGCGGCGGCGGGTTCGGGCAGGGCGGCGCACGGGGCGGCATGCGGACGGGCCGGGGCTACGCCGCCGAGTTCGGGCCGCAGGGCGGCCGCGCCCGCTACGACCGTGGCTACAACGCCGGTCCGCGCCCGCACACGGGCCCCAACCTGGACGAGTTCGGCCAGGGGCTCCGCAGCATGTACAGCGGCATTTACAACGAGGGCGGAGTGCTGGGGCAGACCTCCAGCCGCGAGTTCGACGTCCCCGAAGGCGACCGCCACAACGCCGGCGCTTCCTTTGACCGGGGCCGGGACCGCAACCGCCGCTGACCATTGCGGGACGGATGAACAGGACGGGCGCCTCTCGCGAGGCGCCCGTCCTGTTTCGCTGCTGTCCCCCGTGGACGTCCGGCTCAGGCGCCGCGGAGGTAGTCCAGCAGCAGGCCGGTCATCACCCGCATGCCGATGGGAATGGAGGCGTCGTCGGCCATGAAGGTGGGCGTGTGATGGTCGCCCGACGTGGTGCCGGGCGCCGTGGTGCCCAGGCGGTAGAAGAAGGACGGCGCCGTGCGGCCGTAATAGGCAAAGTCCTCCGCCACCGTAGTGGGCTGCAGCCGCACCACGTTCCCCGCCCCCAGCAGCCGCGTGAGCGTGGGCTCCATCCGCACGGCCAGCGCCGAATCGTTTACCGTCACCGGCGTGGTGCGCTGGTACTGCAGGGTAAAGCTGCCGCCGCCCGCGCGCGTGACGCCGTCCAGAATCTGCCGCATCCGCTCCTCCACCCGGTCCTGCACGGCCGGGCTGAAGGTGCGCACCGTACCCATCAGCACCACCGAATCGGGGATGATGTTGAAGCGCTCGCCGCCCCGAATCACGCCTACGGTGATCACCCCCGGCTCCATGGGCGACAGGGTGCGCGAGCGGATGGTCTGCAGCGCGGTCACCGCTTCGGCCGCCATGACCACCGGGTCGATGGCCAGCTGCGGCGACGCCCCGTGCGACTGCCGGCCGCGGATGGTGACGATGAACCGGTCCGAAGCCGCCATCGCCGGGCCTGGCGTGTACCCCACCCGCCCGACTTCCATCTGCGCCAGGGTGTGCAGCCCGAACACCGCCTGCGGCCGCAGGTCGGCGAACAGTCCCTCCTTGAGCATCAGCGCCGCGCCGCCCTCCTCCCCCGGAGGCGCGCCCTCTTCCGCGGGCTGAAACACGAAGATGACCGTGCCGGGAAGCTCCGCGCGCATCCCCGCCAGCAGCGTGGCCACGCCCATCTGCACAGCGGTGTGCACGTCGTGCCCGCAGGCGTGCGCCACTCCCACCTGCTGCCCCAGGTACTCCCCTTTGGCGACGGAGCGGAACGGGTACGGCGTGTCCTCCGTCACGGGGAGCGCGTCCATGTCGGCGCGGACGGCGATCACCGGGCCGGGACGCCCGCCGCGCAGCACGCCCACGACGCCGGTGTGCGCGATCCCCGTGCGCACCTCCATCCCCAGCGCCCGCAGGTGCGCGGCCACGAGGCCGGCCGTGCGCACCTCGCGGTTGCTGAGTTCGGGATTGCGGTGCAGGTCGTGGCGGATTTCGGTGATGCGCGGGGTCAGGCGCTGCACTTCGGCGGCGACGCGCGCGTCGGCGTCCTGCGCGCGGGCCGCGGCGGGCGCCAGGGCGAGCGCGCCCAGCCAGAGCAGCGAGCGATGCCTCATGGGTCCTCGATGGATGGAGATCAGCGGTGCCGGGTGG
>NZ_DASVTX010000239.1:0-9438 GCF_036387355.1 Longimicrobium sp.
CACGCTGATGGAGCAGGCCCGGCGCGCCAACTTCAACATCGTCTACTTTCAGGTCCGCGGCCCGGGTGACGCGCGCTACCGCTCGGCGCTGGACCCGTGCTCGCCGCGGCTGTGCGATCGGCTGGGCGGCGTGCCCACCTGGGACCCGCTGGAGGTCGCCGTCCGCGAGGCGCACGCGCGCGGGCTGCAGCTGCACGCGTGGATCAACGCGCTGTCCGGCTGGGAGTCTCGCACCCCGGCGGAGTGCCGCGCGTTGCGGCCCAGCGCGCCGGGGCAGCCCAACCACATTCTTGTGGACCACCCGGAGTGGGCCATGCACACCCGCGCCGGCCGGCCGATGGGGTGCCCCAACGGCGACGAGTACGTCTACCTTTCCCCCGCGCACGCCGGCGTGCGCACGCACCTGGCCCGCGTGGCGGCCGACGTGGTGCGCCGCTACGAGGTAGACGGCGTGCACCTGGACCGCATCCGCTACCCCGGCGCGGCCTTCGGGTGGGACCCGGCGGCGCTGCGGGCGTTCGGAAAGGACCCGGCCAGCGATCCGCAGGGATGGTCGCGCTTTCGGCGGGAACTGGTGAACAGCGTGGTGCGCGAGACGAACGACAGCATCAAGAGCGTGCGCCCGGTGCCGCTTTCCGCCGCGGTGTGGCCCATCTACGACCGCACCCGGTTCGGCTGGCGCGAGTCGTCCAGCGGGGTGTCGCAGTTCTTTCAGGATACGTGGGGGTGGGCGGCCGGCGGCTACCTGGACGTCGCCGTGCCCATGACGTACTTCTACGTGGCCGACGAGCGCTGCTCGTACCGCCCGCGCCGCCCGGGCGAGGAGCCCAACCCCGACTGGGATTGCATGGTGGCCGACCACGTGGACGGCATGCGCCCCAGCGGCCGGCACGTGTACGCGGGCATCGTCACCGGGCTGCCGCTGAACGAGATCGCGCGGCAGGTGCGCATTGGCCGCGAGCGCGGGGTGAACGGCTTTTCCTTCTACTCCTACGGCGCGCTCAACGAGCAGAACGCGTGGTCGTTCCTGGCCAACGGCGTATTCCGCGAGCCGGCCACCGTGCCGCGCATGCCCTGGCTGCGCGCGGCGGACTGATCCGCGGCCCGGCGGGCCGCCTGCACGACGGGAGACGCGGCGAGAGCAATCTCGCCGCGTCTTTCGCGTCCGGCCGTCTCCGGGCTATCGTCTCGAGTGCGGGTCCGTTCATCCCGCGCCCTCCGCCGACCACCCGACCCGGATCCCCATCCGCCGATGCTGATGCGCCGCACGCTGGTCCCCTGGCTGTTCACGCCCCTTGTGGCCGGGGCGCTCGCCTGCTGCGCGCCCACCCGGATCCCTGCGCCGGCGCCCGCGTTGTCCGCGCAGGCGCCGGCGCAGGTGGTGGCGCGCGTGCGGGCGGTGTTCGACTCCGCGGTGGCGGCGGGCGGGTACCCCGGCGCCACCCTGGGCGTGGTGCTGCGCGACGGCTCGTCGTTCGGGATGGCGGCGGGGTGGTCGGACACGGTGGCGCGCCAGCCCATGCGCCCGGACCACCTGCTGCTCAGCGGCAGCACGGGCAAGACGTACGTGGCCGCGGTCGCGCTGCAGCTCATGGCCGAGGGACGGCTGCGGCTGGACGACCCGATCTCGCGCTGGCTGGGCGCCGAGCCGTGGTTCGCCCGCGTGGACAACGGAGAAGCGGTCACCGTGCGCCACCTGATGACGCACACCAGCGGGCTGGTGCGGTACGAGTTCAACCCGCGCTTTGTGGAGGACCTGAACCGCGAACCGGGCCGCACGTGGACGCCCGAGCAGCGGCTGGCGTACCTGTTCGACACGCCTGCTCCGTTCCGGCCGGGCGCGGGATGGGAGTACTCCGACACCAACTACATCGTCCTGGGGATGATCATCGAGCGCATCACCGGGCGTCCGCTGAACGACGAGATCCGCGCGCGGGTGCTGCGGCCGCTGCGGCTGGCGGGGACCGTGCCCTCGGACCGGCCGCGCATTGCGGGGCTGTCGCAGGGCTACGCCGGCCCGCGAAACCCGTTCGGCGGCAGGGACGCTATGGTGCAGAACGGCGCGCTGGTCATCAACCCGCAGTTCGAGTGGGCGGGCGGCGGCTATGCGACCACGGCGCACGACCTGGCCCGGTGGGGAAAGATGATGTACGAAGGCCGCGCGTATCCGCTGGCGTGGCGGGACTCGGCGGTGCAGGGGGTGGAGGCGCCCGGGCTGGGGCAGGGGGCCCGGTACGGCCTGGGCGTCATCATTCGCCCCACGCCGCTGGGGATCACCTGGGGACACGCCGGCTTCATGCCCGGCTACCTGACGGAAGTGCGCTACTGGCCGGATCTCGGCATCTCCGTGGCCGTGCAGGTGAACAGCAGTTCCGGCCGCTCGCCCGCCCCCGTGGTCAATGCCGTCGCCGCCGCCGTGGCTGCAATCGGGCGGGAACCTGACCAACTCGCGCGACGCGGGGCTGAGCTCATCCCGATGGCCGGTCATCGGGCCTCATGCGGCGGACACGGGGGTGCAGGTGGTCGGACGAAGCTTCTGCGTCCGTCGAAAGACGCCTGCCCATTCACCTTCTGACCGGGGGATTTCTGCGCCGTCGAAGCTCTTGACCCCCGCTACGGCCCATGGATACTGTTGCACAGCAGCACCGCAGACGCTCTACGTTTTGCTGACCGCAGCAGGTAGCGATCAATCCATCCGCCTCTGAGGACTCCGATGCCCAAAGTCAAGGTTCAGGGGCCACGCGCGCAGGGCACAACGATCTCGGCTACACTTCTTCACGATCTTTTGGGAGTCGTGATTGAGGGTAGCAAGAAAGCGGTCCGCATTCGCACAGAAGGACGAAGCTCGGCTCGGGGAACAGTTCCGCGCTGGATTGAGGCTTCTGCGGATTTCACCGTCGAGATCCGTGAGGGATCCACCGAAATCCACATCTCCTCGCCCACGCTGCTGGACGTAAATCCGGAGGAGTTTCGCCAGATCGGGTTGTTCCCCAACATCGATCCGCTCCGCACCAGCTTCGACTATTTCGCGGAAAGCGTGTCGGCTGCAGTGCTCGGGGATGAAAGTTCCAGGCTTTTCGACCGATCCCTGCTGCAGTCGCTCCAGCGGCTTCAGTCCGTCTTCGACAGCGGTGCAGAAAGCATCAGCATCATCAACGGAAGCAGCGTCCAGGTCACGCCGTCTCAGCTGGAAAACTTGTCCGTCCTGGAGGCGAAGATCCCGCCTTCCCAGTACGTGAGAATTTCGGGGAAACTGGATTCGATCAGGCACAGCAACCGAACGTTCACCCTGCTCGCCGGTTCTGGAGAGATCGTGCGTGGCCTCGCGGAAAGGACGAGTCCCGAGCAGCTGCAGGCCTTGTGGGGCAGTGACATCGTATTGGGCGGGGTGGCGCATTTTACCGCGGGAGGTGGATTGCTCCGGGTGGAGGCCGACCACATCGCCGAAGCGGGCGAGCGCGATGTTCAGCTTTGGTCACAGATCCCCGAACCGATGGTTCAAGGCCGCTCGGGCACCGATTACAGGAAGGCGCAGGGGCCTCGTTCCGGAGTCAACGCGATTCTGGGGCAATGGCCTGGTGACGAGTCCGATGCTCTCATCCTGAGCGCCTTGGAAGAGGTGTCGTGATTCCTCCGGGCGCGCTCATCCTGCTGGATACCAATGTGCTTGTTCAACTGGTACGTGGGAACGCAGCCGGGAAGCGGATCGACAGTGATTATGGATTGGGCGTGCGGCCCGACCGGCCGCTGATTTCCCTGGTTACAGTCGGTGAGGCAAAGTCGCTGGCTCTGAAGTTCGGCTGGAGCCAGTCCAAGCGGAACGATCTGGACGGGCTCCTCCGGCAACTGGTTGTGGTGAACATCAACGCTGCCGGGATTCCCGATATGTACGCGGAGATCGACCACTACTCAGAACGAGTCGTGAAACCGGCCCGTCCCATGGGCAAGAATGATTTATGGATTGGTGCGACCGCGGCGGCCGTCGGAGCATGGCTGATGACGTCCGACAAGGACTTCGATCACCTCAGTCCCAAGTTTTTCCAGCGAGTCAGGGTAGATGCGCAGACGGGAGTCACGATCCCGTAGACGTGTCGCGCTCCAGGTAGATTTTGCGAAAGGCGCGGACCGGAGTTCCGGGCGTTCGTACTACCGTCGTGAGCACCCGCAAGGCCACGATCCGATGATGATCAGAGGTTGCTTCGGAATCATGCGTGCCGCGTCGACACGTGGCGCCCGATTGCGCGCTCAGCGGCGGTGGACAATGCGGAGCAGGAGGTCGTCGCCGGGGCGGGGGGTGCCGCGGCCGTCGCGGTTGCTGGTGGTGAGGTACAGCGATCCGTCCGGACCCATTACCACGGTGCGGATGCGGCCCAGCTGGCCGGCAAAGAGCGGCTCCGCGGCCGCCGCGCGCCAGCCGGTGCGCGTGCCGGGCGCCGGCTGCAGCACGATGCGCATCAGCCGCTGGCCGCGAAGGCCCGCCACGAAGGCGTCGCCCGCCCACGGAAACTCCGTCCCCGTGTAGAACGCCATCCCGCCCGGCGCCAGGGCGGGCGTCCACTCCACCAGCGGGCGCACGAACTCCGGGCCGCCCGCGTCCCCGGACGCTTCCGGCCAGCCGTAGTTGGCGCCGGGAAGAATGACGTTCAGCTCGTCGCGCCCGGCGCGGAACCACTCGCGCGGCAGGCGCGTGGGCCCGTGGTCCGGCGCGAACAGGTGGCCCGTGCGCGGATGCCACGCCAGCCCCTGCGGATTGCGCACGCCGCGCGCATACACGTACGAGCCCGCAATCGGGTTGTCCGCCGGCACGCCGCCGTCGGGGCGCAGGCGCAGCACCTTTCCCGTCAGCGCCGTGCTGTCCTGCGACGTCCCGGGATGAGTGGCGTCGCCCGTGGTGAGGTACAGCATGCCGTCCGGCCCGAACCGGAGCGCGGCGCCCGCGTGGTACTTGGCCACGCGGATGCCGCCCAGCACCATCACCTGCTCGCCGCCGCGCCCGTTGTGCTCCGTGAGCCGGTAGACGCGGTTCTCCACGCTGTCGCCTCCTGTACGGAACGACCCCACCACAAACACGTGCCCGCTGCGCGCAAAGTCCGGCGCCAGGGCGATCCCCATCAGCCCCAGTTCGCTGCGGCGTGAAACGGCGAGCGTGGCCCACGGCTCCGGGCGCAGCACGCCGCGCTCCACCACGCGGATGCGCCCGTCCCGCTCCGTCACAAAGATCCGTTCATCCGGCGCGAACGCCAGGTCCCACGGCACCTTGAGGCCGGTGGCGACCGTATCCAGCGCCACCCCCGCCGTCGTTCCCGCGGCGGGCAGGCGCGTGGGATTGGTTCGGCAGGCCGCGAGCAGGGCGGCGAGGATCATGGCAAGGAGACGGAGGTTCATCCCGCGCCGGGCGTGCAGGTTCCGCACCCCGTTCCGGCGCGCGCCCGGCCCGCGGAACGCAGCTACGCGCAGGGCCTTCGTCTTGCGCACGCCACGCCGCTCCTGAACACACGGCGGGCACAGCGCAGGAGACTGTCTTGGCGGATCGCGACGAGGAACTGCCGGGGCACGCGCCGAGGCTGGACGAGGCGCAGCGCAAGCAGGCGCAGGACGAGCAGTCGCTGGACGCCAAGACGACCCACGAGGTCATCCGCCAGCAGGGCGAGCGCGAACTGGGGCGCAGCAACCCCGCGCTCGCGTGGTCCGGGCTGGCGGCGGGGCTGGCGATGGGGCTGTCGCTGCTGGGACAGGGCGTGCTGCACGCCCATCTGCCGGACGCGCACTGGCGGCCGCTCGTGGGCTCGCTGGGCTACTCGGTGGGGTTCATGGCCGTCATTCTGGGGAGCCAGCAGCTGTTTACGGAGAACACGCTCACAGCCATCGCGCCGCTGCTCGCGCGGCGGGACAGGCACACGCTGGGCAACGTGGCGCGGCTGTGGGCGGTGGTGTTCGCGGCCAACATGGTGGGCGCGTTCCTGTTCGCGCTGGTGGCGGCGCGCACGGAAATGTTCAGCCCCGAACTGCGCCACTCGTTCGCGGAACTGTCGCGCGAGGCCACGTCCATGGGGTTCGGAACCACGCTGCTGCGCGGCATCTTCGCGGGCTGGATGATCGCGCTCATGGTGTGGATGCTCCCCGCGGCCAAGACGGCGCACGTGCTGGTGATCATCATCATCACCTGGCTGGTGGGCGCGGCGCACCTGTCGCACGTAGTCGCCGGCGCGGTGGAGGCGTTCTACCTGGTCGCGGATGGGGAGAAGGGGATGGGCGCGGCGCTGGGCGGATTCGTGCTCCCGGCGCTCATCGGAAACGTGATCGGCGGAACGCTGCTGGTTGCGTCGCTGAACCACGCGCAGGCCGTGGCGGGGGAGCGGGGATGAGCGCGGCCTCAGGCCGGGTCGATTGCCCCTCACGTGGCAGACGCGGAGGTGCGGAGGTCGCGGGGGAACTATTGGGGATTCCGGGGCGTGACAACGGGGCCCGGTGGCGGGATGGGGAATCGGGGATTGGGGGATGATGGGGAAAGGCCCGGGACGCGGAGTCCCGGGCCTTTCTTCATCCCATCAACATCGCGGTCAGGGGACCAGGTAGGTCTCGTGATAGCGCACGGTGTTGGGGTCGAATGTGGTGCAGTTGCCCTGCCAGGGCGTGGTGATGGCCTTGCCCACGATGGCGCGGCCGTACTGCACGCCCGCGCCGCCCGGCCCGCCGTACGCGGAGCCGTTGCACAGCTGCTGGCCCCACACGCCGGCCGGATCGTTCATGGTGTAGCTGGTGCCGTCGTTGCCGATCAGCAGCATCACGTGGCCGGAACTGGTGAACTTTCCGTGGATCACCACCGGGTGCTGCTTGTTCAGCTCGGCCTCCATCTGCGCCACGGATCCCGTTTCCATGTGCACGCGAATGCGCTGTTTGAGCCCCGCGCGCGCCGCCAGCCGGTTGAAGATCGTGTCGAACTTGAACTCGTCCTGCGACTTCTTCTGGAACTCCGTGTAGATCTGGTCCGGCGTGTAGCCGGCGCCGTAGTACTTCAGCAGCATCGCCATGCTCGTGTTGGCGCAGGTGGCGCCGGGCTCGTACGTGTTGGCGTACTGAAAGAAGTACGGCACGCTGGCGATCAGGTCGCGGATGGTGAAGTCCTTGTACGCGCCCGCCACCTGCGTTCCCGCCGAGTTGTAGCCGCGCACGTACACCCGCCGCACGCCCACGCCGCTGAACTTGTACGTCACGGGAAAGCTGTTCGCCCGGTCGGTGCTGCTGCCCAGCAGGTACGTGCCGTCCGCGTAGTACCTGATGGTGACGATGTCGGCCGTGGCGTCGGCGCGAAAGGTGACGGGGTTGGTGGCCGTGCTGCCGGTGGGGCTCACCCACGCCACCGTCGCCGTTCCCGCCAGCGTGCGCGATGCGGCACTCGGCGCGGCGGTCAGCCCCGAGCCCGCGTCGCAGGCTCCCAGCGCCAGCGTGCCGATCAGCACGGCGAGCGAGTGCGTGCGCCGGCGGGGTGCTCTGCGGGGGATGCGTGCGTGCTCGTCCTGCGCCGGGACGGTGCCTGGAGTGCTCATGGTGCCTCGTGTTCCAAGGGGGGCGGCGACGGTCTGAGTGGATGAGGAATCCGGAATTTCCATACCCTCGCCGCGCGTCGCGACCGCTCGAAAAACGCCGTCGCGCAAGTCAATGGACGGCAACGAGTGCCGCGAGAACATTCCGCAGACGGCGCCGTGATCGTGACCAGAGCGCACGCGTCTCCCGCTGACGCGATGTTGTGCAGCGCAGGCATTCTGGTGCACCGTTCCTAATCGGGCGGATGTCGGCATTGTCCCGGTGCCCGGAGCGATGCGATCCCGGTTGTGAACGGATGAACTGCCGGTTCGCGCGGAGGACGCGGGGAGCATTCCGCATGTGACGAGGGGGCCGCCTCATGGCGGCCCCCTCGTGTGTTTCCAGGAAAGGTCCAGGCGGCTCAGTAGCCGGTGCAGAACTGGAAGTGCATGGGATCCTTGCCCTTGCCTGTCCAGTCGCCGCCCCACTTGAACCCGTGCTCCCGAAATACGGCTACGATCTGCGGATCCAGGTCACCGGCCGTGCCCATCTGGTTGGTGCCGGGGTTGATGTCGACGGCGATCGCCCACGAATGCGTGGAAAGGCGGTTTCCGCCGCGCTTTACCCGGAAGTTGTAGCATCCGCCGAAGGTGCGGATTCCACCCCACAGCCCCTTGTCTTCGATGGCCGCGAATACGTCCGTGAATACCCCGCTGAGCTTCTTGTGACATCCGAAGCTGGTCACCTTCTGGCCTGGCGCCCACGACAGCGGAACAGGACGCGGCAGCGTGGCGGAACCCGCGATGCTCTTCCACCAGTCGGAACTGATCCTGCCGTCCCCCTTCATGAACGGGAACGGGTCACCGAAGGTGGAAATGATCTCGTCCAGACCGTTCGGGGTTTTCAGGGCGGCGTTCTTGACGATGATCTTGTCCGCTTTGGTGCGCCCCTCCAGTTCGGCGCGCGTGGGGATCTCCAACGTGTGGCCGACCACGATAAGGTCGATGTTCTGCAGGCCGTTGTACCCGGCAAGGCTGCGGACGACCTTGGCGTCCTTGTAGAACCTGGTCGCGATCTCCGTAAGAGTATCGCCGGGCTGGATGGTGTAGCGGGTGGCGGGCATGGGGACCTCGATGAAGTTGGGAAGGGTGGTTCGTGGCGGAAACAAAATGCTTCGTACATGCCCGTCCAACAAGATTCTTGTCCGCGTTGCCACCCGCGCCGTGGCGGTGCCCGGTTACCTCATCGGTTCGGCGTTGTGGGCACCGGATCGAGGGCCGGTCGCTGGGCGGCGTTGGCGACCGTCCAGCCGGTGGCGTACATCCAGCGCGTCATTCGCTCCAGCTTGGCGATGTCGATGCGCTCCGGCTCGTCCTCCGGCGTGTGGTAGTCCGGGTGCAGCAGCGTGGTGAAGAAGATGGCCGGAAGCCCCACCCGCGCGTACGGCAGGTGGTCGCTGCGGAAGTACCAGTTCTCCGGATGGCTGGCCGCGTCCCACGTGCTGTCCAGCGCAAAGCCGGGGTTCGCCGCGAGGGCCATGTTCACCAGCGCGGCGCTGTTGCGGTGCGGAGCGATGGAGCCCAGCAGCGCCGCCGAATCCGGATGGTTGCGGCCGATCATGTCGCCGTTGAGCACCGCCACGATGGACGCGCGAGGAACCGTGGGCAGGCGCGCGTACCAGTACGAGCCCAGCAGCCCGCGCTCTTCCGCGCCGTGCCACACGAACAGCGCCGACCGGCGCCCCGGCTGCCGCACGAACGCGCGCCCGATGGCCAGCAGCGCCACGCTCACCGTCGCGTTGTCGTCCGCGCCGTTCCAGATGGAGTCGCCGTTCACGGGCCGGTTCACCCCGTCGTGGTCCTGGTGCCCGCTGAACAGCACGTGCTGGTTCCGCAGCGCCGGGTCCGTCCCCGG
>NZ_DASVTX010000240.1:0-3864 GCF_036387355.1 Longimicrobium sp.
ACCCCGGAGATGGGGACGGTGATCACCACCAGGTCGCCGGTGCCGGGGAGCGCGGCGCCGAGCCCCGCCCACTGGATGCGCGGAACGTCGCGGATCGCGGGCGGCTCCCGGCGCGCGGCTTCTTCCATCGACCATACACGACCCTGATGAACCAGACCCCGGTCACCCCCAAGCAGATGGACGCCATCCGCGAGGTGGTGAACATCGGCGCCGGCCATGCGGCCACCAACCTGTCGGCCCTCACCGGCCTGACGGTGATGATCTCCGTTCCGCGCATCCAGTGGGCGGGGCTCGGCGCCGCGCTCCCCGGCACCGGCGACCTGGTGGTGATCACCGTCCCCATCTCCGGGGTGAGCGAGGCGGGCGGCGAGCACGCCTCGCTGATCCTGGCCACTGAAACGGCGCTGCGCATGGTGGCGCTCATGCTGCGCCGCGACCCCTCGCGCCACGTGTCGGTGGGCGAGCTGGAGCGGTCGGCGCTCCAGGAGATGGGCAACATCGTCTGCGCGGCGTACGTGGGCGTGCTGGGGACGTTCCTGAACAAGGGCGTGATGATCGGGACGCCCGTCATGGAGGTGGGCCCGCGCGAGGAGCTGGCGCCCCGGCAGGCGCAGGGGCTGGTGATCGAGACGGACTTCACCTTTCTGGACACCACCTTCGAGGGCGTTTTTGTCCTCAGCCACAGCGACGTGTCGTTCACGTCGCTGCTGAGCGCGCTGGGCTTTGACGTCGCCCGTCCGGGCGACGCGGGCTGACCGGGGCGGATGGACACCGGCTTCGCTCCGTTTTCTGCCCGGGCGCGCGCGGAGCACCTGGCCGCGCTCCCGGGCCAGACGTGGGACCTGCTGGTGATCGGCGGGGGGATCACGGGGGCCGCGGCGGCGCGGGACGCGGCGGGGCGCGGGCTGCGGGTGGCGCTCGTGGATGCCGGCGACCTCGCCCGCGGCACCAGCAGCCGCTCGTCGCGGCTCATCCACGGCGGCATCCGCTATCTGGAAACGGGAAACCTGCGCCTGGTGTTTGAGGCCAGCGCCGAGCGGCGCCGTCTGCTCGGGCTGGCCTCTCATCTTGTGCACCCCCTGCCCTTTCTGTTCGCCGTGTACCGCGGCGAAGCGGTCGGATTGCGCAAGCTGCAGGCGGGGATGTGGCTGTACGACGCGCTCTCGCTCTTTCGCAACATCGCGCGGCACCGGATGGTGACGCCCGCGCGGCTGAAGGACGAGGAGCCGGGGCTGCGCAGGGACGGGCTGGCCGGCGCGGCGCTGTACTACGACGCCTCGGTGGACGACGCGCGCATCACGCTGGCCAACGCCCGCGGCGCGCACGAGGCGGGCGCGGCCGTGGTGCCGCACGCGGAGGTGAGCGGGTTTCTGCGCGACGGGCGCGGGATCACGGGCGTGCGCGTGCGCGACTGCCTGCGCCCCGGCGCGGAGGCGGTAGACGTGCACGCCCGCGTGGTGTTGAACGCCACCGGGCCGTGGAGCGACGCCGTGCGCACGCTGGCGGACGCGGGCGCCAAGCCGCGGCTGCGCCCCACCAAGGGAGTGCACATCCAGGTGCGGCGCGACCGCATCGGGAACCGGCACGCCATCACCTTTCGCTCCCCGGTGGACGGGCGGGTGATGTTCATCCTTCCCGCGGGCGACTTTGCGTACGTGGGGACCACGGACACGGACTACGCCGGCTCCCCCGCCGAGGTGCGGGCGGACGAGGCCGACGTGAAGTACCTGCTGGATTCCGCCAACGGGATCTTTCCCGCGGCAAAGCTGACGCCGGCGGACGTGGTGAGTACCTGGGCCGGCATTCGGCCCCTGCTGGCGCCGCACAAGGCGGAGGGCGGGCTGGCGGCCAGCGCCACCTCGCGCGAGCACGAGATCTGGCGCGACCGCGGCGGGCTGCTGAACATCGCGGGAGGCAAGCTGACCACCTACCGCGTGATGGCGGCGCAGGTGGTGGACGCCGCCGTGCGGCTGCTCAAGGAGCAGGGCGTCGCGTCGGGCGAGAGCCCCACGGCGCACCTGCCGCTCCCCGGCGACCCGCGCGAGCCCTGGGACGCGTTCCTGGCCAGGACCGTCCACGCGGCGGTGGGCGCGGGGCTGGACGCGCAGATCGGGGAGCACCTGGCGCGCACCTACGGCGAGGACGCGGAGGCACTGCTCGCCGCCGTGCGCACGGACGCGCAGGCCGGGCGCCGGCTGATGGAGGGCCACCCGTACATCTGGGCGGAGGTGGACCACGCGGTGAACGCGGAGATGGCGCTGCGGGTGGAAGACGTGCTCGTCCGCCGGCTGCACCTGTTCTACGAGGCGGTGGACGGGGGCCTCGCCGTGGCGGAGGAGGTCGCGCGGCGGATGGGGCGCGCGGACGGGATGGGGTGGAGCGAGAAGCAGATCGCGGAGCAGGTGGAGGCGTACCGCGAGGCCGTCCAGTCCACGCGCGGCTTCAACTGACCGCGCCGCGGACTGGCAACCGGCTTCAGGCGCGCTCCCCTATCCACCTCTCCAGCAAGCGCTTGCGCCGCGCCGCCTGAGACTCATTCCACGTGCCGCGCCGCGGGCTCCGGCACGGCATCTCCCCCGCCCTCCCCTCCGCGGCGCACGTCGTGCGTTTCTCCCGGCGCGGCACTCCGCCGCACTCGTCGCCCGACCGCACCCGTCCTTGCCTTCACGACGCCCCCGGCGCAGACGCCCCCACCCACCGCAGAGCCGTACGTGGGGCCACCACGTTCGTGCCGCGCTGGAAGACCCGCTGCGGCAGTTTCAGCTTTCGCTCGCCGTACTGATTCTGCTGGTGGCGGTGGGGACCGTGGGATACCACCTCATCGAGCGGATGGGGTGGATCAACGCGCTGTACATGACGGTCATCACGGTGGCCACCGTCGGCTTCGGCGAGATCGAGCCGCTGACGGCCACCGGGCGCATGTTCACCATGGGCCTGATCGTGCTCGGCGTGGGCGTGGGGGCGTGGGCGGCCAGCAACCTGGTGGAGGTTGCGCTCGGGCAGACGCTCTGGACCAGCGTGCAACGGCGAAAGATGAAGGATTCCCTTTCCCACCTGCGGGACCACTACGTCGTCTGCGGCTACGGCCAGCTGGGGACGCGCATTGTGCGCGACCTGGCCGCGCGCGGGGAGACGTTCGTGGTGGTGGACCACGATCCGTCGGTGGAAGAGTCGCTGCTGCACTCCCTTACGCCGCACCTGATCGGCGACGCCACGCAGGATGACGTGCTCAAGCGCGTGCGGGTGGACCGGGCGCGGGGGCTGGTTTCGGCGCTGGACAGCGACGCCAACAACGTGCTCACCGTGCTTACCGCGCGGGAGATGAACCCGCGGCTGCTCATCGTGGCACGGGCGAACGCCGAAACGTCGCAGAGCAAGCTGCGGCGCGCCGGCGCCGACCGCGTGGTGACGCCCGATGACATCGGCGGGCACCGCTTGGCGCTGGCGCTGCTGCGGCCCGCCGTGCACGACCTGTTCAACGAGATCTTCAGCTTCGGCGTGGACATCTCGGTGGATGTGGGGCAGATCACCATTCCCGAGAACTCGCCGTTCGCCGGGCAGACGGTGGCGGGATGCGATCTGCGGCGGATGCGGAACGTGACGATTCTGGCCGTGCGCGGCCCCACCGGCGAGTTCGCGCTCAACCCCGACGCGCAGCGCGTCCTGCGCCCCGGGGAGACGATGATCGTGATCGGGCCGGCGGAGGCGATTTATGAATTGGAGGCGATGTACGGGGAGGAGTGAGGGGAACGGCAGTACGAGAGTACGAAAGTACGAAAGTACGGGACGGCGGTGCGGCGCGCGTGGTGCGGGGGTGCGTGGTGCGTGAGTGCGTAAGGGCGGAAGTGTGGAGTGCGGATGAAG
>NZ_DASVTX010000241.1:0-15107 GCF_036387355.1 Longimicrobium sp.
TGCCGGCCGGAGCGGATGGGGTGGCGCTCCATCCGGATCACGTTGCGGGCGGCGAACGAGTCGCGGCCGGGCTCGGCGGTGAACAGGCCGATCTCGATGCGCTCGTTCAGCGGCGTCTCCGCCTCCACGCCCCTGCCGTCCACGTAGAATTTCCGCGCCTCCACCGGCACCGTGACATCCCACCGGCCGTCCGCCCGGCGCACGGCGGTGGGCTCCATCGCCTCCAGGTGGTAGATGGTCACGCGCTCGAACAGGTCGGTGATCAGCGCCTGCTTCTCCGGCGTGTCCGCCTCCGCCCGCAGCGCGTCGACCAGGTCCATGGACCGGGGATAGGGCGCGCCCTGGAACCGGTAGCGGGCCAGCAGGCTGCGCAGCGCCCGGTTGACCGCCTCCTCCCCCAGCCGCTTCTGCAGCAGGAACATCACCACGGCGCCCTTGCGGTAGGTGATGTGGTTCTGCCCGTCCACGCGCACCAGCGGAGGCTCCGCGTATCCCAGGTAGCGGCGGCCTCCCAGGTAGGCGTCCAGCTGGTACTGCAGGGCGCGCCGCACGCCGTCCTCGCCGTACATCCGCTGGGCCACCACCAGGGCGGAATACTGCGCGAGCGTTTCGGACAGCACTTCCCTGCCCTCCATGTCCGCGCCGGCCAGCTGGTGCCCCCAGTACTGGTGCGCCAGCTCGTGCGCCGTCATGAAGGTGACGTAGTCGATGGTCTCCGGCTCGTCGTAGTCGGAGATGAAGCCCACCGTTTCCGAGTACGGAACGGTGCCCGCGAACGCCTGGGCGAAGTCCGCGTATCCCGGAAACTCCACGATGCGCGCGTGGTCGAACGGGTACGGGCCAAAGTGGGCGCGGTAGTAGTCCAGCGACGCCGCCATGGCGTCCAGCATGCGCTCCACGTTCCACGCGTGCGCGGGGTGATGGTAGACGACCAGGTCCACCCCCGCGTGCCGGCGGTGCCGCTCCGCGTAGCGCGCGGACTGGATGGAGAAGCGCGGATGCACGGGCGCGCCGGAGACGAACCGCGCGATGCGGCGGCCACCCCGCACCACGTCCGACACCTTGTTGCCCGGCGCCACCGGCGTCTGGTCCGCCGAGGTGGACAGGGTGATGTCGGAGGTGGCCCACGCCCGCCCGCCGCCGGGGGCCATCGTCGCGGCGGCGTCCTCCAGCTTCGGCGTCCGGGGCACCTCCGGCAGGCCGTGTTTGCGCCGCGCCTCCGGATCCTGCAGCGTCCCGGCGCGCCCCGCGCCCACCAGCGGCATGAGCTGGCTTTCGTTCAGAAAGGTGCCGTTCTCCACCAGCTTGGTGTTCGGCGCACCGTTGCGAAAGCCGCGCACCTGCATGCGCGTCTCGAAGGCCACCTCCCGCTCCTCCCCCGGCGCCATCGGCCGGTCCAGGCGGTAGATGCGGTACGCGTATCGAGCGTCGTCCACCCGCAGCCGCGCGCCGGAGACCGTGGCCCGGACGAGCTCCATGTCCTCGCCGAAGGTGCGCAGGTGGATCTCGGAGATCGGCGTCCGCGTCCCGTTCCGCACCCGGTAGCGCCCCCTGGAAACGGCTCGCCGCTCGCGCGGATACAGCGCGACGTCCAGCGTCAGGGCCGTGATCTCCGGCTGCGGCAGCTCCAGGGAGCGCGCGTACTTCTTCTCGAACGCGGCCATCTCGGCCTCCTGCGCCGCCTCCGTCTGGTATCCGTTCAGGACGTTGGCGTTGTAGAAGGCGTACGCCCCGCTGGTGGTGAACACCGCCAGCGCCGCGGCCGCCACCCACCCCGGCGCGCCGCCCAGCCGCTGCCCCGCGGACGCGAGCCGCGGCCGCAGCCGGGCCTCGGTGCCGCGCCGCCACAGCACGTGCGCCGCCACCAGCAGCAGGACGGCGAACGCGCCCCAGTACAGCCGGAACGTCCACGGGCCCTTCCAGAATCCGCCGGCGCCGTTCAGGTCGCTCAGCGGCATGCCGGGGGTGCCGCCGTACAGCAGCAGGTTGTGGTCAACCAGAGTGTTCATCTCCTGACCCACCATGAACAGCACCATGATCCCCCATCCCACTACCTTGTGCGGGCTGACGGCGTGGACGAACATGGCCAGCGCGGCCAGCAGCAGCACGTCCCACGTGACGGGAAGCACGTACCAGAGCAGGTACTTGCCCAGCTCCAGCTCCGTGAAGCCCATGGAAAGCTGCAGGATCACGGCGGACACCACCCCGGTGAGCAGAATGCCACACAGCACCACGCCCATCGCCGCCGTCTTGCTGGCGACGTACGTCCAGTTGGGGATGGGGGCCGCGTCCACCAGTTCGTGCATCCGCCGGTCGCGCTCGCGCCACACCAGCTCGCCGGCGTAGTAGATGGCCACGATGAGCGGCAGCGCGAACAGCCCGTCCGCGACGTCCGGGATGAGCGAGAGCGTAGTGGGATAGGTGGGCCGCCCGTCCGGGTCGCGCTGCAGGGTGAGGGAGATGAAGGTGGTGAACAGCCCCCACGCCATCAGCACGGGAAAGGCGGGGCTCACGATCACCTGCCGCGCCTCGAACCGGGTCCGCATCCACAGCATGGCGCGCAGCGCGGCACCGCCGGGCCGGGGCGACGGCAGGGCCGCGGCCGCACGGAAGGCGGGCGCGGCCGAGACGAGCGCCGCCTGCTGCATCCCTTTCAGCTTGTTGCGCTCGCGGCGCGACAATCCGCGGTCCGCGAAGCGGTACAGCCCGCAGGCCAGCGCCAGGCAGAGGAGAGCGATTCCGGTCCAGAGCAGCCGGTTGTACAGCAGCGTCCCGGAGAACTCGGGGAGCATCACGTTCCGCTCGGCGATGGTCCAGTACCGCGTCGCGTCGCGGATGGCGCGGGCGCCGAACGGGTCCGCGAGGGCCACCGCCGACGCCAGCCGCGGCCGGCCGGCAAAGGCGCCCTCCATCAGGAAGTGGACGCAGACCAGCCCGATCACCCCCAGGTACGTCGCCATCATGGAGCGCGTGAGGGTCGCCAGCGCAAAGAACAGGGCGGAGTGGAGCAGAATGTTGGGCAGGGCGATCAGAAAAAAGCCGAACAGGTGGTCCGACAGCCGGTTGGGCCCCAGCCGCGCCGCGTCGGCCCACGGCATCAGCGTGGCGAGCCAGATGCCGAGCGGCACCAGGCACAGGCACAGCGTGGCGACGGCCAACGCGCCCAGGTAGCGGCCCATCAGGTACTCCGTCCGCCCGATGCGCGTGGACCGCACGATGGGGCCGAACCCCGTCTCGTCGTCGCGGATCACCGCGTTGGCCACGAACGAGGTGGTGACGAACATGAAGAAGATGGAAAGCACCGTGTAGTTGCGCACCGTGGCGTACGCCGCGTTGTGCAGCAGGCCGCCCTCGGAGCCCAGCTCCACCCCCGTGCTGATGGAAACGAAGAGCAGCGCGAACACCGCCGCGGCGGACACCCACAGCACCGGGTTGCGCAGCAGGTAGCGGATCTCGAAACGCGCGATTTGGAGGAGCATCGGCGGGCCTCTCAGGCGGCGCGGCGCGACTGCGCCAGCGTGGAGAAGTAGACGTCCTGCAGCCCCGCGTCCACCGGCGCGAAGCCGTTGCCGGGATCGCCGTCCGCGAGCACGTGAATGACGGTGCGCCCCGCGAACAGGCGCGTGGAAAGCACCTCGTACCGCTCGCGGCAGGCGGGGAGCTCGGCGCGCTCCACCGTCTTCATCCAGATCCGGCCGCGGGTGGAGTGGATCAGCTCCAGCGGCGGCCCTTCCAGCTGCACCCGCCCGTCGGCCAGCACGGCCATCCGGTGGCACAGGTCCGACACGTCTTCCACGATGTGGGTCGAAAGGATCACCACCACGCTTTCGCCGATCTCCGCCAGCAGGTTCAGAAAGCGGTTGCGCTCCTCGGGGTCCAGCCCCGCCGTGGGCTCGTCCACGATGATCAGCTCCGGATTGCCGATCAGCGCCTGGGCGATGCCGAAGCGCTGCCGCATGCCGCCGGAAAAGCCGGCGAGCGCCTTCTTGCGCACGTCCCACAGGTTGGTCTGCTGCAGCAGCGTCTCCACCGTGGTGCGGCGGTCCGCGGGGGACCAGACGCCCTTGAGCACGGCCATGTGGTCCAGCATGTCGTAGGCGGATACGCGCGGGTACACGCCGAAGTCCTGCGGCAGGTAGCCCAGCGTGCGCCGCAGCTTTTCCGGCTCGCGGATCACGTCGATGTCCCCGAAGCGGATGGCGCCTTCCGTGGGCGTCTGCAGCGTGGCGATGGTGCGCATCAGGGTGGACTTGCCCGCGCCGTTGGGGCCCAGCAGGCCGTACATGCCGCGCGGGATGGAGAGGGTCACGCCGTCCAGGGCGCGGGTTCCATTAGCGTAGACGTGGGTGACGTCGGACAGGTTCAGCATCGGGGCACCAGGGGCGCGGTGGATGGGTGTGGATGGTCGTCGTCGCCGGCCGGCGGTCCGTTCGCCCCCCGGGGAGCGCGGGCCGCGCGGCGGTCGCTTCGCCGGGACCATCCTGCATCCGCCGACGGGGCGCGTACAGCGGGGGATCGCCCAACGGCAGATCGGGGCGGTTGAACGGGGCGCGTGGAGGTCGACCGCGGGCGGGGCGCACCGGTATCATCATGGCGAGCCCGCCGATGTCCTCCCTTGCCCGCGAGACGCTGCATGGACCAGAACCAGACGACCACCGCGCAGCCGCGCCGGGCCACGTGGCGGGAGGGGGAATTGGAGGCCGCCGTGGTGGGGATCAGCAGCGGGCTCGCCGTCGCGTTCCTGGTCTACGTGCTGCTGCGACGGGTGCCCTGGCCGCGGCCCTTCCGCTGGCGGTTCGCCCTGCTGCACCTGGTGGGCGCGCTCGCGGCATCCATGCTGTGGTACGTTCTGGCGGTCACGCTGAGCAGCCTGATTCCCGGGTACGTTCCCGGCGCGCAGGGGGCGCAGCGCGTGTTCATGTTCGTGTCGGCCGGCACGCTCTTCTACGCGATCGTCGCCGGCGTGGCGCACGCGGTGGAGGGGAGCGCCCGCGCCGCCCGGGCCGAGGCCGCGGCGGCCCGCACGCAGCTCGCGGCGCTGCGGGCGCAGATCCATCCGCACTTCCTGTTCAACGCGCTGCACACGGTGGTACAGCTCATTCCGGCGGATCCGGCGCGCGCCACGGAGGCGGCGGAGCTGGTGGCGGACCTGCTGCGCACCACGCTGGAGGAGCAGCGCGACGAGGTGACGCTGGAGGATGAGTGGCGCTTCGTGGAGCGCTACCTGGCCGTGGAGCGCATCCGCTTCGGCGACCGGCTCGCCGTGCGGGCGCACATGCCGGAGGCGCTGCTGGAGGAGCGCGTGCCCGCCTTTGCGCTGCAGACGCTGGTGGAAAACGCGGTGATCCACGGCGCCGCGCCGCGCGTGGCGCCCACGGAGATCGTGGTCACGGCGGCGGGGAGCGCGTCGGAGCTGACGCTGACGGTGCGGAACTCGGGGGACCGCGCGGCCTCGCCGGCCGCCGGGGCCGGCGCGGGCACGGGGCTGTCGCGGCTGCGGGAGCGGCTGGGGGTGCTGTACGGGAGCGCGGCGCGGCTGGTGTGCGGCCCGGAGCAGCAAGGCGGCTACACGGCGGTGCTCACCGTCCCGCGCGGCACGAGGAGGGATTCGTGAAGGTGACGGCGTTCGTGGCGGACGACGAGCCGGTGGCGCGCGCGGGGCTGCGCGCCATGCTGGGCGCGTTCGACTGGGTGCGCGTGGTGGGCGAGGCGGCGGACGGGGAGTCCGCCGTGGCGGGGATCGAGTCGCTGCGGCCGGAGCTGGTGTTTCTGGACGTGCAGATGCCGGGGCTGCTGGGCACGGACGTGCTGCGCCGGCTGGAGCGGCCGCCCTTCGTGATTTTTACCACGGCGTTCAGCGAGCACGCGGTGACGGCGTTTGAGCTGGGCGCGGTGGACTACCTGCTGAAGCCGTTCGGCGCGACGCGGCTGGCCGGCGCCATGGAGCGGGTGCGGACCGCGATCGGCGAGCCCGCCCCGGCGGACGCGCTGGAGCGGTTGAGCGGCGCGCTGGCGGGGGGGCCCATCACGCGGCTGTTCGTGCGCGTGGGCGGAACGCTGGTTCCCATTCCCGTGGAGCGCGTGTCGTGGTTCGAGGCCAGCGGCGACTACGTGACGGCGCACGCGGGGAACGCCAAGCACCTGCTGCACCTTTCGCTCAGCCGGCTGGAGGCGCGCCTGGACCCGCGGCGGTTCGTGCGCGTGCACCGCACCCACATTGTGAACCTGGACCAGGTTCGCGCCTTTCGCCGGGACGCGCGCGGCAACCTGGAAGCCGAACTGCTCGACGGCGCCCG
Source organism: Longimicrobium sp. (assembly GCF_036387355.1). Taxonomy (GTDB): domain Bacteria; phylum Gemmatimonadota; class Gemmatimonadetes; order Longimicrobiales; family Longimicrobiaceae; genus Longimicrobium. The sequence continues at coordinate 6,297 of NZ_DASVTX010000241.1, forward strand.
CGTCCCCGTAAGCCGCGCCCGTGCGCAGGAGCTGCGCAGCCTGGGGCGGTAGGGCACGGACGTCCGGCGGCGGCACCGTCCGCCCTGCCGGTGTCCTGCGCCCACCCCGGCGCTGGGGCGTCATTCTGACGGTGCGTGCGCCGCGCTTTCTCCGGCACCGCGTCCATGCGCGACTGAAGAATCCCGGACCGAAGCATCCGCCGCACCGCGGGCCGGCGTGGCGTGCTCCAGCCTCTCCCGCGGCGCCCGCAGCGTCCGAGCGTGCCGCGCAACCGGGCGTGCATGGGACGCGGTGGCGCGGGATTCTTCGGTCGGCGCCAGAGTCTGGCGTGGGGGACGGTGCGGCGCAGCGCCTCGCTCAGAATGACACTCGAAGTCCGAGCCGGGCGGGAGATCCCGGTGCGGCTGATGTGACGAACCCGGTGCGCCTGATGCCAGTTCGCGCGGCCGGCGCGGTGCACGCCGCCCGCGCCGCCCCGCGGGGGGCACCATCGCCCCACCGGTGTCCTGCCGCGCACCTCGGCGCCGGGGCGTCATTCTGAAGGAGCGTGCGCCGCGCTCTCCCCGGCACCGCGTCCATGCGCGACTGAAGAATCCCGGACCGAGACGTCCGCCGCGCCGCAGACCGGCGCGGCGTGCTCCAGCCTCTCCCGCCGCACCCGCAGCGTCCGAGCGTGCCGCGCAACCGGGCGTGCATGGGAAGCGGTGGCGCGGGATTCTTCGGTCGGCGCCAAAGTCCGGGGTGGCGGACGGCGGCGGCGCGGCGCCTCGCTCAGAATGACACTCGAAGTCCGAGCCGGGCGGGAGATCCCGGTGCGGCTGATGTGACGAACCGGTGCGGCATGTGACGAACCCGGTGCGCCTGATGCCAGTGCGCGCGGCCAGCTCGGCCGGGCCGCGCGCCGCCTCGCCGGCACCTTCGCCCTGCCGGTGTCCTGCCGCCCACCTCGGCGCTGATCTCAGTTGCCACACAGGCCCGGACGCCAGGAGCCGGAGGAGGGGGCCGGGCAGAACAGGTCGTACAGCAGCGCGCCGCCGCCGAGGAGGATGAACCCGGCCGCGGCGCCGACCGCCGCGTCCTTTTGCGGAGGGTTGGGCACCTTGTCGACCCGTAGCTGGCCCCGGACAAGAAACGCCACGGCGCCGGCACCCGCGCCCACGATCCCCAGCTTCAGCCACTTGGGCATGCCGCCACGGCCTTGGAGTGTGTCCAACTGCTGTCCGGGGCGGAGCGGCGCCCCCGGGGGATTCTGCAGCCGCGGATCCGTGCGGGTGTACCGGCTCGGCGAGGGCGGCGGCTGCACGGGACTGGAGCCGGATGCGGTGGATAGCGCGTGAGCCGCGGACGTGCTAGCCGCCGACGCACCCGGCCCGGAAGGTTGCTGCGCCCGCGCGGCGGTGGAGATGCTTGCGAGCAGGACGATCAGCAGCGCTGCCGGCAACTTGAACATCAGAACTCCGCGAGCGGGGGCGGGAGGCGGTCAGATTCCTGGCTCCATCCTCAACAGACCGCCACACCCGCTCGCCCGCAACCATCGTGGAGCGAGCACGGGTCACGCACGCGCCGATCTGCGGGCGTCCACACCGACGGGCGCGGGGTGATCCAGCGCGCGCGCGGCGGCGAGGTACTGCGGCGGCATGAGCAGACGCTGGATCAGGGAGCGCAGCCCCGCTCGGGCCAGCACGGGATACAGGCGCAGCAGCGGAAGCAGCCACGCGGCGCGGTTCATCCCCAGCAGGTCGCGGACGTGATCCGGTACCAGGATGGACTGGATGCGCAGCAGGATGTGGTACCGCCAGCCGCCGAGGTGCTTGCGATACTGATCGTACAGCGCGCCGGTGCCCTCGGCGCGCACCAGGTCGCGATGCAGGTGAAGCTCGCGGTCCACTTTCCACTCCGCGTACGTCTCCGGGAGGTCGGGAATCCCCAGGCCCTCGCCGACGCGGCGGAAGACGTCGTACAGCTCCTCCCGCTCGTTCGCGGCCAGCGGACGGACGAGCAGTTCGTGCGCGCGTTCGGAGTAGTCGATGAGCATGTAGAGCACGTCGCGGTGCGCCCAGTCCGGAATGCGCTCCCCGCGCTGGTGCTCCACCGCCTCGTGCACCATGCGGATGCGCGCCAGCGTGCGCGTCGCGGTCGCCGCGTCCGCGAAGACGATCTGCTGCGAGTAGCCGGCCGTGGAGAACAGCCGGCCGATGGGGTCCGCGGGGAGCTTGCCGGTAAAGAACAGCCAGTCCACCGCGCGGTTCAGCGCGAACTCCGCCGCGGAGCCGGCGAACACGAGCAGCACCATGTCTCCATCGCCCCAGATCCTCCGCACGATGGAGCCGGGGTTCACGAAGTCGGTGGTCTGATTTCGATTCGTGCGCTTCGCGACCGTCGTGGTCCTCTCGTCCGCAATCATCATCGTGGCGTGCCTTTCTTTGTGGCGGACGGAGAGCCGGATGAGGGCACGCTCACGATACGCGCTCGCCTCACGTTGTCGTCCCCGTCCTTGTCCTCCCAGTCCAGCAGGTGGTGCGGGTCGATCCCGGCGCCGATGGGCTCGCGCGGCACGGTGACGGTGATGGTCTGCCGGCCGGAGCGGAGGCGGTGCCTGCGCAGGTACAGGGGCGCGCTCAGCCGGTCCTGCCCCTCCGGCACGCGGGCGAAGACGCCGACCTCCACCCACTCGCTCACGGGCACCTCGGTTTCCACGCCCGCGCTGTCCGCCACGACCTTGCGCGCGGTGACGTCCATGCTGACCTGCCACGCGCCGGCCGCGGTGCGCCGCGCCGTGACCCGCTCCGCCGCGAAGCTCCAGAACGTGTTGACCTCGAACAGGTCGTGCAGCAGAGGCCGCAGCGAATCCGGCGTCACCGCCCGCAGTTCGTCGTACAGGTCCAGCGTGGTGGCCAGCGGAGGCTCGCCCGAGCGGTGCTTTTCGTTCAGGCGGCGCAGCGCCGTGTTCACCCGCTCCGTGCCCATGGACTCGCTGAGCGCAAAGAGCGCGAACGGGCCGCGGCGGTACGACATGTACGGATCCAGCCCGCGCAGCAGCGGCTCGCCGCGGCGAATGGGCGGATACATGGACGGCTGCCGCATCCAGCTCAAAAACCGCCGCAGCTGCGCCTCGCCGTACCGCTCGCGCAGCACCTGGAATCCGTAATACCACGCCAAGCTTTCGCTCATCACGGGCGCGCCCTCCACAAAGGCGTACGGCAGCGTCCACTGGTGCGCCATCTCGTGCAGTACGATGGCGGATGGATGATCAAAGCTCCCGGCCCCCGCATCCGCGCCCCACGAATCGAACCCGCCCGCGTACGAGATCATCCCGGCGTCCGCGTGCATCCCCGTGCCCTCGCCGGGACGCTCCACAAACGTCAGGTAGTCGCGCGGATAGGGGCCGAAGTGGCGGGTGTAGTAGTCCAGTGAGGCCGTGGTGGCGCGCAGGATCCGCTGCAGGTTGCGCGTGTGCCGCGGATCGTGGAACAGCTGGATGGTCACGCGCTGCGTCGACCCAGGCGCGGGGTTCGTCCACGTCACCCGGTGCACAGCGTACCGCGCGGAAAAGAAGCCGTGCTCGCCGCTTACGCCGCCGTCCGCAGCGTAGTGAAAGAAGCGCCGCCCGCCCTGCATCCACGTTCGCCGCAGCGCGCCGGGCGCCACGGCGGTCTGGTCCGCGTCGGTGCTCACGACAGCGTCGAACGCAACGCGGTCCGCGCGCCGCATCCGCTGCTTGGTATCGTACAGCGAGGGAACGACGGGGCGCTCGGGGAGCCCGTGGGCGCGGCGGTCCGCGGCGCTGACCAGCTCGCGGGACGGCTGATATCCGATGTCCGGAAACCAGCCGCCGACCGTGAACCAGCTTCCGTTTTCCACCACGGCGTCGTCCGCGCCGCGGTTGCGGAAGCCGCGCGGCTCCACGTGCATCGCGAAGTCCATCCGCAGCGAGTCGCCGGGCTGCAGCGGAGCCGCGAGCGCGTAGATGCGGTGCCCGCGATCCCGGTCATCCACGGCGAGCGAGGCCGGCCGGTCGAACGCCATGGCACGAGGCTGCACGCCGGGGATGGAGACGTGGATGCTGTCGATGGCGACGCGGTCGCGGTTGACCATGTGGTACGTGCCACGGATCTCCATCGTCCGCCGACGCGGATGGAAGTCCACGCGGAACCGCGTCGCCGCGAGCCGTGGCTGCTGCGCATCTTCGTAGCGCTTGTACCGCTGCTCGTACTCCGCGCGCAGTGTCGTAACGGCGGATGACGAGCGGTACGGATTGCGGACGTTGGTGTTGTAGAAGACGAACCCGCCGAACGCGACGCTCAGCACGGCGGCGACGAGGGCGGCGCGCGCCGTGGCACCGGCGAGGCGGCGGCGCGCCAGCCGGAGCCGCATGCGGGGGCCGCCTTCCCTGCCCCGCGCCCAGAGCAGCCGCGCCACCACGGCGAGCAGCAGCGCCCACGCGGCCCAGTACAGCTTGAAGCAGAGCCACGGCCCCAGCGACGGGCCGAATCCGCTCATCTCCGAATACGTCCAGCCCGGGCCCGCGCCGTAGATGAGCAGGTTGTGCTCGATGCCGAACATGGGCGCCAGCGCGATGACCACGCAGGCGATGATGGCGGCCAAGTGCCCGACGTACTTCTGGTTCACCACGCCGTGAATCACCAGGGCGAACATCGCGAAGAGCAGGTATTCCGGAAGCTGCAGCCCGAACATCGCCTTCAGGTACAGCCCCACGTCCACCCGCGCGCCGCCCAGCATGCCCTGCGCGGCCATCCCCGCCGCCGTCAGCAGCGCCTGGAACGCGGTGAGGAGAAGGCCCAGGCCCAGGAACTTGCCCAGCATCGGCACCCATTCCGAGACCGGCGCCGCGTCCGCGATCTCGCCCATCCCGGCATCCCGTTCCCGCCACACGAGTTCGCCCGCGAAGTAGACGAGCAGAAGCGGGATCATGATCCAGCGGCTCATCTCCGACGCCAGCGGGCCGGTAAGTTCCTTGATCACGCGCGCCGTCGTGGGCACCAGCGGCACGCCGCCCGTGGTCATCTGGTCGATGACGACCGGCACCGACATCAGGGGGATGGCGACGAGCAGCGCGAGACCCGCCCAGCTCTTCGCCATGGTCCGGAACGAGTCCGTGGCGATGGAGAGCGTCTGCCGCGCCGCCGTGCGGAACCCGAACATCCGCGGCCCGTCGCGGACGACGATGGGCTTGTCCGCCGCGGTGAGGCCGGCAACGACGGGCGGCTCGGCCTCGCGTGGGCGTGCCCGGCGCCGCAGCCGCGTGCCCTCCACCCGGTGCGCGAAACGGAAGCGTAGCCACGCGGTCGACATCGCGCCGAAGCCGATGCCGAGCCAGAGGATGCGGTTGGTGAGAACGACACCCTCCAGCCCCACAAGGCGCACGTTCTTTTCCGTCGTGGTCCACAGGTGCGAGAGCGCGTCCACGATGAACACGACGCCGATGGGGTCCAGCAGCCGCGCGACGTCCTGCCGCCCCTGGTTGATGAGAAAGATGCCGACCACGTAGCTCATGCAGAACAGCAGCATGCTCCCCAGGTAGCTCGCCATGGGGCGCCCCGTCCGCAGGGCGAGCGCAAACTGCACGGCGGTGGCGGCAAAGGCGGTGGGGAGCGCGATGTAGGCGAGGGCGGTCAGGTAGGCGGCGGGGCGAAACGGGCCCATCAGTTCGGGCGCGATGCCCGGCGATTGCACGGCCAGCAGAATGCCCGCCTGCACCCCCATCATCATCAGCGCGTTGATTGCGAACGCGGCGACGAAGCGGCCGCCCAGGTACTGCGCCCTGCTCACCGGTGCCGTGTAGATGAGGGGATGCATGCGCGCCGCCACGTCACGAGCCGCCGCTTCGCCCGCCACCACGGGGCCGAGCAGAAGCCAGATCAGGCTCACCATCACCGTCGTCTTGGCGACCGCGAACGGCGAGTTGACGAAGAACTCTTCGTACAGCGCTTCGGCCAGCGAGGCGTCCCGCGCCCACAGAACGGAGAAGGCGAACAGGACGGCGAAGATCAGCCAGGGCCAGGGACGGCGGAGCTGGTAGGCGAACTCGAACCGGAGGATCTCCCGGAATTTCATGGCGGATGTGCGAGCCTGGAAGCGGATGGCCGTCCGAAGTGCGAAGTACTTTCGATTGCAAAGGGTCGGGCGGCAAGCAGGCGGCGGGGTGGGCCGACGCTTTGACTGACAACTGCGAGAGGTACAGAGGAACAGAGAACTGCCAGAGGAACAGAGGAGCCATGTGCTGTCCTCTGTTCCTCTGGTCCTTTTCTCTGTTCCTCTGTACTCCCACGCTGTTTCAGTTCCAGATCACATCATGGGCGATGATGAATGGTACCGCCTCTACCCGCGGCAGGCTCCACACTGCGAAGACGGTCGCCCTCCATACTGAATTCCGCGGTCAGCGCACGCGGGGAACGGTGCGCTCCTGGCCGTTCTGGCGCATCACCAGCCCGGTCGCCCGGCCGTCCGCCCCGAGCGTGAACGTCAGCGTCATGGCGCTGCCCGCGGCGGAAAACGTGGCTCCCGACACGTGCGTCAGAGCCCGCTTCTCGCGGTCGCCCGGCTGACCGTACAACCGCCCGTTCTCCAAGGAGATGACGAGGATGCGCCCCGGAGCGACCTCGTAATCCCCTGTCAGCCCCTCCAGCCGAGGCGCCTGAGCGGTGGTCGACGCAGGAGCGCCACCCGTAGGCGGCGTCGCCGACAAGACCGCGGAAGCGGACAGGGCCGGCGCGCCGGATGCGGGCAGATCGCCCACGCGCGTGAACACCAAGTTCTTCGCGACCGGATTGCCGTACGTGAAGCCGGTCACGCTGCCGTCCGCGTCGCGGGTGAAGCGCACCACCATCATGCTGCGCATGTACGTGTCGCGATCCGCCGCGCTGATCTCGATGGCCCGCTCCGGCGTGCGCGCGGACCGCAGGACCAGCCCGTTCGTGCGAGGCACGATCTCGTACACCGCATCCAGGTCCTCGCTGCGGTAGCGGCCCTCGAACGCCTTGGATTCCGCGGCGCTCGGCGACCAGGCCTGCGCGCGCCGGTACCGCGTCGTTCGCCCCTCCATGGACGTCAGTTCAAAGCCGTCCCGCGACGGAAAGTGGAGCTGGAACTCGTCCTGGGACCGAAAGAACAGGCTGGCGCGCGCCGGGCGGAAGCGGTCCGGCGACACGGCGACGAGCGGGCCGGCGCCCGCGATCCCCAGCCGTCCGTTGACGACGATGAGCCGCACCGGATCACCCGTGCGCTCCTCGAAATACAGCCCCGCGAGGCGGTTGAGGTCCGCCTCCGCGACAGCCACCGCCCCGGCGGCCGGCGCAGGCGCGGCGCCCACGGCCGAATCGGCGGGCAGATACGCATTGATCACCTGGTGCGCGAGGTCCGTCGCGCTGACCGGGTCGAAGTTGCACAGCACGGCGACGGACAGGCCGTGTTCGGTCAGGCGGCCCAGCCAGGTGCTGAACCCCGCCGCGCCCCCGGAATGCGACACCAGCCGCGCGCCGGGATACTCGTTCACCATCAGCCCCCGTGCATAGGTCAGGGTGCGGCCGTTGGCCAGCCGCGCCGGCTCCTGCAGCCTGGCGGTGACCGCCGCGCCCAGCCGCCCGGCCGTCAGCGCATCGTTCCAGATCAGCAGGTCGCCCGCGGTGCTGATGATGGCGCCGCCGCCGCGCCGGCTGCCCAGCCGCATGAACGGCTTCCACGACGCGCCGTCCTTCTGGTATCCCAGCGCGTGGTCTCCCTCGCTCTGCAGGATGTCGGGCACGTAGGCGCTGTGCCGCATCCCCAGGGGCTCGAACAGGCGGCGGCGCGCGAAGTCGGAAAACGGCATTCCGCTCACCCGCGCCACGATTTCCTTGAGCAGCACGTAGCCGCTGTTGCTGTACGCCCACTCCTCGCCCGGCGCAAAGTTGAGCCCGCGCTGGCGCAGGATGAGCTCCAGAACGTCCGGATCGCCGTCCGCCATGGGCTGCAGGCCGGTCCAGTCGCGCAGGCCGCTGGTGTGGGTGAGCAGGTGGTCGATGGTGATCTTTCGCCCGTAGTCCGGCAGTTCAGGCATGTAGCTGCGCACGTCGTCAGACAACGAGAGCCGCCCGTCTTCCGCCAGCAGCAGCACCGCCGCCGCCACGAACTGCTTCTGCGTGGAGCCGATGTCGAACACGGTGTTCGGGCCCAGCGGGGTGCGGTGCTCCACGTCCGCGAGGCCGTACGTGCGGTTCACCACGGTCCTGCCCCGCTCCGATACGCCGACCGCGCACCCCGGCGTTTCCGCCGTGGCGAAGCTGAAGATCCGGTCGATCTCCGCCGTCACGTCCCGCGCGCCGGCGGCGGCGACGCGCTCCTGCCCCGCCGCGGGCTGCGCCGCGAGCGCGACGAGGGCGAGCGTTCCGCACCATCCGGCGCGCCGCGCGCCCCGCTGCAACCCCGGCCTGAAAGAAAGAAACGACGTCATTGCTGGGAACTCCCGCTGCATCAGGTGATCGGTACCGCGTCCGCTTGCGAAGTACTTTGCACAATAAAGAACATTGTACGCTCGCGCAAGGCGGGGGAGTCGCGATCAGCGTTCGTGGTTCCAACCACCGGCGGACAACGCGAGCGATGCTTGTTCGGCGTGGGGGCAGAGGGCGGCGCGCGTCTGCGGCCGTGGCCCTCACCCCGCGTGCTCCGCACGACGACCCTCTGATAAGAAACAACCGGGTTCGGCGCCTCAGGCGGCGGTCCTCAGTTGGACGGCGTAGCCCATGCGCTCCAGCCTGCGTACAAGATTGACGACCGTTTTCCCGGAGTCGCGCTTTTGGAAGTGTTCGGCCCCG
>NZ_DASVTX010000242.1:0-5851 GCF_036387355.1 Longimicrobium sp.
CCTGCACCGGCGCCGGCGGCACGCGGTGATCACCGGCTCCGCCATCGCCGCGGTGGGCGCCGTGTACTTTGCGGGATTGATCGTGGGCAGCGTGGGCTTTTCCGTCGCCAACCTGCTGACCCAGGGCGGCGACTACGCCCGCGCCCAGTTTGTGGCACGGCGCGTGGTCGCCGTGATGGACCCGGACAATGCGGCGCGCGGCGAGGTGATGCGCTGGGGCCGCCTTCGCACGGCCCGCGTGGAGCAGGCGCCGGACGGGGAGGGGCTGCTGCTGCGGATTCCGCCGCCCCGCGCCCGGCGCCTCGGCAAGGACATCGGGCCGGGCACGGGCCCCGGCCTGGTGCTGGCCGGCGCCCCGGCGCTTCGCCTGATCCACCGCGCCATGCCGCTGGTGAACGCCTCGGGCGCGCGGCGGCCGGTGCTGAACCATGCCGTGCAGCTGCTGGAAGCCACCGCCCCGCACGCCTACCTGCGCGCCGCCGCCCGGGCCGGCTTTCCCCTCGCGGCCGCCCGACGCGCCCCGGTGGAGCGGCTGGCGTTCGAGATGGCGCTCTACGAAGAATCCGAGCGGCGCGCCATGGAGGGCGAATTGGCCGCGCTGGAAGCCATGTGGCGCGAGGCCGAAGCCATCGCCGCAATCGCGGATCGGCTGCCTGGCGCTCCCACCGAACGGACGTGATGAACGAGGACCTGGCCGTGTTCACCGCCGCCGAACAGGCGGCCCGCGAAGGGCGGCGCACCGCGCTGGCCACCATCGTCCGCTGCAAGGGCTCCACCCCGCGCGGCATGGGGAGCAAGATGCTGGTGGACCCGGAGCGCGGGCTCACCGGCACCATCGGCGGGGGGTGCGGAGAGGCGGAGGTCATCGAGGCGGCGGCGGAAGTGATCCGCACGGGCGAGCCGCGGCTGCTGCGCATCGACCTGACCGAAGACCTGTTCTCGTGGAGCCCCGCCGTGTGCGGCGGCGTCTTTGACGTGTTCGTGGAGCGCGTCTGACCGCTGCGAAGCCCCGATGCCGCGTCCGGCCAACGGGTTGCGGCGGCGCAGCGGGCCGGGCGGAACGCGGGTGGAACATCTGACGGCCCGACGCATGCAGAAGATGGCGGTCGGCGCCCGGCCCACGCCCGGGGCGCCGCGCGAGCAAGGCGGCAGGTACGATCCCCGGCCCACGATGCCGGCCCGGCGCACACGGCGGCGCGGCATCGCACACCCGGCCCACATCCCTTGAGAGATTGACGAGCGATCGCGGCGACCCCGCCGCGCATCCGGCGGTGCTGCGCCCGGGCATGCGGACGCCCCGTGCCCGGCGCGCGGCCGGCACGGCGCCCGGACCCTGACCCGACGTTTCCGAACCATTCCCCGACCTGTGAACGGGCCCGGACCCGCCGCACATCCGCGGCCGGCCCCCCGGACCGTTCGCGAGCCAGAACCACGAGCACCACGAGGACGCATGACCGCAGTTGAGCAGATGCTCGCCCCCGCGCAGCGCGAGATGATCCGTGAAGAACTGCTCCGCAGCCTGGGCAAGCTGGAGCGCAGCCTCAAGGCCGCCGGCGCCGCCGCGCGCCCGCGCGACCTGGAGCAGGACACCGTGGGCCGGCTGAGCCGCGTGGAGGCGCTGCAGAACGCCGGGTTCACCAAGAACCTGGAAGCGCGCGAGCAGGCGCAGCTGGAGCAGATCGTGGCGGCGCTGCACCGCCTGGAAGACGGGTCGTACGGCGCCTGCAACGGCTGCGGCGCGCCCATCCCGTTCGAGCGGCTCTCCATCTTCCCGGAAACGCTGGCCTGCAGCGCCTGCACCCGCGGCTGCTGAGCACGCCCGGCGCACTGTTCCGCGGCCCCGCGCCGCGGTAGAATCCCGCGCGCCGCCTTCCGGAACCGCCGGAGCGCGCGCACCGCGAACGGCCGCGCTGGCGGCCCGCCGCTTGCCGCATCCCGCGCTCCCCGTCCGCCTGGTGTGACGGTGGGACGCGGGCCGGCTTCGTTCCGCACGCATCGGGAACTCGGGTGTACAGGGCCGCATGAAGAAGCAACTGATTTCGCTCTGGGTCTGGCTCAACGCCGCGGGCGTGGTTCTGATCTGGGTGCCGTGGATGGCGCTGGTGTACGCCTTCACGGTGCCGTTCGACCCGGGCCGCTACACCGTGGGGCGCTGGTTTCGCCGCGCGGCGATCGCGGTTACGTCCGTGAACCCCATGTGGAAGTTCCGCACGACGGGGTTCCGCATCCGCGATCCGCGGCGGCCGTACGTGGCGGTGGCCAACCACGAGTCGTTCGCCGACATCTTCCTCATCTCGCACCTGCCGTGGGAGATGAAGTGGCTCAGCAAGGAGTCCATCTTCAAGATCCCCATGATGGGGTGGATGATGAGGATGGCGGGCGACATCGCCGTGCGCCGCGGCGACGTGAGCAGCCGCCGCGCCGCGCTGGATGCCTGCCGCGACCGGCTGAGCAAGCGCGTGTCGGTGATGATCATGCCTGAGGGCACGCGGTCGTCCACGGGCGAGATCCAGTCGTTCCACGACGGGGCGTTCCGGCTGGCCATCGAGACGGGGTGCCCCATTCTGCCGATCGCGGTGGCGGGGACGCGGGCCGCGCTCAACAAGGGATCGTGGGTGATGGGCCGCGCGAACGCCATCGCGCGGGTGCTGGAGCCGGTAGAAACCGCGGGCATGACACTCGACGACGTCGCCGAGTTGCGCGACCGCGTGCGGCTGATGATCGTGGAGGCGCGGGCCGGCTTGCTGCGCGAACTGCAGACCGCCTGATTCCCCGCATCCCGCGGCACCACGACAAAGGCCCCGCCACCCGGCGGGGCCTTGGTCGTGGGGTCGAACAACTCGGGGTGTCGCGAAAATCCCCATCCGGACCATGACAGGACATTGCGCACCCAAGTTCTTGTCGCGCATGAGCTTGTCATCCTGAGGAGGCGCCGGACGCACCGTCCTCCACGCAGGGTGCTGGCGCCGACGAAGGATCTGCCATGCCCGCGAGAACGGGCGTGCGTGTCGCGACGTTGGCTCGGCGGCAAGTAGATCCTTCGACTCCGCGCCAAAGGTCGGCGCGGCAGACGACCCGGCGCAGCGCTCCGCTCAGGATGACAGGTTGATGCGCACCCAAGTGCCTGTCGCGCAAAAACTTGTCATCCTGAGGAGGCGCCGGATGCACCTTCCTTCACGCCGAGTGCTGGCGCCGACGAAGGATCTGCTGCGCCTGCGAGAACGGGTGTGCGTGTCGCGACGTTTGCTCGGCGGCACGTAGATCCTTCGACTCCGCGCCACGGTTCGGCGCGGCGGACGATCCGGCGCAGCGCTCCGCTCAGGATGACAAGTCTTTGCGCGTCGTCGATGATGCGGGTTGCGCTACATGTAAACCGCAATCCGCGTTTCTGCGTTGTGCGTTCCCCCTCGCCGCTCGCGAGATCCGCGACTGCGCCGACCCACGGTTACTCCCCGTGAGCTCCGTGCAACGTCGAGGTCCGCCGTGAGAAACAAAAGATGACGCCCGGACTTGGCGGATCGCGCTGAATCATCTACGTTTACGCCTTCTGTTCGGCGGAAATCCCGTCGCCCGCGCCGGCCCCACTTCTCCCGCCCGGGACCCGCACGCCGATGCCCGATCCGATCCACCCTCCCGCACGCGATTCCTCCGGCCCGTACACCCTGTACGGCGGGCCGGACACCACCGCGCCCCCCGCCGACCCGCCCAAGCCCGGGCCCACGCGCAACCGCTGGTGGTCGCCCGACACGCGGCGCACGCCGGACCGGCCGTGCCTGAACTGCGGCAATGCGACCGTCGGCAACTTCTGCCCGCAGTGCGGGCAGCGGAAAACGGACGTGCGCGTCTCCATGAGCCGCATGCTGCTGGAGGTGCTCGACGACCAGCTTTCGCTCAACTCCGCCCTTCCGCGCACCATCACCTCCCTGCTCTTTCGCCCGGGGCACCTGACCTCGGAGTACGTGCAGGGGCGCATCGTGCGGTACATCCCGCCGTTCCGCATCTACCTGGTCGCGTCGCTGCTCTTCTTCATCGTCCTGCCCTGGGTGCTGAACGTGGACCGCATCGCCGACCAGGCGCGCGACCGCCGCCGGCAGGCCCTGGCGGAAGATTCGGTCGCCGCGGCGGCCAAGGCGGATTCCGCGCGTGCGACCGGCCGCACCGCCCTGCGCGCCCCGGCGGCGGCGGTGAAAGCGTCTCCGCGCACCCCCGGGGATTCCGCGGCCGCGGCGGCAGCGGCGCGCGACACGGTTTACGGCATCGGCGTGCGGCAGACCAAGGACGGCCCGCAGATCAACCTGGGCGTCAAGGATACCGCCAAAGTGCCAGTGCTGCTGCGCCCCATCAACCGCCACCTGCTGGTGACGGAGGAAAGGCTGCGGGCCATGCCCACCGAAGAGGTGATCCGTCTGGCCATGCGCGGCTTTCTGGAGAACCTGCCCACGGCGGTGTTCCTGATGATGCCCGCGTTCGCGCTCATCCTCAAAGTGCTGTACTTCCGGCGGAAGCGGTTCTACGTGGAGCACTTCGTGTTCGCGCTGCACGTGCACGCGTTCGCGTTCCTGATCTTTACCGTCATGCTGGTGGGGCCCACGGGATGGCACAACCCCATGCTGCAGCTGTGGTTTGCCATCTACCTGTACTGGGCCATGAAGCGCGTGTACGGGCAGGGATGGCTGCGCACCCTCATCAAGTTCAGCGTACTGGGGTGGACCTACATGTTCCTGATGCTGATCGGAATGATGGCCACCGGCCTGGCCACCGCGCTCATGATGTGAGCGCCGCCGCGCGCAGATGCACGAACGCCTCCGGTGCCGCGCGGCGCCGGGGGCGTTCTGTCTTCGGTCGATGGAAAGCGCCTACTTGCGCGGGCCCACCAGCCACTTGGCCACGGCAGTGGCCACCACGTCGCCCGCCGTGTCGCGGATGCTGGTGGTGACCTCGATCTCGCGCTCCTCGTTGCTCTCCAGCACGGGCGCGGTGGCCTCGGCGGTCAGCGTGCCGCGCGCCTTCTTGGTGTACTCGATGCTGAGGCCCTTGAGGATGGAGCGCGTGTCGGGACGCATGCCGTAGTTGAGTGCCAGGCCGGTGGCGAGCTCGGCCAGGTTCATCATGGCGATGGCGTGCACCGAGCGCAGGTGGTTGCGCACGCGGCGGCGGTCGCGAAGGGTGACCCGTGCGTAGCCGGGGCGCATTTCCTCCACCCGCGCGCCGATGCTGCCGCTGTAGGGCACCAGGCGGCCCAGCATCCAGCTGAACATCGCCTTGCCGCCGGGGCGGCCGCTGAGCCGTTCCCAGTTCTGCCGGATGGCTGCTTCCGGGGTGGTGGCCGTATTCGCCATTGCGGGGATGATGGGCAGAGGGAGAGCGCGGCGGACGCCCCGCGCGGATGATCAGGTTCGCGCCGGACGATACTGCCCATCCGCCCTCCGCGTCCAGAGCCGAGCGATCCACCGGCGACCCACCGGCCGTCGGGCGCGGGAGGGCGGGCGGCTGAAGCCGCGGCAACAACGGCGCGAAGTCCGCCTGCGCGCACTGGGGCGGCGGCATTGGTGCGGAGGGCGGAACGCGGCGCCCGCGCCTGTCCGCGTGCGGGTAAATTCGCGTGAGCCAGGCGCGAAATCCGGGCGCGGACCGCGGCGGCTGCATTGGTGCGAGGGCGGAACGCGGCGCGTCCGCCGGCTGTGGCCCTCACCCCGCGTGCTGCGCACGGCGACCCTCTGATAAGAAACAACCGGGTTCGGCGCCTCAGGCGGCGGTCCTCAGTTGGACGGCGTAGCCCATGCGCTCCAGCCTGCGTACAAGATTGACGACCGTTTTCCCGGAGTCGCGCTTTTGGAAGTGTTCGGCCCCG
>NZ_DASVTX010000243.1:0-4772 GCF_036387355.1 Longimicrobium sp.
CTGAGCGACTGAAGTCGCCGCAACAACGGCTGAAAGCCTCACGGTACTGCCGTGAGGCTCACACGTCCCGGAGCCCGGTGTGTGGTTCCTTCTCCGCGCAGCTGTTTTGCGGGGGAGGGGCCGCGTTCTGAGCGCGCCGCACGCTTTCCTGAGCGGATGAACCCGCCGCTCCAGAAGTGGCAAGCCCCGACTCGCGGCCGCTGCCGCCTCCGCGCTCGGGGCTTCCACTGGCGCGGCGCAATGCCCGGCGCCACACGCCGAGCCCTCCGCCACCCCGAACGGCTCCCCCTCGCCCGCTTGCGGGAGAGGGGGCTGGGGGGAGAGGGGCGCCCGCGGCATGCGCCAAACCGTGCGAGCCGCACCGAACCCGCAGTGTCTCTCCCCCTCTCCGTGCGGCTGTTTGCACGGGGAGGGGCCGGGGTAGGGGCCCCGAGCCCTGAACTGAGCCGAACTCTGCGACACACGCCGGGGCCGGGGTCCCGCCGAGTGCCCGGGACCGTCCGAGGCGCACTCCGGCCGCCCGCAGCCCCGGACGCGGCGCGGCGTCCAAGTGAACGATCCACGATCCCGCACCGCAAACCATCCACTCACGGAGGGGAGAGATGTCGGATTCCACGGCCGCGACCGCACAGGAGCTCGCCCCGCCCGCACCCCGCGCGAGACGTGGGCAGAACGGGCTGCTGTCCGCGCTGGCGGGAATGGCGGTGGGCGGGGGCGGCGCCCTGCTGGTGCTCAAGATGCTGCCGGCGCTGGGCGAGTCCACTCTTGCCGCCGTCCGCGCCCAGTACGGCCCGTGGACGCTGCCGGTCATCGTCCCGCTCGCGCTCTTCCTCGCGTTTGCCGTCATCGCGGTGCACGAGGCAGGGCACGTGGCCGCGGGCGTGGCGGCGGGGATGCGCTTTTCTCTCTTCGCCGCCGGGCCGCTGCGCATCGACCGCGATCCGGGCACGGGACGCATCGCGGTGCGCTTCAACCGCACCCCGGCGTTCTGGGGTGGCGTGGCGGGGTGCATTCCTCCGGACGGCAACCGCATCCGGCAGCGGCTGGCGTGGCTGGTCGGGGGCGGGCCAGGCGCCAGCCTGCTCCTGGCCGCGATGGCGGGAGGTCTCGCGCTCGGCGTCCCTTTGCCGCCGCTGGCGCGCTTCGCCGCCGGAATGCTGGGCGCGCTGTCCGCCGCCATCGGCCTCGCGACGCTCATCCCCATGCGCACGGGCGGGTTCATGAGCGACGGCGGGCGCCTGCTGCGCCTCGTGCGCGGCGGGCCCGCGGCCGAGCGCGACGCCGCCGCGCTGGCGCTCGTCGCCCGCGCCAACGTGGGCGAGGCTCCCCGGGAGTGGCCGCGCGAACTGGTGGAGGCGTCCACCGAACTGCGCGACGATACGCTGGAAGAGTCGATGGCGTGGATCTTTGCCTACTATCATCGCCTGGACGCGGGCGACCGCGTCGCCGCGGGCCGGGCCATGCACCGCGCGATGGAACTGCTGGACCGCTGGCCGGCCCCGCTCGTTCCCGCCGTGCAGGCGGAGGCCGCGTACTTCGCCGCGAGGTCCGGTGATCGGGACTCTGCGCGGGCGCACCTCGCCGCGATCCCCGCGAGGACGGCGAGCGTGAAAGCGTACGACCGCGACCGGGCGCTGGCCGCCCTCGCGCTCACGGACGGCGATCCCGTTGAAGCCGCGGCGCTGGCGCAAAAGGCGATGGACGCGCTCCCTCCCAACACTCCGTTCGCCGCGGCTCGCCTCCGCGAGATCATCGACGAGACCACGGCATAGACAAGGAGGGGCCGGTCGACGGCCGGTCTGCCGCGAACCGCACAGCCCCGATCGTGGACGCGTCCGCGGCCGCGCGTCGGGGCTTTCAGCCGTGGTATGCCGCGCCTCCGCCGCTCAGCCTCCCTCCCACGGAGCAGGGCTGAACCCGGATAAACCTTTCCCGCCGCGCCCGCATCCAAGCTCTCGTTGATGCGGCCGAGGCGTTTCCGGACCGGCCACGTTTCCCTCGCTGAACAACGACGACCACAGGAGCGGGACGATGCGGTACGTGACGATGGTGGCTGCTTCGGCGGCGGTGGTAGGGTTCTGGATGTCGGCGCACACGCAGCAGGCGGAGGCGGCAAGCACGCTCCGGGCCCCGGCTGCCACGGCTGGGCAGGAAGACTTCCGCTGGAGCGGCCGGGTGGCGCGCGGCCGGCAGATCGAGATCAAGGGGCTGTTTGGCGACGTGCGCGCGGAGCCCGCCACCGGTGACGAGGTGCAGGTCACCGGCCGGCGCCGCGGCCCCAACGCCGCCCAGGTGCGCATCGTAGTCGATCAGAACGACGAGGGCGTCACCATCTGCACCATCTACCCCGGCTCCGACGGCGACGACGACCGCCGCGCCGAGAACGACTGCGACGGCGACCGCGACGGGGACCACAACGGAACCGTGGACTCGGACGACGCCCGCATCGACTGGGTCGTGCGCGTTCCCGCCGGCGTAACGTTTTCGGCGGGCACCATCGACGGAAACATCACTGCCGAGGGGTTGCGCGGCCCCGTCGCGGCGGCCAGCGTCAGCGGCGACGTCACCGTTTCCACGAGCGGTTCGGCGCGTGCCGCCACCGTGAGCGGCGACGTCATCGCCAGCTTCGGCGAGGTGGGCGACGAGGAGATGGAGTTCGCGAGCGTGAGCGGCAACGTGCTTCTGCGCCTCGCCTCGGGCGTGAACGCCAGCGTGCAGGCGCAGACGCTCTCGGGGCAGATCGAGAGCGACTTTGACCTGCGCCGCGGCTCCATGACGGACAGCGACGACGATGACGACAATGATCGCGGCGGGATGAACATCGACATCCGCATCGGGCGGCAGGCGCGCGGCGACATCGGTCGCGGCGGGCGGGAACTGAGCGTCACGACCGTCAGCGGCGACATTCGCCTGGAACGCGCCCGCTGATCGCGCGACCCCGGACTTCGTGGATGGCCGGCTCCGCGAACCGCCCCTCACCCGGCGAACGCGGGAAAAGGCGAACGACGGCAAACCGACGGCAGAACGACGGCGCGGGGACGTGGCTTCGGCTCCGTCCCCGCGCTGCGTCAGACGGCGATGAAGCGGTGGCGGGTTCGGCGCGGAAGGGGCGGTGGATGCGGGCGCGGGAGGCGGAGTGCGCGGCGGGTGTGTAGTTTCAGGCGCATTCGTCGCCTGCTTCCACGACGGGGCGCGAGGACGATCCGCGGCCTCGGGTCTGCGGGCTCACCTTTCTGGCCTGGCACCGTTCTCCGGATGAGTCCTTTTGAACATCTCGCGGTCCTCATCTCCATCGTGCTGGGGCTGGGACTCACGCAGCTGCTCACCAGCCTGCACCGGCTCATCCAGGCCCGCGAACGGGTGAAGCTGTACTGGCTTTCGCTGCTCTGGGTGGCGCTGATGTTCATGAGCCAGATCGAGTGGTGGTGGGCCAGCTTTGCCCTCCGCGAGCAGACGGTGTGGAACTTCTTCTACTTTCTGTTCATCCTCCTCAGCCCCGTGTCGCTGTACCTGGCCGCGGCGTTTGCGCTCCCCGACGTGGAACGCGGCGAGCGCTACGACCTGCGCGAGTACTACTACCGCTCCCGGTTCTGGTTCTTTCTGTTCGTGGCGCTCAGCCCCGCGCTGGACGCCTGCCGGCGCGCCGTGCAGGCCGGCACGTGGGCAGACCTGGGCGCGGTGAGCAACGCCATCGCCGCCGTGTTCGTGGGCTCAATGGCGGTCAGCCGCAACGAGATCTACCACATCGTGGTCACGCTGTTCGTGGGCGGCCTGTTTCTGTACTTCATCATCTCGTCCGCCGTCCAGCTCGCCTGAAGGCCGCGTTCTCCCGCATCCGCCCGGTTCAAACCCTCGCGGCGCCGCGCGCATCCAATCCCGTGAAGGCCAACGACACTGAACTTGGGGAGATGACGACGATGCAGCACGTACGGATGGCGGCACTGGCGGCGCTGGGCGCGGGATGGATGATGGCCGCGCCGGCCGATGCGCAGCGCCAGGACTTCCGCTGGAGCGGGCAGGTGGCCCGCGGACAGTCGCTGGAAGTGCACGGGATCAGCGGCGACATCGATGCGCAGCCCGCCTCCGGCGACCGCGTGGAGGTGGTGGGGCGCTTTGCCGGGCGCAACGCCGACGAACTGCGGGTGGAGGTGGTGCAGCGCGCGGGACGCGTGATCGTGTGCACCGTCTATCCGGGGACGGTGAACGTGGGGCGCGGTGACCAGCCCTGCGGCCACAACCGCGGCAGCGGCCGGCGCAACTTCAACGGCACCGTCAACTACACGGTCCGCGTTCCCGCCGGCGTACGGCTGGTGGCGTCTACCGTGTCCGGCGACGTGCGCGCGGACGGGCTGCGCGGCGCGGTGCAGGCTGCCACGGTGTCGGGAGACGTGCGCGTCGGCACCTCCGAGACCGCTTCCGCCACCACGGTGAGCGGCGACGTGGACGTCACCTTTGGCGCGGTCACCAGCGGCACCTCGTTCTCCACCGTCAGCGGCGACGTGACGCTGCACGCGGGGTCCGGGGTGAACGCGGACGTGACCGCCAGCACGGTCTCGGGCGACATCGAGGGCGACTTCGGGGTGGAGAGCAGCCGCAGGCGCAGCCCGGGCAACCGCAACGCCAGCGGGCGCATCGGCCGCGGCGGGGCGCGGGTGAGCATCACCACCGTCAACGGCGACATCCGGGTGGAACGCGCGCGCTGATCCGGCCGCGAAGTCAGAACGCGAGAGCGGCGGGCGTCATCGCCGATTTCACATAGATCGCGGGACCCC
>NZ_DASVTX010000244.1:0-18026 GCF_036387355.1 Longimicrobium sp.
GAACGGCTCCTCGAATCCAACGTGCCCCATGTCCTTGAGCGCCATCGTGATGAAGCGCGAGTACAGCAGGTGCAGCACCGCGTGCTCGTTGCCGCCGATGTAGCTGTTCACCGGGAGCCACTTCTTCGTGATCTCCGCGTCGAACGGCACCTGCTCGTCCCCCGCGGACGGGTAGCGCAGGAAGTACCATGCGCTGTCCAGGAAGGTGTCGCTCACGTCCGTTTCGCGCCGCGCCTGGCCGCCGCAGGTGGGGCACTCCGTGCGGTACCACTCCTCGTGGCGGGCCAGCGGCGACACGCCCGACGCGTCCGGCTTGAAGTCCTCGATGAACGGCAGGATCACGGGCAGCTGGTCCTCCGGCACGGGGACGATGCCGCACTGGTCGCAGTACAGAATGGGGATGGGCGGGCCCCAGTACCGCTGCCGGCTGATGGTCCAGTCGTGCAGGCGATAGTTGACGCGCGCCTCGCCCAGTCCCATCTCCGCCAGCCACGCGGTGGCCGCGCGCTTCCCTTCCACCACCCCCATCCCGTCCAGCCGGCCGCTGTTCACCAGCGTGCCCGGGCCGGTGTACGCCTCGTCCAGCGGCGTGTCGGCGTTCTGCCCCTCTCCCGCCACCACGCGCACGATGGGCAGGCCGAACGCCGTGGCGAACTCGTAGTCGCGCTCGTCGTGCCCGGGCACGGCCATGATGGCGCCGGTGCCGTACTCCATCAGCACGTAGTCCGCGATCCAGACGGGGATCTCCTGCCCCGTGGCGGGATTGACGGCGTTGCCGCCGGTCCACACCCCGCTCTTGGTCTTGTCCGTCTTCTTGCGCGTCACCAGGTCCGTGGCGGCCACCTGGCGGCGGTACGCGTCCACCGCCTCGCGCTGTTCATCGGAGGTGATGCGGTCCACCAGCGGATGCTCCGGCGCCAGCACCATGTACGTCGCGCCGTAGATGGTGTCCGGGCGGGTGGTGAACACGCGGATCACCGGCTTTTCGGGCTGGATCTCCACGGACGCGTGACGATCTTGCGACACGCGCGGGCGCGCGATGGGGAACGCCAGCTCGGCGCCTTCGCTGCGGCCGATCCAGTTCTGCTGCGCCTTGCGGGTGGTGTCGCTCCAGTCCAGCGTTTCAAGGTTGTCCAGCAGACGCCCGGCGAACTGGGTGATCTTGAAGAACCACTGCGACAGAAAGCGCATTTCCACCGGCGTGCCGCACCGCTCGCACTCGCCGCCCACCACCTGCTCGTTGGCCAGCACGGTGTTGCACGACGGGCACCAGTTGACGGGCGCCTCCTTCTTTTCCGCCAGCCCCGCCTTGTACAGCTGCAGAAAGATCCACTGCGTCCAGCGGTAGTAGTCGGGCGTGGTGGTATCGACCGTGTGGCCCCAGTCGTACATGAAGCCCACGCGGCGCAGCTGTCTGGTGAACCGCTCCACGTTGCGGGGGATGAGCTCCGTGGGGTGGATGCCCTGCTTGAGCGCGAAGTTCTCGCTGTGGATGCCGAACGCGTCAAAGCCGATGGGCTCGAACACCTGGTGCCCCTGCAGCCGCTTGAAGCGGCCGAAGATGTCGGCGCCGGTGAACGCGTAGATGTTCCCCACGTGCAGCCCTTCGGCGCTGGGGTACGGGAACATCATCAGGTTGTAGAAGGAGCGTTCGGCGGAGCGCAGCGCCTCGGCGGTCCAGGCGTTGGTGCCGCGCTCGTCCCAGCGCGCCTGCCACTTCCGCTCGACTTCGGCGGGATGGTAGCTGTCGGTGACGTGGTTGCTGTCGCTCATCGTTTTCAGATACGCAGAGTTGTCATCGCGCACGCGGGGGCCGGTCCCGCGAGGCGCGTTCGATCGTTGGATATAACGCGAGCCGCCGGCCGAGGGTGAGGCCGGCGGCGTATCGGATCGTCGATACACTATCCAACAATCTACAACGCATGTCCAGTCCGGGCACGCGGCCGCGGCTGTGGCCCTCACCCGTCCGCGCCCTCACCCGGCCGCGCTGAGACGCGTCCACCCTCTCCCACGAACAGATGTGGGAGAGGCGGCACACGGCAACGGCGCCCCTCCCCCGGCCCCTCCCCGTGCAAACTGCGCACGGAGAGGGGAGAACGGCAGTTTGGGGCGGGGCGAGGGTTCGGCGCGCGTCCGCGGCCTTGCGCCGGTGCGGAGGCCGATGGCGGCGCGGAGCCCTGCCTGCGCCCGGCGGTTGAAACCGCGCCTCACACCACACCAAGTCCGCCTCCGCGGACTGCGGCGGCTGCACCGGCGCGTACTGCTGGCGCGAGGTGGCCGCCGGGTCGGTTGAAGCCTCGATCGTGGACGCTTCAGCGGCCACGAGTCGGGGCTTCCCGCTCTCAGAGCAGCGGATTCATCCGCTCAGGTGGCCAACGGTGCGCTCCGCGCGTGGGCCCCTCCCCCGGCCCCTCCCCGTGCAAACTGCCGCACGGAGAGGGGATAACCCACACCGGGTCTCTACCGCCGCGTGCAGGTGAAGTCCCCCCGCTGTTTGGGGGGACTTTCCGCAGTTGTTGCGGCGAATTCATTCACTCAGCCGCCCCTGCGACCGGCCGGATTGCGATTCCCCGACGCGCGACCATCCGCCCCATCAACCCTCCCCCAGTCCGTTTTGGGGGAGGGTGGGCCGGTGGTGCCGGCCCGGGTGGGGGCCGCCCTGTAGCCCGCCAACCGCATCCCATCCCTCCGCCGTCGCACATGGGCGCGGCACTCCGTATATTGCCGCCGTTCCCGCATCCCGCAGCCAGACCGAAAGACCCGGCGTTGACCCAGGCATCCGATTCCGAACTCATCGACGCGGCCACGGCGCTCGCGCTGCTGCGGCACGCCCGCGAGGCGCGCGCCCACGCGTACGCCCCGTACAGCCACTTTCCCGTCGGCGCCGCGCTGCTGGCGGAAGACGGCAGGGTGTTCACGGGGTGCAACGTGGAAAACGCCGCGTACACGGTGGGCAACTGCGCCGAGCGCGTCGCCATCGGCAAGGCAGTCAGCGAAGGCGCGCGCCGCTTTCTGGCCATCGCCGTCACCGGTCCCGAAGACAACGTCGCCTGCACCCCGTGCGGCGCGTGCCGCCAGGTCATCAGCGAGTTCGGGCCGGAGCTCCCCGTGGTGATGACGGACGGCGCGGACGGCTACAAGATCATCGGCATGCGCGAACTGCTTCCCGGCGCGTTCGGCCCGGCCAGCTTGGCGGCCGCGCGGGAGGCCCGGTGAGCGGCCCCACGGCGGTGGAGCTCATTGAGCGAAAGAAGCGCGGCGGCGAGCTGACGCCCGACGAACTGCGCGGCTTTCTGGCCGGCTACGTCTCCGGCGCCATCCCCGACTACCAGGTCGCGTCGTGGCTCATGGCGGTGTGCTGGCGGGGGATGACGGGGCCGGAAACGCTCGCCCTCACCGAGGCGATGGTGGAGAGCGGCGAAACCCTGGACTGGCCGGAGATCACCCGTCCCACGGTGGACAAGCACAGCACCGGCGGCGTGGGCGACAAGACCTCCGTGGTCCTGGTTCCGCTGATGGCGGCGGCGGGCGCGGCGTTCGTAAAGATGTCCGGCCGCGGCCTGGGCCACACCGGCGGCACGCTGGACAAGCTGGAGTCCATCCCGGGCTTTCAATGCGAGCTGCCGCTGGACGAGATGCGGGCGCAGGTGGCGCGCATCGGTGCGGCGCTGGTGGGGCAGAGCGGCGACCTGGTGCCCGCGGACAAGAAGCTGTACGCACTGCGCGACGTGACGGGCACGGTGGACAGCATTCCGCTCATCGCCGGCAGCATCATGTCCAAGAAGCTGGCGGGCGGCGCGCGAAGCATCGTGCTGGACGTAAAGTGGGGTTCCGGCGCCTTCATGCAGACGCTGGAAGAGGCGCGGGTCCTGGCCGAGACGCTCGTGCGCATTGGCGAGGGCGCGGGGCGGCGGACCCGGGCCGTGCTCAGCGGCATGCGCCAGCCGCTGGGGCGCGCCGTGGGGAATGCGCTGGAGATCCGCGAGGCCATCGACACGTTGCGCGGCGGCGGCCCGGCGGACCTGTGGGCGCTCACGCTGGAACTCGGCTCGCAGCTGCTGGAGCTGAGCGGGCTGGCCCCGGACGCCGCTACCGCCCGCGCGCGCCTGACGGAACTGCGCGACAGCGGCGCGGGGAGCCGCGTGCTGGAGCAGCTGATCGAGGCGCAGCACGGCGATCCGCGCGTGGTGAACGATCCCGCCCTTCTCCCCTCCGCCCCCGTCGTTCTGCCCTTTGCGGCGGATGCGGAGGGATGGGTGGCAACGGCGGATGCACGCGGCATCGGCGACGCGGCGCTGGCGCTCGGCGCGGGGCGGCGCACCAAGGCCGACCCGGTGGATCCCGCGGTGGGCATCGTGGTCCGCGCGCGCATCGGCGACCGCGTGTCCGCCGGGCAGCCGCTGGCGGACGTGCACGCGCGCACGGAGGCGGAAGCCCAGGCGGCGATGGACCGCCTGCGCGCGGCCTTCCAGCTCTCCGCATCGGAGATCGCGGCCGCGGACGATGCGTACGAAACCGTAGGCTGAGGCGCGACGCGGGGCCGGCGCTCACCGCGAGCCCGGCCCCGCCCGCACTTTCGTACTTTCGTACTTCCGTACTGGGTACTGGGCACCGGGCACTCGGCACTGGGCACTGCGCACTCGCCACTGAGCACTTCCGTACCGCACTCACGCACTGCCTTTCTGAATCTTCCTCCTCCCGCGCGGCGTATCCGGGACACGCCCGGCCACCTCGCGGGCGCTCCTTCACACTTCACGAGCAAATCCATGAAGCGATCCACACGCTGGCTCGGCGCCTCGTGCGTTCTGCTGGCCGCGTGCGCGCCCGCCGCGCCGGCCCCCGCGGGACCCGCGCCGCAGGCGCCGCCCGTCATCGCCGGACCGGTTCCGATGATCCCGAACCCGGTGGACTCGCTCGCCGCGCAGGTGAACGCGCTGGCGGACGAGATGATGCAGCGCATGCTGACCCGCAGCCCGGAGTACGCCACCTTTCTGGGCCTCCCCGGCTTTCGCCACGACCGCCTGAGCGACGCCTCGCTGCCGACGCTGGCCCGCTACCGCGCGGAGGACGACGCCTTTTACCGGCGCGTGCTGGCGCTGCCGCCGGAGCCGCTGGTGGGCCGCCCGGAATACGTCACCCTCGGTTTTCTGCGCGAGGCGGCGCAGAGCGAGGCGCAGGCCCGGGTGTGCCGCACGGAGCTGTGGTCGGGGGTGAACCAGATGCTGGGCTGGCAGGTGCAGCTGGCGCAGCTGGCCGAGGTGCAGCCCGTGGGGACGGACTCGCTGCGTGCCCAGGCGCTCACCCGCTGGCGCGGCCTGCCGAACGCCATCGACGTGGAGATCGTGAACCTGCGCGAGGGGCTGCGGCTGGGGTACTCGGCGCCCAAGGTGAACGTGCGCCGCGTGATCCAGCAGCTGGACCAGCTTCTGGCTACGCCGGCCGCACAGTCGCCGTTCGCCTCGCTGGCGACGCGCGACAGCACGCCGGCCTTTCGCACCGCGCTGGTGGGCGTGGTGCAGAACGAGCTGTACCCCGCCGTGCGCCGGTACCGCGACTTTCTGAACAACGTGTACCTGCCCGCCGCGCGCGAGCAGATCGGCGTGGGCGCAAACCCGTCGGGCGCGGACTGCTATCGCGCCCAGGTGCGCAGCCTGACCACGCTGGACGTGCCGGCGCGAGAGATCCACCAGATCGGCTTGGACCAGATGGCGCTCATCCAGGCGGAGATGCGCACCATCGCGCGGCGCAGCTTCAACACGGACGACGTGCCGGCGCTGCTGCAGCGGCTGGCGACGGACCGGCAGTACCTGTTCCGCACCCGCGAGGAGATGACGGCCTACGCCGCGGCCGCCATCGGCCGGGCGAAGACGGCGATGCCTCGCTACTTCGGGCGGCTGCCGCGCGCGGACGTACGCATCGAGCCGTATCCCGCCTTCGCGGAGCGTTCCGCGCCCGCCGCGAGCTACGAGCCCCCGGCGGAAGACGGCTCGCGCCCCGGCATCTACCGGCTGAACACGTACGAGCCGGAGAAGCAGAGCAAGGTGGCCATCGAGTCCACCGCGTTCCACGAGAGCATTCCGGGGCACCACCTGCAACTGGCCATTGCGCAGGAGCGGACGAACGTGCACCCGCTCACCCGCTTCATGGGCAACTCCGGGTTCTCGGAGGGGTGGGGGCTGTATTCGGAGCGGCTGGCGGACGAGATGGGGCTGTTTTCGTCGGACCTGGACCGCATGGGGCTGCTGAGCAACGAGGCCCTGCGCGCCGCCCGCATGGTGGTGGACCCGGGCATTCACGTGCTGGGGTGGACGCGCGAGCAGGCCATTGACTACATGCTGCGCAACACGGCGGAGAACCGGCAATCGGTGGAGAACGAGGTGGACCGCTACATCGGCTGGCCGGGCCAGGCGACGGCGTACATGCTGGGCAATCTGGAGATCCGCCGCCTGCGCACGATGGCCGAGCGCGAGCTGGGGCCCCGCTTTGACATCCGCGAGTTCCACGACACGGTGCTGCAGGACGGCACCGTGACGCTGCCCATGCTGCGTGCGGCGGTGGAGCGGTGGGTGGCGGCGAAGAAAGCAGGGAATAGGGAATAGGGAATAGGGAATAGGGAATAGGGAATAGGGAATAGGGAATAGGGAATAGGGAATAGGGAATAGGGAATAGGGGGCGATGAGGCGGGGACGGGCTCTGCGCGTGGGGGTCGTTCTCGCCTTCTCGACGGATGGTTGTCCCGCGGATACGGGAACGGACGTTCTTTCCGGATCGCGGGATGCGCTGTAGACTGCAGCCATCCCACGCACTCACTCCACACCACGAAAGCCATGCGCACTCTTCTCGCTCCCGCCGCCCTGCTGTTTGCGGCCGCGTGCTCCACGGCGCCGGCCACCACCGGATCGCCCGCGCCCATGGGCGGCACCACTACGATGACGACCACGACGTCGACCACGTCGTCCGCGGCCGTGAACCCGGTGGGCGCCTACTCGTTCGCCACCATGGTGGGCGGCGACAACGTCACGGGCACGATCGAGATTTCCGGTACGCCCGGCGCGTACACCGGCCGCATCGTCAGCAGCGCGCTGCCGGAACTGCCGGTCCGCTCGGCGACCGCCAACGGCCAGCAGCTCACCATCAACGCCGAAACGCCCCAGGGCCCGGTGGTGATGGTGTTCAACTTTACCGGGATGGAGTTCACCGGCACGTGGAGCCTGGGCGGCGACGGCGGCCCCCTCACCGGCCGCCGCACGCGCTGAGCAACCCGGCAGCCGCGCACAGCCATCCGGACGGCACGGAAACGCTGAGCAGGCGCTGAGTTCATCCGCATTTTTGCAAGAGGCCCCTGCCCCGTCATCACGGGCAGGGGCTGCTTGTTTCCGGCGCCTCGCCGAGCCTGGCGGAGTCCGGGGCACAGTCGGCGGCCGCGGAAACGGCTGCGTCACGCGCCGATGTCACCGACAAACCACCTGATGCGCGTCTGTTGACCCAGTCCGGCGCGGGCGAAAGGTGTGGGACGCGAGCCGACCATGGCGTGCGGCACCGGCTTCGGGCGCGATGGCCGGGGATGGAAACTGCGCGATCAGTTGGATCGGCGCGGGGCGGTCTATCGGCACAGCGGCGGGCATCGAGGCGCGCGGAGGATGAGCGTGCCGGGCGGGGCGTGCTGGATGGGATGTCTGATGGACGGCGGCGAGGACGAGAACGGGGCGGCTCCGGATGGGAGCCGCCCCGTTCTTCATCCACCGATCCCGCCGATGTGGACGGGGACGACGATCAGCGGACCGCGGTCAGCTCCACGACAATGGGCTGGCCGACGATCTCCTGCTTCACCAGCACGTGCGGCGCATCCACCTTGAGCCACACGGTCATGGGCGAGGAGCCGCCCGTCACGTCCACGCGGTACGCCTGGAACGTCCCCGCGGGAACGGTGACGCTCTCCGCCGCGCCGATCTTGTACGACGTGGGCGCCACGGAGCCGCTGGTGCTGTTGAAGACGGGGATGACGATGGTCTTGCCCGGCGCCAAGTCGGCGGTGGACAGCATCAGTTCATCCATCCCGCTCCACACCGCACCCGCCGCCGACGCGTCGTACGTCTTGGGTCCGCCCATCTGCTGCGGCAGGTTGGCGTTGCCCGTGATGCGGCCGTTCACCACGCGGGCCTCGACGGTCGCGTCGAACGGCCCCGCGTACGTCTCGCGGTACTCGCGCGGCTCGAACGCATTGCCGAAGCGCGCCTCCAGCGACTGCCGCATGGGGCCGAAGGTGATGGCGGTGGACCGCTTCCAGCCATCGCCGTCGCGCGCCAGCGTGTACGCCGCCGTGCCCACCGGGTTGCCCTGCATGGTCACCCGGTACTCGTGCACCCCCGCCGCCAGCCTGGACGCATCGAACCGCTCCGTGGACGCGCGGACCGTGAGCGCCGACGCGTCGATGGGCCGGCCCTCCGCGTCCACCAGGTCGACCGGGGCGATGGCGCGCAGCTTGTCCACCAGCTGCGCCGCGTCGCCCACCACCACGATCTGCAGGCTGTCGGGCTTCAGGTAGCGGGTGGCGACGCGCTGGATGTCCGCCGGGGTGACGGCGGCCACCCGCTCGCGGCGCTGCAGCAGGTCCTCGATGGGCAGCCCCAGCAGGCGGGTGATGGCCACCTCGCCGGCCACCTGCTCCGCCGTAAGGATCTGGATGGGGAACGAGCCGTTCATGTACCCCTTGGCGGCCGCCATCTCCGTCGCCGACACCGGTTCGCGAGTCAGCCGGCGGATCTGCGTGAGCATTTCCGCCACCGCGCTGTCCGTCACCGCCGTGCGCGTCTCCGCCAGGAGCAGAAGACGGCCCTGGTTCACCGGGCGGTCCACGTCGGAGTAGGCGCCGTACGTCCAGCCGTGCTGCTCGCGCAGGATGTTGAACAGGCGCGCGTCCGATCCGCCGCCCAGCACCTTGTTCATCACGGTGAGCGCCGGGTAGTCGGCGGACGCGGGGAGCACGCCCAGACGGCCGATGCGAATGCTGCTCTGCACGGCGCCGGGGCGGTTCACCAGCGTGATGCGCGTGGGCGTCGGCGCCGGAAGCCCGGTGAACGCCAGCCGCGGCACCTCGCCGCGCGTCCAGCCGCCGAACCAGCGGCGGGCCTGCGCCTCCACCTCCGCCGCGCGCACGTCGCCGGCCACCACCATCAGCGCGTTGCCGGGGCGGAAGTACGTGCGGTAGAACTGCTCCAGCATGGGCCGGCTGATCGTCGCCAGCGACTCCGCCGTGCGCAGCCGCCCGTACGGATGCGAGCCGTACAGCTCCTGGATGAGCCGGCGGTTGGCCAGCGTGCCGGGATCGGCCAGGCGCTGGCGCAGCTGCGACGCGGCGCGGTCGCGGACGGCCACCACTTCGCTGTCCGGCAGCGACGCGTTCTGCGCCACGTCCGCCACCAGCTCCATGGCCAGCGGCAGGTTCTCGCTCAGCACGCTGGCGTAGATGCCGGTATAGTCCGTGCTGGTGCCGGCGGACAGGCGGCCGCCCGTGCGCTCGATCGCTTCCGCCAGCTGCGTGGCGGAGCGGGTGCGGGTGCCGCGGGTGAGCACGTCGCCCAGCACGTTGGCCAGCCCGGCCTGCGCGGCGGGCACGTGCGCCGTTCCCGCGCCCACCAGCAGGCTCACGCTGGCGACGGGGTGCGCGTGGTTTTCCACCACGATCAGGCGCAGCCCGTTAGGGAGCGTCGTCTCGCGAAAGGCGGGAAAGGCCAGGGGCCGGGCCGGCATGGGCTCCGGCGGCGGCTGGCGCTGGGCGTGGGCCGGGGCGGCGGCAAGGGCGCCGGCCAGGGCGAGCGCGGCCAGCGGCCGCGCGGTCTTGATGCAAGGCATGGTGGCGATCACTCCTGGGCGGCGGCGGGGGCGGGAACCACCGTCACCACGATGCGGTTCTGCGCCGACAGGTAGCGCTCGGCCGCGCGGCGGATGTCGTCGCGGGTGACGGCCATGTACGGCTCCAGGCTGCGGTTGATGTGCGCCGGATCGCCGAAGTAGTGCGTGGAAAACTGCAGCGCCTCGGCGGTGCCGTGCGGCGTCTGGCGCTCGAAGATCTGCTGCGCGCGCATTCCGTTGCGGGCCTTGGTGAGCTCGTCTTCCGTCACGCCCTCGCGGCGCACGCGCTCGATCTCCTCGTCAAACAGGGCCTGCAGGCGCGCCGGCTCCACGGTCTGCGCCGCGTTCAGCCAGTACATGGCCGTGCTGGGCCCGCGGTTGGCCAGGAACAGCGGGTTCACGGAGATGGCCGCCTTCTCCCGGTTCACCAGCCGCTCGGTGAGCCGCGAGTTCTGGCCGCTCACCAGAATGGAGTTCAGCAGCGACACCGCGGGGTAGTCCGCCTCGGTGGGCGCCGGAACGCCGTACGCGATCATCACCGCGGGCAGCGGGGCGCGCGGGTCCTGCACCGTCCTGGCCTGCGGCAGGTGCGTGAACGGCTGCGTGCAGGTGGTGCGCGGCGCGTCGGGGGCGCGGGCGATGTCGCCGAAGTACTGCTGGATCATCTGCCGCGCCTGCGCCGGGTCAAACCCGCCGGTGAGCGTGAGCGTGGCGTTGTTGGGCGCGTAGTAGGTGCGAAAGAAGTTCTTGACGTCGTCCAGCGAGGCCGCGTTCAGGTCGTCGAACGAGCCGATGATGCTGTGCGCGTACGGAAAGCAGGTCTGCGGGTTGTACAGCCCGATCAGCGTCTCGTACATGGCGCCCACGTACGGCTGGTTGTCGACGCGCTGGCGCTTTTCTTCCTGCACCACCTGGCGCTGGTTGTCCAGGTTCTCCTGCGTGACGGCCAGGGAGCGCATGCGGTCCGCCTCCAGCCACAGCCCCAGGTTCAGCCGGTTGCTCGGCAGCGTCTGGTAGTAGTTGGTGCGGTTCCACTCCGTGGTGCCGTTCTGCATGTCGCCGCCGGCGCGCTCCACCAGGACGAAGTGGTCGCCCTTGGCCACGTTGGCGGACCCCTGGAACATCATGTGTTCAAAGAGGTGCGCAAAGCCCGTGCGCCCGGCCGGCTCGTCGCGCGAGCCCACGTCGTACCACACGTTCACCGACACCGCGCCCACGGCCGGGTCCGGCGCCAGGATCACCCGCAGCCCGTTGGGCAGCCGGTACGTCTCAAAGTTGACGCGCCCCGCCTGCCCGCCCTGGGCAGCAAGCGGTGCCGACGCGGCGCCCAGCAGGGCCAGAACGGCCATGCCGCTCCGCACCAGGCGTTTGTTCATGCAGCCTCCACATGAGGGGTGATAAAAAAACAGCATGCGAGCCCGCAAGAAATCGGCGGCGGGCCCATCGCCGGGATCAGGTGGATCCGGATCAGTGCAGCCAGCGCGGCCCGTCGTCGTCCCCCGGCCGGGCGCGCGGGTCGCGGCGCGGCAGGGGGAGCGGCGGGCGGATGGGCGGAAGCGCGTCCAGCGGCATGGGGTCCGGCTCCCGCCACGACAGCAGGGTGACGGGGAGCATGCCGATGGCCACGCACACCGCGGCAACGGCGCCCGCCGCCGCGCGCGGGGTGGACGGCAGCGGCAGCCAGGTGGTGTGCGCCGCCGTCTGCGTGTACAGCGCCACGCCCACGAGCAGCCAGCTGGTGGCGTGGAACGACAACGCGTAAGCCCGGTCGCGCTGGGCCAGCCGGCTGGCGTGCAGCGGCGCCCCGTGCGCGCGCAGCCCGGACGACTCCGCCAGGGCGACCATGCACACCAGCCCTACCATCAGCGCGCCGACGCTGGCGATGCCGGCCAGGTTGCCGCGCCCGCCCCAGACGGCGAGCGCCAGGTACGCGGCGTACGCGGCCCACAGCGCGGCGACGGCGGCGCGGCGGCGTGCCTGCGTCTGGAGGCGAAGGCGGATGAGGGGGTGTTCAGGGCTGAGCACGGCCGGGGTCCCGCGGGGGTGAAGCGGTCCTGCGCTCGCGGAGGTTCGCCGCGAGCGCACCAATCTGGCACCGCGCCCGCTCTACGGAAATAGCGGATGCAAAAGATTCAGGGGCGGGCGGAGCGGATGGCGCGCGGCTCCGCGCCGGCGGTTGAGGGGGCGGCGGCTCGGGCGCGAGGAGCGGATGGTGGCGCGTCCGCGGCTGTGGCCCTCACCCCGCGTGCTGCGCACGACGACCCTCTCCCACGAACAGATGTGGGAGAGGGGGCACACCCCAGTCCGGCGCGTCCCGGACGGAAGTGGCGCGTCCTCCGGCTGTGGCCCTCACCCCGCGTGCTGCGCACGACGACCGTCTCCCTCGAACGGATGTGGGAGAGGGAGCACACCCCAGTCCGGTGCGTCCCGTACGGAAGTGGCGCGTGCCTCGGCTGTGGGGCCCCCATCCCCGGCCCTTCCCCCAAAAACCCCTGGGGGAAGGGAGACCTCAGCGCGAGGCCGGCGTTCGGCGCCGAGCTCATGGTCCCGCGCTGGAGCAGCCTCACAGCAGTATCGTGAGGCTTTCGGCCGTTGTTGCGGCGACTTCAGTCGCTCACACACCCCGCGGCGGCCCCGATCCTGGTCAGCCGCCACCTGACGATCCTCCGCGTGCGGGTGAAGTCTCCCCGTCAGTTTGGGGGGACTTTCCGCCGTTGTTGCGGCGAATTCATTCGCTCCGCCGCCCTCGGCACCGAGTTCCACCCGGCCTGAGCACTCCGCACTCAGCACTCCGCACTCCGCACTCCGCACTCCGCACTCCGCACTCAGCACTCCGCACTCCGCACTCCGCACTCCGCACTCCGCACTCGCACTGGGCCCTTGACCCTGAGCACTGAGCACTTCCCTCCCCCTACCTCACCCCCGCCCCTTCCTCCTCCAGCATCGGCGCCAGCCACTCCCCCGTCAGGCTCCCGGGCACCCCCACGATGTCCTCCGGCCGCCCCATGGCCACCACGCGCCCGCCGTCCGGGCCCGCGCCGGGCCCCAGATCCACGATCCAGTCCGCGGTCTTCATCACGTCCAGGTTGTGCTCGATCAGGATCACCGTGTGCCCCGCGTCTGCCAGGTCGCCCAGCACGCGCAGCAGCTTCTTGATGTCATCCATGTGCAGCCCCGTGGTGGGCTCGTCAAGGATGTACAGCTTGCGCCCGCCGCGCCGCGCGCCCATCGCCAGTTCGCGCGCCACCTTGATGCGCTGCGCCTCGCCGCCGCTCAGCGTGGGGGCGGGCTGGCCCAGGCGCAGGTAGCCAAGCCCCACCTGCTGCAGGTGCCACAGCACCTCGCCTAGCCGGTCCTCGTGCAGAAAGAAGCGGATCGCCTCGTCCACCGTCATCTCCAGCACGTCGCGGATGGAGTTGCCGCGATACTTCACCTGCAGCACCTCCGGCCGGAACCGTGCGCCCGCGCAGACCTCGCAGGGCACAAAGACGTCGGCCATGAACACCATCTCCACCTGCACCTGCCCCTCGCCCTTGCACGCCTCGCAGCGCCCGCCCGCCACGTTGAAGGAGAAGTGCCCCGGGCCGAATCCCAGCTTCTTGGCGTCCGGCAGCGACGAAAAGATGCGCCGCACCTCGTCGTACGCCTTGATGTACGTCACGGGATTGCTGCGCGGCGTCCGCCCGATGGGCGACTGATCGACGAGAACGACCTCACGAAGCTGCGACACGCCGTGCAGCCGCTTGAAGGCGCCCACCGTCTCGCCCAGGTGGCGCTTGGCCGTCGTTTCGCCGCCGGACAGCTCGCGCTCCACCGCGCGGTACAGAACGTCGTGCACCAGCGTGCTCTTTCCACTTCCCGACACCCCGGTCACCACGGTGATGGCGCCCAGGGGAAAGACGGCGTCGTCGCCCTGCAGGTTGTGCTCGCGGGCGCCTTCCAGCCGCAGCCGCGGGCCGTCCACCGGCCGGCGACGCGCGGGAACCTCGATCCGCTCGCGGCCGGAAAGGTACCGGCCGGTGAGCGTGTCGGACTCCAGCATCTCCTCCAGCGTCCCCGCGAACATCAGTTGCCCGCCCAGTTCGCCGCTTCCCGGGCCGATCTCCACCAGATAGTCCGCCAGGCGCATGGCCTCAGGATCGTGCTCCACCACGATCACCGTGTTCCCCTGCTCGCGCAGGCGCACAAGCAGGCGCAGCAGGCGGTCGTTGTCCCCCGGGTGCAGGCCGATGGTCGGCTCGTCCAGCACGTACAGCGTGTCCACCAGCCGGCTGCCGAGCGCGTTGGCCAGCGAAATCCGCTGCGCCTCGCCGCCGGACAGCGTGCGCGTCTGCCGCTCCAGCGTCAGGTACGCCAGTCCCACGTCCACCAGAAAGCCGACGCGCGAATCCAGCTCTCCCAGAATGGACTCCGCGATCCCGCGCTCCTGCTCCGTCAGCGGGGGCTGCGGGCACTCGGGGTCGTCCGTGCGCCCGGCCAGCATGGCCGCCAGCCAGGGACGCAGGCGCCCCAGCGGCAGCGCGCTCACCTCGCTGATGTTGCGGCCGCCCACGCGCACCCGCAGCGCCTCCGGCCGCAGCTTGGCGCCGCCGCACGACGGGCACTCCTGGCTGCTCTGGTACTGACGCAGGAAAACGCGGATGTACTGCTTGTATCGCTTCTCTTCCAGCGCCTCCAGGAACTGGAACACGCCCTGGAACCCGCGCGCGCCCCGCAGCACGGCGCTGCGGAACTCGGCCGGCAGCTCCGCCCACGGCGTGTCGGGCGACACCTTCTGCTTGGCCGCGAACTCGGCCAGCTTGCGCCGCTTGTCCTCGTAGCGCGGCTTGGACCACGGGTCCACCGCGCCCTCCGCCAGCGCCCGGGAGGTGTTGGGGACGATGAGCGTTTCGTCGTACTGCAGCACGGCGCCGAACCCGGTGCACTCCGGGCAGGAGCCGTACGGGTTGTTGAACGAAAACAGCTGCGGCGACGGCGTGGCGAACTCGATGTGCGGATGGTCCGGGCAGCGGAACCGCTCCGTAAAGCGCAGCCGCGGCAGCCCCACGGGGACGACCACCGCCTCGCCCTCGCCCTCCGCGAACGCCGTCTGCAGCGAATCGGCGAGCCGCGCGGAATCGTCCGGGTCCGCGCGCAGGCGGTCGACGACCACGAACAGCTCCTTCGCGGCGGTCAGGTCCAGCCCCTCGGGAAGCTCGTCCAGGTGAATTTCACCGCCGTCCACCAGCAGGCGCAGAAAGCCGAGCGCGCGCAGGTTCTCCACGACGACGGCGTGCGTCACCCGCGTGCTGAGCGGCAGGGGGAAGCACACCATGAACCGCGTCCTGGCGGGAAGCGCGAGGATGGCGTCCGTGGCGCTCTGCACCGTGTCGGGCTTGACCTCGCGGCCGCAGGGCTGGTCCGGGTGCGGCCCGGGGCAGTAGGTGCGGCCCACGCGGGCCCACAGCAGGCGCAGGTAGTCGAACACCTCGGTGGCGGTTCCGACGGTGCTGCGGCTGGTCTTGGTGGGGTTGCGCTGCTCGATGGCCACGGCGGGGCTGATCCCGTCCACGCGGTCCACGTCGGGCTTTTCCATGCGGTCAAGGAACTGCTTGGCGTACGTGGACATGCTTTCCACGTAGCGCCGCTGTCCCTCGGCATATACGGTGTCGAAGGCGAGCGAGCTCTTTCCCGACCCGGACGGACCGGTAATCACCACCACGGCGCGCCGGGGGATGTCCAGGTCCAGGTTCTTGAGGTTGTGCTGCCGCGCCCCTCGAATGACGATTCTGTCCTTCATACCGAAAACATACCGAACTTGCGAGTGGTGCGCAAAGTGTACGCGGGGGTGCCCGTGTGCGCGTAGCGTGCCGGGCCGATCGGGATTCTTTTCACGCCACGGACGACGAAACGCATTCGGGCGCGTCCCCGCTGCGCGGGGCCGGGCTGCGGGCGCCGTAGGGCACGGTACAGCTGTGCCCAACGGCGTCGAGCCACCGGTGCGCCGCCGTGCGATCCTGTTACCCCGCAATGCGATGCGTGGCGCACCGGCGTCTCGCCCCTGCGGGCCCGCATCCCTCACGCAACTGACTACTGGGGAATAGGGAATAGGGAATAGGGAATAGGGGGTCCCGACCCCCAGTCGCCCGCGGTGTGGTCCGCGGCCCGTGCCCGCCATACACTCCGCCCCACCCCAGATCCTGCTCTCCTGCGAAGATCCTGTCATCCTGAAGGAGCGTGCGCCGCACTCTCCACCAGTACGATCCCTGTGCGACTGGAGGATCTACCATCCCCCGGTCCAACTTCGCGCCCCGAGAGGCACCCGCCGCGGCGTCTTCCGTAACCCTGAATGACCCCGCCATCCGGCGGACAACGCGCCCCCGGATGCCGGCCAGCCGTCGCGCAACTACTTTCATCGCGCCGGGAACCATCCCACCCCAACACCATCGCCCCACGACACCATGCGCGAACCCCGCACCTATCGATTCCACACGCTGGACGTGTTCACCGACCGCGTGTTCGGAGGCAATCCGCTGGCCGTCTTTCCCGACGCGTCCGGCCTGACGGACGACGAAATGCGGCGGATCGCCCGCGAGTTCAACCTGTCCGAGACCGTGTTCGTGTTCCCGCCCGAGGACGCGGCCCACGCGGCGCGGCTGCGCATCTTTACGCCGGGGATGGAGCTGCCCTTTGCCGGCCACCCGACGGTGGGCACCGCGCTGCTGCTGTCGTGGCTGGGCCGCGTGCCGCTCGTGAGGGGACGGGCGGAGGTGGTGCTGGAAGAAGGTGTCGGCCCCGTGAGCGTGGCGCTGCGGGGCCCCGGCGAGCGCGCGACCTTTGCCCAGCTCACCGCGGCCCTCCTGCCGGTGTGGGGGCCGCCGCCGCCGCCCGCCGAAGTTCTCGCGGACCTGCTCTCCCTCGCCCCGTCCGACATCGGCGACGACTGGTACGTGCCGGAAGCCGTGTCATGCGGTGTTCCGTTCCAGATCATTCCCGTTCGCGACAAAGCTGCGCTGGGCCGCGCCCGCCTGAACCGCGCGGTGTGGGAGAAGTACATCGCGGACAGTTGGGCGCCGCACGTCTACCTGTTCACGCCGGACGAGATCGGGCCGGACGAGAACGCGCCGGCGTTCCGCGCCCGGATGTTCGCCCCCGCCATGCACATCGAGGAGGATCCTGCCACGGGTGCCGCGGCGAGTGCCTTGGCCGGCTACCTCGCCAGCCGCGCGGCGGCAAAGGGCGGCACGCTGCGCTGGATCGTGAAGCAGGGTGTGGAGATGGGCCGCCCGAGCCTTCTGCAGCTGGAGGCCGACCTCTTCGCGGGCCAGGCTACCGCCATCCGCGTGGGAGGCGGCGCCGTCCCCGTCACCACCGGCGACCTGACGCTGCCGTAAGCCCGCGCGTTGTGGCACGCTGAAGCCCGCCGCTTCTCCCGGGGGAGGGGGACACGGCAACTGCGGGTTGGCGCGTCGGGCGGAGGAATCGCATCCTGACGCCCCCCTCACGCCCAGCCACTCTCCCGCAAGCGGGACGCAAGCGAGCGAGGGGGCGCCGTTCGGTGCGGCCGTGGAGGACGGTGCGGGTCGCCGGGGCCGAGGGCCCCACCCCTGCCCCTCCCCGCGCAAACACCCGCGCGGAGAGGGGTGGGCTCATATCGGTTTCGTGCCCTCGGATGCGTTCGAAGCCCCGATCTAGGACGCGACAGCGGCCACGGGTCGGGGCTTACCGCCTTCAGAGCGGCGGATCATCCGCTCAGGGCACCATCCGCGACGCGGATGATCGCTGTTCGCGCCCGGGCTCGGGACCGGGTGCAGGTGAAGTCCCCCCGTCCGTTCGGGGGGACTTTCCGCCGTTGTTGCGGCGAATTCATTCGCTCAGCAGGCCATCCCGCCACGCCGGTTCTGATTTCCGGCACGCGACCATCCGCCGCCGCCCTTTCGTACTTTCGTACTTCCGTACTTCCCGTCCGCCCTCCCCGCCGGTCCGCCTCTTGCACCCGTCCACGCTCCCTGAACCGGCTCAACACGGGAGAGACAAAGCCATGCACGATCACAATCTGACGGGACTTCGGGTCGCCGTGCTTGCCGCGGACGGATTCGAGCAGATCGAACTGACCCACCCGGTGGAGGCGCTGGAGGAAAACGGCGCCGAGGTGGACATCATCTCGCTGCGCCCCGGCCGCATCCGTGGCGTCA
>NZ_DASVTX010000245.1:0-5574 GCF_036387355.1 Longimicrobium sp.
GGTTTCACGGCAACTGCAGCTCACGGTACCTACTATGGAGCGCCCCAAGATGCTCACGGTCATCGACATTCCGGCACCGCACGTCCTTCGCACCGCGGAGGAGTACGAGGCGGCGGCATCCGAAATCGACCGGCTGCTGGATCTGGATCCCCAGCCGTTCTCCGAGGACTTCGACCGCCTTGAGATGCTGTCGCTGCTCGTGGAGCACTACGACGAGCAGCACAACCCCATCGACGACTCCGGCCTTACGCCGCAGAACGTGGTGGACTTCATGCTGGAGCAGCGCAACATGAGCCGCGCCGACCTGGCCGACCTCATGGGCGGGCGCAGCCGCGTGTCGGAGTTCTTTTCCGGCAAGCGCGAGCTCAGCAAGGGGCAGATCGCGGCGCTTCGGGAAACGCTGGGCATTCCCGCCGACCTGCTGATGTAAGCCGTACCCCGGCGCCGCCGGGTTTTGACGTTGCCCAATTCGATCCGGCCCCGGGGTGCGCCCCGGGGCCGGTGTGTTTTGCGCCACCTGCCGCACGGTTTCCTCCACGCGCCGCCGTCCGGAAGGCGGAAAACAGACGTTTGCGCGCCCGGAATCCGGACACAATCCCGCAAACCATTCTTCTGCATCGGCTTGCGCCCTTTCCGCGGCTGGAGATGTACGGATTCCGTACACAACCGGCCGCCCGCGCCGCGATGCACAAACCCGGCTAAACCCACCTCCAGCAACCAGTTGCGGATCTGATACAATGTGGA
Source organism: Longimicrobium sp. (assembly GCF_036387355.1). Lineage (GTDB taxonomy): Bacteria > Gemmatimonadota > Gemmatimonadetes > Longimicrobiales > Longimicrobiaceae > Longimicrobium. The sequence continues at coordinate 745 of NZ_DASVTX010000245.1, forward strand.
ACGCCATTCGCCTTGGGGGAGTGCGTCGCCGGCCCGGACGGGCTGGCGGAATCCGGCGCGGCTCCCCCCTGATCCGCGCGTCCCCATCTTTCTGTTTCGAAGGAATCGCAACATGTCCATCCGCATCGCCGCTGCTTTCGCCGTTGCCGCCGCCGCCCTGGCCGCCACCAACGCCTCCGCGCAGACCGCCACCCAGACCGTGAGCTACGAAGTTTCGGCCGTGAACGAGATCGCGGTTTCCGGCTCGCCGTCGCTGGTGATCAGCGCCGCCACCCCGGGCAGCGGGCTTACCAGCGCCACCGCCAGCGGCACCTATGCCATCACCACCAACGAGACCGGCCGCAAGATCACGGCTTCGCTGGATTCCAACATGCCGTCGGGCGTGACGCTGAGCGTGAACATGGCCGCGCCGTCGGGCGCCACCAGCGCGGGCGCGGTAAACCTGAGCACCACCGCCATGGACGTGGTGACCGGCGTGAGCACGGTGAACCAGTCCGGCCTGTCCATCAGCTACGGCCTGAGCGCGACCGTTGCTGCCGGCGTCGTGCAGGCCGGCAACCGCACGGTGACCTACACCATCACCGCCGGCGCCTGATCCGCATCGCTGTCACGGGCGGGTGCCCCACTCCGGCGCCCGCCCGCTGCTTTTCCCCCGCCGTACCCCGTGCAGTCATCATGAAGCGTCTCGTTTTCCTGGCCCTCGCCGCGCTGGCCGCCGCGTCCGAGTCCGCCGCCCAGATTAGCGTGGTCAGCAGCACCGTGGAAGAGCGCCAGGCCGCGCCCGGCGCCAGCTACAGCGGCACCGTGCGCGTCCGCAACGCGGGGGGCGACGCCCGCACCGCCCGCGTCTCCGCCGCGGATTACCGCTTTCTTGCGGACGGCCGCACCTTTTACGACGCGCCCGGCAGCACGCCGCGCAGCAACGCGCCCTGGGTGCGGTTCAGCCCGTCGCAGCTCACGCTGGCGCCGGGCGAGGAGGCCACGGTGGCGTACACGGTCACCGTTCCGGCCGGCGGCGACGTCCGCGGCTCATACTGGAGCGTGCTGCTGGTGGAAACGATGGATCCCGCGTCCGTTTCCGCGGCGCGCACGGGACGGCTGGGGCTCACCCCCGTGATCCGCTACGCCGTGCAGCTGGCGACGCACGTGGGCGAGGCGGAGCGCCGCGTGGCGCTGCAGGGCGCGCGCGTCACCGGGCCGGGGCGCGCCCCCGCGCTGGAGATGGACATCATGAACACGGGCGAGCAGGCGGACCGGCTGGAGCTGCGCATGGACCTGTTCCGCGCGGACGGCGCCCCGGCCGGGCAGCGGTCCAGCACCCGCGGCCTGGTGTACCCCGGCAGCTCCATCCACCAGGCGTTCGACCTGCGCGGCCTGGCGCCGGGCACCTATCGCGCGATGGTGACGGTGGATACGGGGAGCGACGACGTGTTCGGCGCGGAGTACACCATCCGCATCTGAGCCGGGGATGCGCGCGCTTCGTCCGTTTCTGTTCACGCTGGGCCTCTGCGCGCTCCTCACGGGGCGCGCGGAGGCCCAGCGCGCGCGCGTGGAGCGGCGGGGGCCGGCGCGGGTGGAGGCGGCGGCCGGGCAGTCCATCACCTTTCCCTTCCGCGTCACCAACGTGTCCGGCGCCCCCGCCGTGCTCCCCGGGCAGGCGTCGCTCCCCGCGGGATGGCGCGCCACGGCGGGCGACGCGGGCGAGCTGGCGGCCGGCGCGGCGGAACTGCGGCTGGTGGGCGTGCGCGTGCCCGCGACGGCGGCGGCGGGGACGCACGCCGTGCGCTACACCGTCGCGGGCGTGGCGGATTCCGTGCTGGTGGTGGTCGCGGAGCGGCGCAGCGTGACGGTGGTGGTGGACGGCGCCGCGCCTGGGCGGCGAGGAGTACGCGGTGCGCTTTCGCGTCGGCAACGCGGGGAACGTCGCCGAGCGCGTGCGGCTGAGCGTCCGCGGCGACCGCGGCATCACTCCGCGCGCCGACGTGGAGGCGGTGGACCTCGCGCCGGCGCCGCGCGCATCGTCACGGTGCGCGGGCGTACGCCCACGGGCGGGCCGTCCAGCCAGCGCCACCAGGTGGGCCTGACCGCGTTGTCGGGGGCGCCGGCCGCGGCGGGGCAGACCGTGGTGACCATCGTGCCGCGCGGGGGAAGGGTGCGCTCCGGGCGGCGCTTTCCCGTGGAGCTGCGGGTGCTGGCGAGCGATTCGCTCACCGGCGCGGGGGTCGGGCTTTCCGCCGCCGGCGCGCTGGACCGCGCCGGTTCCGTGCGGCTGGCGGTGGACGCGCGCACCGCGGACCCGGCCGGCACCCCGTACGCGCGGCGGGACGAGGCGCGGGTGCGGCTGGACGCGCCCGGCCTGGCGCTGCGGCTGGGGGACGACTTCTACTCCCTTTCCCGCCTTACGGAGCCCGGAACGTTCGGCTTCGGCGGGGCGGCCTCGGTGCACCGGGGATGGCTGAGCGGCGGGGCCATGGCCGCGCGCGACCGCCGGGGCGAGGGCCGCCCCGGCACCGCGGGCGGCTTTCTGCGCGTGGGCGGCGGCCGCGCCCGCGCCGGCCTGAACGCCGTCGTCGCCGACAGCGCGGCGCGCTGGACGGTGGACGCCGCCCTGCGCCTGGACCCGGCGCTGAACGCCGAAGCGGAGGCCGCGCCCGGCGTGACGGGCGCGGAGGGGATGCCGCTCGCGGTCCGTGCCTGGGGTGCGAGGCGCATCGGTTCGTACGAAGTGCTGCACGTGCGCGGCGCCCTGCCGGCCCCGGGCGGCGCCACGCGCGATCAGGACATGGCCTCGCTGGTGCTGAACCCGGGTGCGGGGCTGTCGTTTTCCGCGTCGCTCCGGCGCGCGCGCGAAGGCGTCTGGTTCGCCGAAGACAGCCTGGCGGCCGTGCGGACGACCCGGCGCGCGGCGCTGGCGTGGGGGCGCCGCCTGTCGCTGGAGTACCGCGACGCCGCCGCGGACACCGCCTCCCCCGGCGACCTCCGCTCGCTGCGCGCCCGGCTGGGCTTTCCCCTCTTCCCCCGCGACTGGGTGAACGTGTGGTACGAGCAGGGCCAGTCGGTTTCCGCCATCGGCGGGGCTGCGGCGCCGTTCCACATCGCCGGGGTGCAGTCCATCCTGGCCGCGCGCGACGGCACGTACGTGAGCGCGGGCGTGCAGCGGCGCCGGGGCGGCACGGGGCTGCGCGCGGACGAGGCCGAGTGGTCCGGCACGGTCACCGCCAACGCGCCCATTCTGCGCGGCACGTGGCTGCGCATTTCGGCGGATGCGCGGCAGCCGGACGGCGGGCGGCGGGAAGCGCGCGTGTCCCTGTCCCTGGAGCGCGCGCTGGCGGGCGGCCACCGCGTGACCATGCGCGGCGTGGCGGACTCGCGCACGCAGGGGGGATGGACGCGCGGCGGCGTGCTGGAGTACGCGCTCCCCCTCGGCGTTCCGCTCCCGTCGCGCGGCACGGAGGGGATCGTGGCGCGCGTGGTGGACCCGGCGACGGGCGCCGGCATTCCGGACCTGGTGGTGCGCGTGGCGGACCGGCTGGCGGTGACGGACCGCGGCGGCTACGCGGGCTTCACCGGGCTGCCGGACGGCGACTACGCGCTGCGGGTGGAGCCGGGCGCCGGGCCGGAGCGCGTGGCCGACCGCGACCTGCCGGTCCCCGTCGCCGTGCGCGGGGGGCGCGCCGAACCCGTCCTGATCGGCCTGCAGCGCGCCGGGCGGGTGAGCGGCGTGGTGATGCGCGTGGGGACGGATTCCGTGCAGGCACCCCTGCCCGGTGTGACGGTGGAGCTGGCGGGCCCGGGCGGCACCCGGCACGCGCGCACCGGCCCGGACGGCCGCTTTGAGGCGGGGGCGCTGCGCCCCGGCTGGTACCGGGTGCGGGTGGCCGCGGCTTCCCTTCCCCGCCACCACGAGGCCCCGCCGGAGCAGATGGTGTCCGTCGCGCCGGGGGCGGACGAGCCGGTGCGGTTCCGGGTGGCGGAACGGGTGCGCCCGGTGCAGATGATTCAGTCGGGCGACCTCACCGCGCCGTAGCGATCGTGCATTCCATGACGCCAACCGAGAGCCCGTCCCGCGGACGTGAATCGGGTTCGCGGCGCCGCCCGGCGCGGTGCCCCGCGTGTCGCGGCCTGGGCCTGTTCCATGCGTTTCCCGCCCGGCGTGGACGATTCGCCCGCAACCGGAACGGAGCCGTGAAGAACGAGCCGCGGGTGCTGCTGATCGGGGGGAGCGCGGAACTGCGGGCCTCGTGGCAGAACGCCGTCATCCAGGCGCTCCCCGGGGCGCGCGTGGAGTGCCTGGACGAGGACGGCGCCCGGGCCGGCTCCTTTTTTCGCACGGAGGCGGAGTACCGCGTCCTGGTGGACCAGTCGCCGGAACCCATCTTCATCTACACGCTGGACGGAATCGAGTACGCCAACCCCGCCGCGGCCGCCGTCGTGGGGCTCACGGTCGCGGAGGTCATCGGCCGCCCGCTGCTGGACTTCATCCATCCCGACGACCAGCCGCGCGTGGTGGCCCGCATGGGCACCCTGTTCGCCGGGAGCGAGCTGGACCCGGCCGAGTACCGCATTGTCCCCGTGCGGGGCGAGGTGCGGCACATGGAGGCGGTGAGCTTTCCCATCCTGTTCCGCGGCCAGCCCGCCGCGCAGGTGGTGGCGCGCGACGTGACCGAAAAGCGCCGCGCGGAAGAAAGCCTGCGCCGCGCCGCCTTTTACGACGCGCTCACCGGGCTCCCCAACCGCCGCCTGTTTCTGGAGCGGCTGCGCGAGGCGTGCGGCGAGGGGCGCGCCCCGAGATCTGCTTCGCCCTGCGTGATGTTCGTGGACCTGGACCGG
>NZ_DASVTX010000246.1:0-3485 GCF_036387355.1 Longimicrobium sp.
GGGCGGCGGCCAGCCCCGCGGGGCCGGCGCCCACCACCGCGGCGTGAAATCGGGAGCCGTTCATGGCCCGGCAGGAACCGCAACCCGCGCGCCGGAGCGCCGTTGCGGCGTACGAACGCTCGTTCTACCTTGCTCCTCCCTCAACCACCCCTCCATGACGGAGAACCCATGAAGCGCAGAGAGTTTCTCCTGCACAGCGCGGCGGCGGGTGCCGCGCTGGGCGTGAGATCGGCGGTCCTGCCCAGGTTTGCGGCGGCCGCGGCCCCGCGCGAGCCGATGGACCCGGCGGTGAGCCGCGACCTGGCCATGCGCGCGCTGGACGCCGCCCGCAGCGCGGGGGCCAGCTACGCCGACTTCCGCATGTCCGGCGAGCGCTCGCAGGCGCTGGGAACGCGCGAGCGGCAGATCACCTTCTTCAACGACGCCGACAGCTTCGGCTTCGGGGTGCGGGTGATGGCCAACGGCGCCTGGGGCTTTGCCGCCAGCCGCGAAACCACCCCCGACGAAGTGGTGCGCGTGGCCCGCCAGGCCGTGGCGCAGGCGCAGGCCAACGCCGCCGCCCGCCAGCGCCCGGTGCAGCTCGCCCCCACCGAGCCGGTGCGCGACGCCAAGTGGACGTCGCCCATCCAGACCGACCCCTTCAGCGTTCCCATCGAAGAAAAGGTCGACCTGCTGCTGCGGGCCAACGCCGAGGCGCTCAAGGTGAACGGCGCGCGCTTCGTGAACTCGGTGATGTTCTTTCTGAAGCTGGACAAGACCTTTGCGTCCACCGACGGATCGTACATCGAGCAGACGCTGTACCGGTCGTTCCCGCAGATGAACATTACCGCCGTGGCGGCGGGCGGGGGCGACTTCCAGAGCCGCAACAGCACCGACGTGGCCCCGCGCGGGCTGGGCTACGAGCACGTGCGCAACGCCGACTTCCCCGGCAACGCCGGGCGCTGGGCCGAGGAGGCGGTGCGCAAGCTGTCCGCCAAGGCGGTGGAGCCGGGCCGCTACGACCTGGTGCTGCTGCCCACGCACCTGTGGCTCACCATCCACGAAAGCATCGCCCACCCCACCGAGCTGGACCGCATCATGGGGTTCGAGGCCAACTACGCGGGCACCTCGTTCATCAACCCCATCCAGGACTTCCTGGGCAAGTTCCGCTACGGGCAGAACTTCATGAACATCCAGGGCGAGCGCAGCTCCCCGGGCGGCCTGTCCAGCATTGGCTGGGACGACGAGGGCGTAAAGCCCGACGAGTACCTGATCATCAAGAACGGCGTGCTGAACGACCTGCAGACCACGCGCGAGCAGGCGCCGTGGCTGGCCGACTGGTACGCGCAGTCCGGCAAGCCGGTGCGCAGCCACGGCAACAGCTACGCGCAGAGCTGGGACGCCGTGCAGTTCCAGCGCATGCCCAACGTGAACCTGCTGCCGCACCCGGACCGCGACGTTCCGCTGGAGGAGCTGATCTCCGGGGTGGAGAACGGCATCCTGATTGACGGCGACGGCTCGTTCAGCATCGACCAGCAGCGCTACAACGCCCAGTTCGGCGGCCAGGTGTACAAGGAAATCCGGAACGGGCGCATCGTGGGCGACCTCAAGGACGTCGCCTACCAGATGCGCACGCCGGAGTTCTGGAACAGCATGGACCTCATCGGCGGGCAGAGCACGTACTTCGTGGGCGGTTCCTTCTTTGACGGCAAGGGACAGCCCAGCCAGGTCAACGCGGTTTCGCACGGCTCGCCGGCGGCGCGCTTTCGCGGAGTCAACGTCATCAACACCGGTCGGAGGGCTTGAGCATGGCCGAACCCCGCTACCTGTCGCGCGCCGATGCCGAGGCGCTCGCGCAGAAGATCCTTTCGTACAGCACCGCCGACGAGGCGCGCGTCAACCTGAACAGCCAGACCACCGGCAACACGCGCTTCGCCATGAACCAGGTGAGCACGTCGGGCGACGCGTACGACGCCTCCATTACCGTCAGCAGCGCGTACGGCAAGAAGGTGGCGTCGGCCACCACCAACCGCCTGGACGACGAGGGGCTGCGCGCGGTGGTGCAGACCTCCGAGCGGCTGGCGCGCCTGGTTCCGGAAGACCCGGAGTACCTGGGCGAACTGGGCCCGCAGCAGTACGCCCGCGTGGAGCCGTACTTTGAAAGCACGGCGCAGATGACCCCCGCGCAGCGCGCCGCGGCGGTGCGGCAGGTAGCCGAGCCGGCCGCGCGCCAGGGAATGCTTTCCACCGGCTTCCTCACGCACTTCACGGGGTCGCAGGCGGTGGCCACCAAGAAGGGGCTGTTCGCCTACGCCCGCGGCACGGGGAGCAGCTTCACCACCACGGTGCGCACCCCGGACGGCACGGGCAGCGGCTGGGCGGGCGGCGGCGAGAACGACTGGAGCCGCATGAACATCGCCGAGCTGGGCGAGCGCGCCATCCGCAAGGCGGAGCTTTCGCGCAATCCCAAGGCGGTGGAGCCGGGCGAGTGGACGGTCATTCTGGAGCCCACGGCGGTCGCCAACCTGGTGAACCTGATGGTGTTCGGCATGAACGCCCGCGGCGCCGACGAGGGCCGGTCGTTCTTCAGCAAGCAGGGCGGCGGCAACAAGATCGGCGAAAAGTTCCTGGACGAGCGGGTGAGCATCATCAGCGACCCGGCCGATCCGCGCACGGCTTCTGCGCCGTTCACCGGCGAGGGGCTGCCGAACAACCGCACCACCTGGGTGGAGAACGGCGTTCTGAAGGACCTGGTGTACGGGCGCTTCTGGGCGCAGAAGAACAACCGGCAGCCCACAGGCTTCCCCGGCGCGTACGCCATGTCGGGCGGCAACTCGTCCATCGAGGAGATGATCCGCAGCACAGAGCGCGGGCTGCTGGTGACGCGCCTGTGGTACATCCGTCCGGTGGATCCGCGGACGATCCTGTACACGGGCCTCACCCGCGACGGCACGTTCCTGGTCGAGAACGGCCGCATCACCAGCGCGGTCAAGAACCTGCGCTGGAACGAGTCACCCATCTTCCTGCTGAACAACATCGACATGATGAGCCCGCCGGTGCGGGTGACGTCGTCGGAAGACGGGGACGGCGGATCGGTGCTGGTGCCCGCCGTCAAGGCGCGCGACTTCACCTTCACCTCGCTTTCCGACGCGGTCTGATCGCATCGGACGGGTAGAAGCTGGACGGACGAGAGCGGGCGGGTCGCCGGAAGGCGGCCCGCCCGCTCCGGTTGAGGGGCTACCCAGGCTCGCCTGAGCGAATGAATTCGCGGCAACAACAACGGAAAGTCCCCCCAAACAGACGGGGGGACTTCACCAGCACGGGGCGGATCGTTGGGTGCGAGGGCGGAGTCCAGGGCGGCCCCCACCCGGGCCGGCACCACCGGCCCACCCTCCCCCAAAAAAGACTGGGGGAGGGTTGATCAAGGCTGGGGCTCCGGCGTGGATCCGGGATCTGGTTGGCTGAGCGAGTGAACTCGCCGCAACAACAGCTGAAAGCCTCACGAT